>CAZVTS010000010.1:0-47417 GCA_964630175.1 uncultured bacterium
ATGTCCGACTCGTCGCGCGCGCCGCCGAGGCTGATGCGCACGTACTCGCGCCCCAGCGCCTTGGCGATGGACTTGGCGATGCTCGTCTTGCCCACGCCCGGGGGGCCCGTGAAGAGGAGGATCGGGCCGCGGTTCACGTCCGAGAGCTCCAGCTCGCCCTTCTTGGCGCGCTCGCTCTTGAGCTTGCGCACGGCGAGATACTCGAGCACGCGGTCCTTGACCTTCTCCAGGCCGTAATGGTCCTCATCGAGGACTTCCGTTGCCTGCGTGATGTTCAGGCTGTCCTCCGAGCGCTCGTTCCACGGCAGCTCCGTGATGGTGGTCAGGTAGGTGCGGATGACGGAGGCCTCGGCGGAGTCGGGGTGCATGCGGGCCAACCTGTTGAGCTCGCGCTGCGCCTCCTTCATGACGGCCTCGGGCAACTCGAGCGCCTCCAGCTTCTCCTGGAACGCAGCCACCTCGTCCTCTTCGTCGTCCCCGCCGGACAGCTCCTTCTGCAGGGCCTTGATCTGCTCGCGGAGGAAGTACTCGCGCTGGTTGCGGTCTATCTCGTCCTTGACCTCGCGCTGCAGACGCCGCTGCGTTTCCTGCAGCTCGATCTCGGTGTCTATGAGGAGCAGCACGTGCTTGATGCGGGCCGCCACCGTGGACGCCTCGAGCACTGCCTGCTTGTCGGCCAGGCGGAAGTCGAGGTGGTAGGCCACGTAGTCGGCGAACTGGCCGGGGTCCTCCAAGTTCATTACGAACTGGGCGACCTCGGACTGCACGCTGCGGCTACCGCTCTCGATAAGCTCCCGGAACTTCTCGCGGAGCTCGCGGTAGGCGGCCTCGAGTTCGACGGCGTCGCCGTCCGGCACGTCGAGCGGCTCGACGGAGGCCTCGATGAGCCCGCCCTCCTGCTCGTACTCCGTGACCTTCACGCGCGCGAACGCCCGTACCAGCATCTGGATGGTGCCGTCGGGGTTCTTCTTCATGCGCATGATGTTGCAGGCGGTAC
This sequence comes from uncultured bacterium, assembly GCA_964630175.1. Taxonomy (GTDB): domain Bacteria; phylum Deinococcota; class Deinococci; order Deinococcales; family Trueperaceae; genus JAAYYF01. The sequence goes on from CAZVTS010000010.1 coordinate 998, forward strand.
CGACCTCGTACAGGTCGGTGACGCCCGGCTCCTCGACGTCGCGATCGCGCTGGCTGACGATGACGATGGTGCGGTCGCGGTCGAGGGCGGCGTTTATGGCGCGGATGCTCACCTGACGACCGGCGTCGATGGGCATGACCATGGTGGGGTAGAGCACCGACCCGCGCACGGGGCAGACGGGGATGCTCTGGCTGAAGTCGGTCTGGTTCACGGCGTCTGCCATGTGACACTCCTAGGGTTCGCCAGAGGCGGGTGGGTGGCGGACGGAGCCGCTGGGGCAACGCTCATAGCGTAGCCGAAGGCGGAATCGCCTGAGGTGGTAGAGGATCGGCTGGGTTGCTGCACGCTGCGCATTGGCGTCGCGCTTAGCTGCTCTGGGGTTCTGACTTGAGCCGACATTGCTCAAGTTTACTAGGTGCACCGTGCTCAGTGTGGATCGTGGCACACCGTCTGGCGTGCGTTCGCCTGGAAGAGCAGCAGTGCGGGTGTTCCCGATTGTAACCGAACAGGCGGAGGTGGCGCCGTAGCCCCGTGTGGTAGCGTTCTCCGTCATGAAGAGTGTCGTCAGGGCCCTGCAGAACGCCGTTGAAGAGGCCGTGAGGGCCTTGGGAGTGGCGCAGCCTCAAGTCCTCATCCAGGAAGTGCCCGAAGGCAAACCCGGCGATTACGGGACGCCCGTGGCCTTCACGCTGGCACGCGAACTGCGCAAGGCCCCGGCCGAGATAGCCGGCGACGTGGTGGCCGCACTGACACTGCCGGCGAGCGTGCGCTCCGCTGAAGCGGTGGGCCCATACATCAACTTCCTGGTAGACCCGGCGGCCTTCGTGAAGGAGGTCGCTCTCGACCCCCCACGGCCCGAGGCGCAACGTCTCAAGGTGGTGGTGGAGCACACGAGCGTGAACCCGAACAAGGAGGCCCACGTTGGCCACCTTCGCAACATCGTCCTCGGCGACACCACGGCGCGCCTGCTGAACGCGGTCGGGCACGACGTCGAGGTGCAGAACTACATCGATGACACGGGCCGCCAGGCTGCCGAGAGCCTCTTCGCCGTCACCTACTTCAAGGCGCGCTACGACGACTCGGCGGGGGCCCGGAAGTACGACCACTGGCTGGGCGAGCTTTACGTGCGGCTCGGTCAGGCCAGGGAGACGGACGGGGAGGCCATCGAGCGCGGCGTGCTGGAGGTCATGCACCGCCTCGAGCGCGGCGAGCTGCGGCACGAGGTGGAGCGCGTGCTCCGCGCCCAGCTTGAGACGTATCACTCGATCGGAGTGGAGTACGACCTGCTCGTGTGGGAGTCCGACATCGTCAACGGCGGCCTCCTGCATAAGGGTCTCGAGGTCATGGAAGCAAGCCCCTACGTCTCCAGGCCCACCACCGGCAAGTTCGCCGGCGCCACCGTCATGGACGTCTCGGAGTTCCTGCCTGGACTGGAGGAGCCGCTGGTGGTGCTCGTCCGCTCAGGCGGCGCAGCCATGTACGTGGCGAAGGACATCGGGTACCAGTTCTGGAAGGCCGGCATATTCGACGGGCTCACGTTCGAGCGCTTCTCGCAGCAGCCTAGCGGCAGGCCGCTCTACACCTCGAGCCCGCAGGGCGAACTGAACCCGGACGGCCGCCACTTCGCGCACGGCGAGGAGATCATCAACGTCATCGACGTGCGGCAGAGCCACCCACAGACGATAGTGCGCACGGCCCTCGCGCTCTCGGGCACCCCCGAGGGCAAGCGGGCGTACGACAACAGCCACCACCTGGCCTACGAGGTCGTGACCCTCGAGGGGCAGGCCATGAGCGGCCGCAAAGGCATCACGCTCTCCATCGACGAGGTGACGGAGGAGGCGGTGCGCCGCGCCCGCGCCGTGGTGGAGGAGAAGAACCCCTCCCTGGCCGCCGTGGACACGGTGGCGCGCCAGGTGGGTATCGGGGCGCTGCGCTTCGGCATGCTCAAGAACGAAGCGCGCAAGATCATCGACTTCCGGTGGGAGCAGGCCCTCTCCCTGGCGGGCGACAGCGCGCCTTACGTGCAGTACGCCCACGCGCGCGCGTGCAGCATCCTGCGCGCGGCCCGGGCGGAGGGCCTGGACCTGGCAGCGGCCAGGTCCGGAGCCGACTTCAGCACGTTGGGTGAGCTGGAGGTGCGGCTGGCACGAACGGTGGGACGCTACGCCACGGCGGTCGAAGTAGCGGCCGAGGAGCTCGCCCCGCATCAGGTGGCGCAGTACGCCCTCGATCTGGCCACCGCCTGGAACGCCTACTACAACCACAAAGGCGCGGACGGCAGGCCGGACACCCAGGTGCTGCGCTCCCCTGCGGGCATGCGAGAGGCACGTGTGTTGCTGGTGGACAGGGTGCGCCGCACGCTGGTGGACGCCCTGGCGCTACTCGGTATCGCTGCGCCAGAGGAGATGTAGTTCCCGGCTCGTCCCAACTGCCGACCGAGCCCAGCTTTCCAAGCCACGCTGCGCGGCCCGGACTTCAGTCCGCAGCCGGCACGTCCGGTCCGAACAGCACGGCTACCGTGCGAGCGAACCCGTCGTTGTCCAAGTGCCGGTAGGCGTGAACGAAGGTGCGTAGCCGGTAGCGCCGGATCAGCCCCGCCAAGAAGCTCGGCGACTCGTAGGGCGACAGCCGGGCGCCGCTACCAAGCCGCACCACGCGGCCAAGCTCATCGAGCAGTCCCAGTTCCCCGAGGGCGGTTCTCAGGCGCCCGGTCTTGGTCTCGGAGAAGGGCAGTGCGTGGCCGCGCATCAGGCCCTGCAGTGCGCGCCTGAGCTCGGCCACAGTGGGTTCTTCCAGGGCCTCTCCCTCCGTGGCGGCAAGGGCGCCGGTCGACAGGTCGAGCGTCACGCTCCCTCCGGAAGCTAGCGCTTCCAGTGCGCTAACCGGGTCCTCGCCAGGGAGCTCGCGAACCGTCGGCCCGGTCGCGCCAGGGTCGCCGCCCCTCCTGACCGCCCACGCCCCGCCACCGGCGGCGGCAGCTTCGCCCGCTACACCCTCGAGCGCCAGCGGTTCAGCGATGCGCACCGCCTCCGCCACGAACTCCAGGCTCTTCGTGCCTTGCCACTCGTTCTCACCCAGAGTGACGGCGGCGTTGACCGTGGCGCCGGCCGGCAGGGTGGCGGCCAGCTCGCCCTGACGCCACGCCACGCCCTTCACCCCGCCAACTCTCAGTTGCAGGGTGGCGCCGCCCTGACCCACCGCCCGGGCCATGTCCAGCCTGTCCACCAGGGCGAAGAGCGGTGCCGGATGCCCCTCGCCGTACGGCTCCAGGTCAGTAATGGAGCGCCACAACCCGCCGTTCAGTTCGTCGGCGGAGACGATGGCGTCCGCCACCACCGTCGGTTCCGGCCGCGGGAAGCGGCGCACGTAACCGTAGATGGCCTCCCTGAAGGCCTCGAAGTCCGTCATATCTAGGGCGAAGCCGGCCGCCTGCTGATGGCCGCCGTAACGCTGCAGGTGGGGGGCCGCGGCGCGCAGCCCGCCCACGGCGGAGATGCCGGGGGTGGAGCGCACGGAGCCTTTGCCAGCAGCCGCGATGAACACGGGCAGGTAGTAGGTATCCAGTAGCTTGCTGGCCACTATGCCCATCACTCCGGGGTGCCAGCCGGGATCTTCGATGACGAGGGCAGGCGCGGTCGGATCGGCTTTCTCCTTGGCTTCGGCGAACATGTGATCCTGGATCTGGCGGCGCTCGAGGTTGCGGGCGTCCAGGTACACGGCGAGCTCCTCGGCTCGTCGTTCGGAGGCCGTGGTGAGCAGCTCCAACCCCAGGTCCGCCTCGCCGAGGCGGCCGGCGGCGTTGAGCCGCGGAGCGAGCACGAAAGCCACCTGACGGGCCGTGAGCTCCCCCTGGAGCCTCGCCTGCGCCACGCTCGCCCTGACGCCGGCCCAGCGCGACTCCCTCATGCGAGCCAGTCCCTCGCGGATGAGAGCGCGGTTCTCACCTAGAAGTGGGGCGACGTCCGCGATGGTGCCCAGTGTGGCGAGGTCTGTGTAGTCGAGGGGCGCTCCGAGACCCAGGTGCGAGCGCAGCGCCCACAGCAGGTGGAACGCCACGCCCGCACCCGTCAGCTCCGGGAGGCCGTGCTGGGCCAGGGGCGAGAGGCCCGGGTGCACCACCAGGCAATCCGGCAGCACCTCACCGGGGGTGTGGTGATCGGTGACGATGACCTCCACGCCGAGCTGCTGGAGCGCAGCTACTTCGCTCAGGTTGCTCACGCCGCAGTCCACCGTCACGAACAGTTCGGCCCGTTCCGCGTGTTCGGGTACGCGGTCCGGGTTCACGCCGTAACCGTCGGTGAGGCGGTTCGGGATGAAGGCCTCCACGTTGGCGCCCAGTTCCCTTAGGCCCAGCACGAGGATAGCGGTGCCGCTGATACCGTCAGCGTCGTAATCGCCGTGTATGAGGATGCGTCGCTGATGATGAACCGCGTTCGCTAGGCGCGCCGCCGCCTCAGGCAAGGCCGGGTTCGGGCTCAGCACGAGCGGTGGCGTGAGGTGATCGGGGGCAGCGTCCCTGAGCCCCCGGGACCAGAGCAGAGCCGCCAAGGCTGGCGGCACCTGAAGCGAGCGCGCCAGTGCGGCGACAGCTCCGGGTGGAGCGGGCGGCCGCACGAGCCAACGCAGCGCGGGACGCTCGACCGGCCCGTTCTTCGGCCCTGCGTTCACCGGTTCTTCTCCTGTGAGACTTGCCAGGCGGGGGAACCCCGCCCCGTTACACACCTACTGAGCATCAAGCAGCTTAGCCCTCATGCTCGTCGTAGGACCCGTCGTACGTGCCGCTGGCGGCTGAGTACGGGTCGTGCTGAGCGGCTCGGTCGGGGATGACGGGGTACTCGCCATGTTGGTAAGGGGCTTGCGGGACGGAGGCAACGGTGGGCGGTTCGAGTTCGGTGAGGCGCTTCTCGAGGCGCTTGACCTCGCGCCCGCGCCGCCAGGCCAGCAGCCGCGTCGGTAGCCAACCAGCCAGGAAGCCCACCAACAGCGCTAACACGACCACGTAGGACACGGGCACGGGTGGGATCAGGACTGAGAGCCAGGGCAGGCCCACCAGAACCGGGTTGGCCGCATGGAACAGGAGCAGGTAGAGGACCAGCAGTACCAGCAGAACTATGCCGACTATCCGTCCGACCTTCACGCGTACCTCCGCCTGGGAGTCTACCGCAGGGCGCAGCGGGACGGGGCCGTTAGCGTGGCTCCTGCGCTAACGGGGTTACCATGCGCGCCGTTCGGCTCGACTAGAATCTATGTTCGTGAGTGCAGTCACCCAACATGCCACCGAGGCGCCACCGGAAGCCGGCGGGTCCACAGCGGCGCCCGTCAAGGTGCTGGCCGCCATGTCGGGCGGCGTGGATTCGTCCGTAGCCACGGCTCTGCTGTCGGAGCAGGGCTACGAGGTAGTGGGCAGCATGCTTAGGTTCTGGCCCGATGACCGGCCGGCCGGCGCTTTCGACCTGTGCTGCTCACCCGACGCGGCTTACGACGCCCGCCGGGTGGCCGATCGGCTGGACGTACCTTTCTATCTACTCGATTTCCGAGACGTTTTTCACGACATCGTCATCGACCCGTTCGTGCCGGGCTACACGGCGGGCGAGACGCCCAACCCCTGCGTCTGGTGCAACCGCCATATCAAGTTCGGGGCGTTCGTGGAAAGGGCGCAGGCGCTCGGTTGCGAGTACATGGCCAGCGGGCACTTCGTGAGGCGCGTGGACGGCCCGAACGGGCCCGAGCTGCACCGGGGGTTGGACGACGACAAGGACCAGACCTACTTCCTCTGGGCCCTGCCGCGGCAGATCCTGCCGTACCTGCTGTTCCCCCTCGGCGACCTCACCAAGGCCGAGGTGCGGGCCATGGCGGCAGAACGCGGCCTGCGCACGGCGGAGAAGAAGAGTTCCTCCGGCCTCTGCTTCGTTCCCACCACCGTCAAGGATTATCTTGCCCAGGCCGCCAAAGCCGTGCCTGGCCAGATCCTGGACGCGGCGGACGGCCACGCCGTGGCCGGGGAGCACAGGGGCGTGATGTTCTACACCATCGGCCAGAAGAAGGGGCTGGGGCTCAGGCAGTCCCACTTGGAGCGCTTCGTCATAGAGCTCAGGGCGGAGACCAACGAGGTGGTGGTGGGCACCCGCGACATGTGCCACTGGCGCGGCCTGGAGGCCGCCAGGAGCAACTTCCTGGTACCGGACGAGCAGCTCCCAACGCGCGTACAGGCGCAGGTGCGCTACCGCCAGACACCGGAAGCGGCCACGCTCACGCTTCTGGATGAGCAGCGCTTCCGCCTGGAGTTCGACGACCCGCAGTTCGCTGTGGCCAACGGCCAGAGCGCCGTGATCTACGACGGCGAGAGGCTGCTGGGAGGCGGGGTAATTAAGCTGCGCCTAGACTGAGGTTCTTCGCTTCCATAACGCGGCCGCTACGCTACAATCGGTGCAGGAGGTTCAACCGTGGGAAGCCTCATCGTCCTGATCATCCTGGCCGCACTGGTTCTGTACGCGGTCTCGATCTACAACCGCATAGTCACTTACGAGAAGCGCTACCAGAACGCGTGGAGCCAGATCGACGTGCAGCTCAAGCGGCGCGCAGACCTGGTGCCCAACCTGGTGGAGACAGTGAAGGGTTACGCGGCGCACGAGAAGCAGGTGTTCGAAGACGTGGCCCGCTCGCGCCAGGCCATGATGAACGCCCAATCCGTCAACGAGTCCGCGGAAGCTGCCAACATGATGTCGGCCGCGCTCGGGCGGCTCTTCGCCATCGCCGAGAACTACCCTCAGCTCCGCGCCAACGAGAACTTCCTGCTCCTGCAGGAGGAACTGTCGGGCGTCGAGAACAAGATCGCCTACGCGCGCCAGTTCTACAACGACGCGGTCATGCAGTTCAACACTCTCATCGAGACCGTGCCCGCCGTCTTCCTTGCTGGCCCGATGGGCAAGAAGGCCGCCGTGTTCCTGCAGATCCCCGAAGGCGACCGCGAAGTGCCGCAGGTGTCGTTCAGCGCCCCCAGCGGTGCCTCGGAAGCGTAACCGACAACACGCGTTCGGCCGCCTGGCGGCCGGATCGAGGGCCTGAAGCGTGACCGACCAGCGCCAGCGCCTGCCCGACCAGTTCACCGAACCCGGTACCGGCAGGCGCATCAACCTGCTCGACTACAAGGCCGCCAACATGCGCGGTTCCTGGTTCCTGGCGCTTTTCACCATGGGTCTGCTGGTTGCCATCGGCTACCTCCTGGCGCAGGTGACCGACCCGTCGGCCTCGCTCTTCTTCGTGGGCATCGCCCTGCTCATCGGCGCCGGCCAAGCCGTGGCCGGCTTCTGGTTCTCGGACAAGATAGCCCTCGCCGCTTCAGGAGCGAGGCCAGCCACAGTGGAGGAGCACCGCTACCTTGTGAACGTGGCGGAGGCCGTGGCCATCGGCGCCGGCGTGCCGATGCCGAAGGTGTACGTGATCGACTCGCCGGCGCCCAACGCCTTCGCCACCGGAAGAGACCCGCAGCACTCCACCATCGCAGTAACGACCGGTCTCCTGCAGCTACTTGATAGGCAGGAACTCGAGGGCGTCATCGCGCACGAGATGGCGCACATCCGCAACTACGACATCCGCTTCATGTCGATGCTGGTGGCCACGCTTGGCGCCATCCTCGTGCTGCGCGACCTGATCATGCGGTGGTCGTACTTCGGGGGGTTCGGTGACAGCAGCAGCAGTAGGCGCTCCTCCCGGCGCGACTCTAGCGGGGGCGGCAAGGGCCAGGGGGTGGCCATGATCCTCCTGCTGGTGCTCCTCGTGCTGGGCCCCATCCTGGGCGCCTTGGCACGGATGGCCGTGAGCCGCAAGCGCGAGTACCTGGCGGACGCGGCCGGAGCCTTCATCACCCGTAACCCCGAGGGGTTGGCCCGAGCGCTGGAGAAGCTCGGTGACTACTCCGGCCAGCACCTTGAGGTGAGCGAGGGAGTGCGCTCTCTTTTCTTCGTGAACCCGCTTCGGCGCATGAACGCGGTCGGCCTCATGGCCACGCACCCACCCATCGAGGAGCGGATCAGCCGCCTCAGGCGCATGTGAAGGAGCGGGCGCGCCGGCGGAGGTACAACGCCGGTGCGCCGCGATGCCCAGGTTCAAGTGTGATGAGCGATGAGAGCGGCTACGTACTGCGCTCTCGTGTCGAGCCCTAGTTTGGTGAGGATGTTGGAGACGTGCGCGTTCACCGTTTTCTGCGTGACCCGCAGGTTCTCGGCCGCGCTGGCCGTGTCGTAGCCAAGAACCAACAGCCGCGTTACCCGCAACTCCATGTAGGTGAGGCCCGACTCCCACTGATAGACCTTCATGGCCGACGCGGCGGCGTAGATGCCGGTGATCAGGCCGTTGGCGTCGTGCGCGTCCACTACTGCACTAACATGGAACGCCGCCAGCATGTCCTTGTAGGCCGGGTGGGTGGCCTGCGTTGCCACCACCGTGCGGGCGCGTTCCACGCTGTTCATGAGCATGAGTTGGCCGATGGCCCAGGTGAGGGGGAAATCCAGAAGCACGTGCGCGTGGCTGCCACTGGCCCACGTGTCGGCACTGGTGTCGATCTTGTCGACAACAGGCTTGATCAAGCTCGTGAAGCCCACATCGGCAGTAAGGATCTTGATACCAGTGTCGATACTCATGTGCAACTCCTTTGACGACTGACCTCGGAGCCTGCGCTCCGGGATACCCTTCCGTTTTCGATTTCGGGTGCCCCATGGTGGGCGAGGTCGGGTTACGTGCTGGTTGCGGCTTCGCGGCGGTGAAAGAGGGGACTCTTGTGGGTGCTACGGCGCCCGGCACGGCAAGACCCAGTACGTCACCGCCGGCCGGGCTGCTGCCCAACCCAGAGCGGCTTCGGCTGGTGGTTCTGGTCTACTGTTCGGACGTCAAGCGTTGCGCTAGGACGGGGGCGCTCAGCGAAGCTACGGAGAGGTTCAGCTAGGGTCGCCCGAGACAGACTTCAGGTGCGCGGGTCCCACAGGTCACGCAGGGCGTCGCCCAGTAGGCTGAACCCGAGCACGGTCCACACGATGGCGAGGCCGGGCACGAGCGCCGGCCAGGCGCTCATGGACATGAAGCTCTGGCTCTCGCGCAGCATGTTGCCCCAACTGGGTACGTCGGGGGGCGTGCCGAGACCCAGGAAGCTGAGTGCGGCCTCGGCCAGGACGGCCACGGCCAGGCTCAGGCTGGCTTGCACGATGAGGGGACCGACGGCGTTGGGCAGCACGTGACGCAGGAGGATGCGCCCGGAGCGCATGCCGAGGGCACGCCCGGCCTCCACGAACTCCCTCTCCTTGATGGAGAGCACACTGGCGCGCACGATGCGCGCGAAGATCGGCACGGTGGCGATGCCGATGGCCGTCATGGCCGTGAGGGTGCCGGGCTGGAAGACCGCGGCGAGGAGCAGGGCCATGAGGATGGCTGGGAAGGCGTACGCCACGTCCACCACGCGCATGATGACCTCGTCCATCAGGCCGCCCAGGTAACCCGCCAGCGCGCCGAGCAGGCTGCCGACGCTGAGCGCGATGCCGACGGCCGTGAAGCCCACGTACAGGGTGGAACGGGCCCCGACCAGCACCCGCGCCAACAGGTCACGTCCGAAGTGGTCGGCGCCGAGCGGGTGCGCCTTGCTGGGCACAGACAGTTGCGCGGCGAAGTTCATGGCCTGCGGGTCGTAGGGCAACCACACGAAGCTGACGAGCGCCGCCAGCACGAGCACGCCGATCAGGACCGCGCCGGCGTAGAGGTTCAGCCGGCCGAGGCTCAGGCGGCGGCGAGGACGCGCGCTCACGAGTAGCGGATCCTCGGGTTGAGGAGGCCGTACGAGATGTCGACGAGGAAGCCGAGCGCCACGATGGTGGCGGCGTAAACGAGGATCTCGCCTTGCAGCAGCGGGAAATCGCGTGTGCCGATGGCGGTGAGCGCCAGGCGCCCCAGACCGGGCAGCGCGAACACCTGCTCGATGACGATGGAGCCGATGAAGACGTTGGTGAGCGACAAGCCGAGGATAGTGATGATGGTGACCATAGCGTTACGCAGGGCGTGCTTGAACACCACGCCCCTGGGCGCCACGCCCTTGGCCCGCGCCGTGCGCACGAAATCCTGGTTGAGCACCTCGAGCATGGCGGCCCGTGTCATGCGGGTCATGACGGCAGCCTGCCCCAGCGCCAACGCCAGAACGGGAAGTGCCAGGCTGCGTGCCCAGGCCACCGGATCCTCCGAGAACGGCGTGAAGCCGCCGGCCGGCAGCAACCTCCTCTGCACCGCGAAGAAGAGGATGAACAAGAGGCCGAGCCAGAAGCTGGGCACCGCTGCCCCGAGCTGTGAAAGCGAAGTGACCAGCGGATCCCACACGGTGCCCCTTCGCACCGCGGCGAAGATGCCCAAGGGGATGGCGATGAGACAGGCCAACAGGGCGGCACCGATGGAGAGCGGCACGCTGACGCGCAGCCGGTCGGCGATGAGGGGCCCCACCGGCCGCTGGTAGTTGATGCTCTCCCCGAAATCGCCCTGTGCCACGCCGCCCAGCCACTGCACGTAACGCTTCAGGGGCGGTACGTCGAGGCCGAGCTTGCGTGACAGCACCTCGCGCGCCTCGGGGGTGGCGTTTATGCCCAGGATGATCGCCGCCGGGTCGCCCGGCACGGCGAGCAGGGCCGAGAAGACGACCATGCTCGCCAGCAGGACGCTCAGCAGCGCGGTGAAGAAGCGCCGGAGTACGAAACCTAGCATCGGGGGCTAACCGCTACTGACTCAGTTGGTCTTGTACACCCCGGTGACGTCGATGGCGGGCGTCGGCTGATCTTGCCAGAAGCCGTAAACGTTCTGGCGAGCGGCCACGAGGTACGGCGGCGAGAAGAGCCACACGTTCACCGCGTCGTTGGCGATGATCGTGGCGATCTCCTGGTAGGCGGCCGTCTCGGCTTCAGCGCTCGTGGCCGCTTCCGCTTCGGCCAGCAACTCGACCACGCGCGGGTTGTCGTACTGGTAGTAGTAGTCGGGGTTGCCGTACACGTTGATGTCGCGCGGCTCCGAGTGACCGATGATGGTCATGTCGTAATCCGCGCCGAGCAGGATGCGCTGGATCCAGGTGCCCCACTCCACCACGCTCAGTTCCACGTCGATGCCGACGGCGCGCAGCTGCTGCGCGACCACTTCACCGCTGCGGCGCTCGATGTTGTAAGGCTCTGGCAGTTCGAAATGGATCGTGAAGCCGTCGGCGTAGCCGGCCTCCGCAAGGAGTTCGCGGGCGCGCTGCGGGTCGTAAGGGTAGGTGTTGGACAGGTCGATGTAGTAGGGCTCGGCGGGGCTCATGTGGCTGCCTATGATGGTGCCCAGGCCGAACATAGCGCCTTCGACGATGGTGGACTTGTCGATGGCGAGCGTGATCGCCTGCCGCACGCGAAGATCGTCGAAGGGGGCGCGCGCGTTGTTCATCGCCACGGTGATCTCGGTGGTGGCGGTGCCTTCGGTGCCCTTGAGCTCGGGGTTGGCGGCGATCTGCAGGAACTGCTCGGGCTGCAGAGCCACGCCGATCAGGTCGATATCGCCGGCCTGCAGCGCTGCGAAGCGGGTGTTGGGATCGCCGATGATGCGGAACACGGCGCGGTCCACGTACGGCACGCCCGCGATGTAGTAATCGTCGAAGCGTTCGAGGACGACCTGGCTACCCTCGGTGTACGAAACGAAGCGGAACGGCCCCGTGCCGATGGGCTCGGAGCGCTGCGTTTCGGCCTTGGCGGCCGGGTAGATGATGGAGTCAGGCCTCGCCAGGTTGTAAAGCAGCCCGCGGCTAGGCTGGCTGAGCTGGAACACCACGGTGTTCGCCGCCGGCGAAGTAACGCTCTCGATCGAGGCGTAGTAGGCACTGTTGGTGTGGCCGGATTCAGGGTCCATCGCCCGTTCGAACTTAGCGATGACGTCCTCCACCGTCAGGTCGGAACCGTCGTGGAACTTGACGCCGTCACGCAGCTGGAACGTCCAGGTGAGACCGTCCGCGCTCGTCTCGTAAGACTCCGCCAGGGCCGGCACGATCGTGCCGCTCGCGTCGAAGCGCACGAGGCCCTCGAAGACGTTGTGGTACATGACGCGCGGAATCTCCTGAGAGGTGGAGATGGTGGGGTCCCACCCCGGCGGGTCGGCGGTGATGGCGACCGTGACGGTGCCGCCGTAGACCGGCTCGGGGTCCTGCGCAGAGGCCGTGCCCAGCACCAGACCGAGCACCAGCAACAGCGCCAGCACCAGTTTGGGAGCGAAGGTTCGGGAAGCGGTATCGGACATGCGTTCCTCCAGTGATGGTTGTGAGCCCGGCAGCGGCCGGGGGCGAGAAGGTTGCGGGTTGAGGCGGGCGGAAGAGCCCGTCACGCTTTGCCTGACGCTAGATAGGTTACCGCAGCCGCGGCGTATAGGCGCGCCGACAGGGTCGTTTCGGAGAGCCTCACGAACTCGTCGACCTGGTGCGGGATCTCGCGGTCGCCGGGCCCCACGGTGACGATGGGGATGTTCTTCAGGGCCCACAGGAACGTGCCGTCCGTTGCGCCAGGTACACCGCCGTACCGCGGCGGCCCGCCGAGTACGGCTGGGTAGACGGCCTCCACGGCCTGCACCAATGGATCGTCCGCGCGCGTCTCCGTCCAGGGCCGCGACTCGAAGACGTCGATATGGAACCGCAGTCGGTCGGTGCCGGCCTCTAGCTCCGCGGCTATCGCCCGGAGCTCCGCCTCGATCTCGTCATGCGACTGACCAGGCACCGTGCGGATGTCCAGAGCGACGTACGCCTCCTCCGGCATGACGTTCAGTTGCGCCTCGCCCGCGGCGGGCGCGCGCGTGACGGTGGGGGTGATCCAGGGGAGACCGAGGAACTCGTGCTCACCCAGCCGCGCCTGCTCGCGCCGCTCCAGGTCGCGGAGTGCCACCACGAAGTCCGCCAGCCCCCTCACGGGGTTCACGCCGGCGTACGGCATGGCGCCGTGGCTCATGACGCCCGTCACGCGCACGTGCACGCGCATGGCGCCCTTCTGGAAGAGGCAGATCTCGTTCTCCTCGGGTTCTGCCACGATGGCGCCCGTCACCTCGTCCGCCCAGCCGCGCTCTATGAAGTGCTTGATGCCGAGCATCATGCCCTCTTCGTCCACCACGATGCCGAGGCGGATGCGCCCCGGCAGCTCTGGCGCCACGCGCATCACGGCCTCAAGCGCGGCGATGCTTGCGGCCACGCCGGCCTTCATGTCCGCGGAACCGCGGCCGTGAAGAACGTCGCCTTCGATGCGCCCTTCGAAGGGCGGCACCTGCCACTTGCCTGGGTCACCTTCCGTGACCACGTCGGTGTGCCCCTCGAACATCAGCGTGCGGTGCTTCTCAGGGTCGTACCCGCTGCCCTGCCAGTCGCAGATCACGTTGGGGCGCCCTGGCACCACCTCCTCGATCACCGGGTGGAGCCCGAGGCTGCGCAGCTGCTGCGCCACGTACTCGGCGGCGGCCGTCTCGTTGGTGCCCGCCTCGGCGTCGAACACGCTGCGTATACGCACCAGACCCTGCGCCAGTTCGGCCACGCGGGCCGGGTCCACGGCCTCCGCGGCGCGGCGCGCCAGGTCCGAAGGGAACGCCTGCCCGCCCGGCAGGTCCGCTGGCGTCACAGTGGCGGGGTGAAGCGGCCGTCCTGCGCGGTCCAGCCGCCGTCGACGTAAAGGATGGAGCCCGTCACGAAGCTGGCCGCGTCGGACACGAGGAAGATGACCGCGCCCACGAGCTCACTGGGCTGGGACCAGCGCCCCAGCGCGCTCTTGTCCGCGTACGCCTGGTACCAGGTGGGCTGCGCCTTGATCTGTTCCGTGAGCGGGGTTTCGACGACGCCTGGCGCGACCGCGTTGGCGCGCACGCCCTTCTGCCCCAGCTCGGAAGCCAGCGCCCGGATCATCTGCAGCGTGCCCGCCTTGGTGGCGGCGTAGACGCCCTGGCCCGGCTCGACCACCTGGGAGCGGATGCTCGAGAAGAACACCATGCTGCCCTTGCCCTGTTCCGCCATGACCGCGCCCGCTTCCTTCATGACGTTGAAGCTGCCCTTCAGGTTCACGTTGATCACGCGGTCGAACTCGCCCTCGGTCACGTCCGTGAGGCGCTTACGCACGTTGATGGACGGCGTGCACACGAGCGCGTCGAGCGAGGGCATGCCCTGCACGAGCTGCCGTACCTGCTCGCCGTTGGTTATGTCTACCTGCACGCCTGTGGCGCGGTAGCCGGCGGCCTCCAGTTCGGCGGCCGTGGCCTGCGCGGCCTCCAGGTTGCTGTCGGCCACCGTGACGATGGCGCCGAAATCGGCGAGGCCCTTGGCCGTGGCGCGGCCGATGCCGGAACCGGCCCCGATGACGAGGGCGTTGCGGCCCGTCATGTCGAACAGATCTCGGTAGTTCACGCGGTTGTCCTTTCGGTCCTGACGCACGTCAGGCACCCCTCACGGGTCTAGGCAGAGGCTAACACCGCTCAGAGTTCCTCGCCCTCGGTAGGTGGCCAACTGCCGCCGAGCTTGAGCCACGCCTCCACCATGTCGAGAGGCACCTGGGCCGTGAACGTCATGGCCTCGTTGTCCGCCGGGTGAGGCACCGTGAGCCTGAAAGCGTGCAGCGCCTGCCGGGCTATGGCGCTGGAGGCGCGGCCGTACAGTTCGTCACCCAGGATGGGAGCGCCCAGGTACGCCAGGTGAACCCGGATCTGATGCGTCCGCCCAGTGTGAGGGCGCGCCTTCACCAGCGAGTAGCCGGGCACCGTGGCGATGACACGCACGCGCGTGGTGGCGCTCTTGGCGTTCTCCCCACCCACCGTCATGGACTGTCGCTTCACCGGGTGCCGGCCGATGGGCGCGTCCACCGTTACGCCGTCCTCCACGGCGCCTACCACTATGGCCACGTACTCCTTCTCGCTGAAGCGCTTCTTGAACGAGTTGGCGAGATGCCTGTGAGCGGCCTCGTTCTTGGCCACCACCATCACGCCGGAAGTGTCCTTGTCCAGCCGGTGCACGATACCGGGCCTGTAGGCCTCGTCAGCCGGGTCCTGCAGGCTCTCCTTGGAGAGCGGCATGCGCCCCAGCAGCGCGTTCACCACCGTGCCGGTGCGAAGCGTGGCCGTGGGGTGCGACACCATGCCGGGCGGCTTGTTGATGGCAGCCAGGTCCTGGTCCTCGTAGATGACGTGAAGCTCGAGGTCCTCGGGTTCCACGTGCATGGGCCTGGGCGGGGGGAGGATCACCGACACCGTTTCCGTGCCAGTGAGCTTGGTGGCGGCCTTGCCCACGGGCCGACCGTCCACGGTCACGTAGCCCTCGCTTACCAGCTCCTTGGCGTACGTGCGCGAGAGCTCGAGCGCCATGGCGATGGCAACGTCGAGCCGTTCGCCCGCAGGAGCGTCGAAGGTACGGAAGTCCACTCGGCCAGTGTAGCGCCCACCCGAGGAGGGGCGCCCCGCGGCCCACCAAAGGGTTCACGGAGGACCAGGCCAGGGCTCCAGGCGGCGGGCCGCGCGGCGCTATACTGCTGCGTCATGCAGCGTGCAGAAGACGCCCCCGCACAGCCCGACCCCGCCCCGGACGCCGCCACTACGCGTGGCGCGGGTAGAGGGACCGCCGCGGAGCAGGCCGTGATCGCGCTCGACGCCATGGGTGGCGACAACATGCCGCGCGCCGCCGTGGAGGGTGCCGTTCAGGCGCACCTGGCGGGCGCACGCGTGATCCTGGTGGGAGACGAGCCCACGCTGAAGGCGGAGCTCGCGCGCCTGGGCGGGGTGGACCTCGAGATACAGCACGCGTCCGACGTCATCTCCATGGACGACCATGCTGCCGACGTGCGCCGCCGTCGTGATTCCAGCGTCATGGTGGGCATGCGACTGGTGAAGGACGGCCGCGCCGACGCTTGCGTGTCCATGGGGCACTCGGGCGCCAGCATGGCCGCCGCGCTGCTGGTGCTCGGCCGCATCCCCGGCGTGGACCGCCCGGCCATCCTCACCAACGTTCCCAAGAGCGGCGGGTTCTCGGCTCTGCTCGACGCAGGCGCCAACACGGACTGCCGACCGGACTGGCTGCGGCAGTTCGCCCTGCTCGGAAGCGCGTACGTGGAGCGCGTCTGGGGCGTGAAGGACCCGAAGGTGGGCCTGATGTCCATCGGGGAGGAGCCCCACAAGGGCAACGAGCTGGTGAGAGAGGCGCACGTGCTCCTCCAGGGTGAACGCGGGCTCAACTTCTACGGCAACATCGAAGGACGCGACCTGTTCAGCGGCGTCGTAGACGTGGTCGTCACCGACGGCTTCACCGGCAACGTCATCCTCAAGCTGGCGGAGGGAGAGGCGCGTACGCTCTTCGGCTGGGTGCGCGAGGCGCTCGTGAGCGACCTGCGCTCCAAGGTTGGCGCTCTACTGGTCAAGCCTGCCCTGCGGCGCGTGGCCGATCGCATGGACCCCGCGGAATACGGCGCGCAGCCACTGCTAGGTGTCAACGGTTACGCCTTCATTGGCCACGGCAGCGCGGACGCGCGGGCGGTGGCGAGCGCGGTGCGCACCGCCCGTCAGGCCGTGCGAGCCGACGCGCTGGCACACCTTCGCGCCGCGCTGGAGACTATGGCAGCGCCGGCGGATCCGCAGCCCGCACCCAACTGATCGCGCCCACCGATCGGCCGGCCGGGCCGGCTGCCAACACCAACTCGGCCACGTCGAACCGGTTGCTGCGAAGCGGTTCGCCTGACGCGCCACCCGTGTAAAGGTCGATGACCCCGACGGCGCCGTCCAGCAGGACGTACGCGTAGGCCCGGAACGGGTCCATGGTCGCGGCGGCCGCCGCGAAGCTGCTCACGCGGTTCGGTTCCGGCGGGCTCTCCTGCGCCGACCCCAGGCCCGCATGCACCTCCACTTGCGAACCGCCCAGCACCAGCAGGTGATCGGAGCGGTCGAGCGGGTCCGCCACCAGCATGCGGCCGCCGCTCAGGGCGTTCACCGGACCGAGCTGAGAGCCGGCGGCGGGCAGGTCCAGGTTCACCCCCACCAGCTGATCGCCCGTCAGCGCCAGGAGAGAGCGGCCGCGGCCGGCCAGGGCAACCACGTCGGTAGGGTCGGCCGCCAGCAACTGGTTGGCGTGCCACCCGGTGGTGCCGGAGGCGAGATCGGTGGCGTAGACCTGCGCCGTGGTAGTGCCCGCCACCAGGAAGTAGCCCCGCTCATCGTCCTGACGCTGGTCGGTGTAGGGCCCCACGCCCAGAACGGGGTCCGGCGTGTCCACCTGCAACGAACTGGCCGTGCCCGCCACGCTGTCCACCAACCACACCAGCGGGAACTCGCCTGAACCGGGAGCACACTCTGCCGGCACGTCCAGCACCAGCAACCGGGTGCCGTCGCGACTGCTCTGCACCGCCGTGGGGCAGATGACCGAGTTCGTGGTCTCGCCTTCAGGCAGGATCCCACCACCGGCGGGCAGCACCAGGGCGAGCGGCGGGCGGAGCTCCGCGAAGCCCGCCGGGTCGTTCACGTCTATGTCCGACACGTCGAAGGCGTAGAGGTACGCGCTCACTGCGCCGCCGGACACCCCACGCGCCAGCACCCAGGCCGTGGTGCGCTCCAGTTCGCGCTCGGTCAGGTCGATGGAGATGGCCGGAGCGGCCAGGGGTCGCCGGCTGCCTGCCACGAAGCGCATGCGCTCCGCAGCCGCCGTACCGTCCTGCCGGTCCTCCACCAGCACCAGTTGATCGGCGCCGGCCTGGACGGTGCCCACGATGAGGAGGGTGGACGGCTGCTCCTCCCGCGTGCCCGTGCACGCCGAGACGAGCAGCGCCACGCCCGCCAGGAGCGGGAGCAGCACACGGCTGCTGACAAGGCGAACTCTGCCGGTGGCGAGTGCGTTCATGGTTGCCTCCGCGGGATGATCCACCCGGTGTCGAAGATGTGCCCGATGCCCTGGTCGGCGCCGGGTGTGGTGAGCGTGATGGCGATGGCGCCGCTGCGGCTGTTCCAGGAGCCGTATAGCGCCCAGCAGCAGCGGTTCCACGCCACCACGAAGGTGGGCTGCAGGTTGAAGGCGGACTGGCTGGCGTCGTTGCCGGTGAGGTCCCAGACGTCCGTGATCACGGCGCCAACGTACAGGGTGTCGAGGGGCCTCACCACCAGGGCCACCTCCTGCAGGCTCAGCCGGCCGCTCACGACCTCTTCCGAAGTAAGCGAGTAGAGCCCGCTGTAGCCGATGGTGCCCTGTAGCCCGACCCGGTCGTACACGTCGACGCCGAAGCGCAGGTTGGCGCGGCGCAGGTAGGTACTCGGCTGCACGTCGTCCTGCCACATCAGCTCCGCGAAGCCGTCCACGCTGAAGCGTACGGCCCCGACGGCCCGGTCGGTGAGCAGGACGCGGCCGGTGACCTGCGAGTTCCTGAAGCCGTACGCGTCTGCTGTGGTGCCGAGCACGGGATCCAGGCGCGTGCTGTAGCGCACCTGCCAGGTCGGGCTGCCGCGTTCAGGAGCCTCTTCCAGAGTGAACGACAGGTTGCGGGCGTACGGGTCCGGCTGAGGCAGCCCCAGCCAGCCGGTGGGCAGCCACATGAGCCCATCCGCCTGCGCGGCCGCCACGCCCGGCCAGGCAAGCCGTAACTGGCTGCGCGCGAGCTGGCCGGTGGGGAGGGAGAGCCTCTCCAGCGCGTCGAACTGTAGCGGACCCACGGTGGCCGCAGCGGCCACCTCGAAGGCGCTGGCCCGGCCCACGTTCAGGTCGTGAGCGTAGGTCACCGCCAGTCCGGGCAGGCTGTCGTCGTGCCGCAACGTTCCGAGCGTGAGCTTCAGGTTCAGGTCGTCCCAATGATCCAGTGGCTCACCGGGGTCCGGAGGCGGCGGGTAGTAGCGGTACGCGGTGTCCGCCGCAAGGCTCACGATGCTGCCCACGCCTACCTCGACCTTCACGCCGGAGTTGGTGGTATCGAGTGGCGCGCCCGTAAGACGGTCGGGTCTCACGGCCAGGTCCTGCGAGTGGCGCAGCTCCAGCTGACCATAGAACTGGCCGCGGGAGCGCAGCTCCAGCGTGGCGTCCAGGCTGCCCGGATCGCCGGTGGCGGGGTCGTACTCGTTGCGCAGGGTGAGGCTGATCCAGTTCAGGTTCCGCAGCAGGGTGGCGGTGCTGACCAGCGGCAGCCAGCCAACCTCCGTGGGGTTGCGGTCGTCGTAGAAGACGTAGCCGCCGCTCTGTTCGAAGCGCAGCCACGGGGCTGGGTCTAGTCGGAGTTGACTTCTGAGGTCCGTGCGGCTGCGGTACGGCAGGAGGTCGAAGCGGAAGGGGGTCTCGCCTTCCCTCACGTCACGAGTGAAGGTCAGGGAGAGCGAGCCCGTGCTGCCGAAGCGCTGGGTGCCGACCAGTCGACTCAGCCACTCCACCTGCCGCTCGGCGGTGGAGTAGTAGTAGCCGGTGAAGGCGGTGCGGCCCTCCAGCGTGAAACCGGACCAGAGGGGCAGGGGCGCGAGGCTGAGCGTGTGCGCTTCCAGGGCGCGACCGGCGGTTTGCGTCGGGCTGGCGGCAGCCGAGCGGTTAAGGCTGTTGCTCACGTCCTGGAAGGCCCCGACGTCTATCAGGAAGCGCTCCAGGGTGAACGCGCCAAGGTTGAGCGAACGCACGTTCTCGGGCTCCAACTGCAGCCGCGTCACCGTCTGCAGCGGGACGGAGCGTCCCGCGTAACTCGGGGCCCGCAACAAGCTGCCGCGCTCCAGGTCGAGGTACACCTGGGTGGTGTAGAGGCCGCGCCAGCCATCACGCAGCGCCTGGTGCGTGACGGTCGCTTCCCAGAGCCGCGGGCGCCTGTCGTCGTCACGCTCCACGAGCAGCGTGGTTCGCGGTGGACCGAGCACCTCCTCGTCCGCGTACGCCAGGCGCACCTGGAACTGCCTGTCGGTGACGCCCGTGGGCGTGGTGAACGCCGGCGTGTAATCGACCGTGAAGGCGCCCTTGCCCGTTGGCGTGTAGAAGCGGTGCTGCAGGAACCCGCCGACGTAACTCCGCTCCACGGCGCCGCCCAGCAGCGCGTCCCCCACGCCGGAGCCGCCCGGTCGCACGTCCGCGTAGTAGCGCACGCCGACGTCCCCGTACGCGTTGGGTCCCATCACGTAGGGCCAGCTCAGGGTCACCCGGGCCCTCTCGGAGGCCGTACCAGTGAGGTACTCGAGGCGCGGCAGGCGGTCCTGTGGGCCTATCGGCAGCACCATCATCGGCAGCGTCATGACGGCCGCGCCACGGATGAGCACCGTGACCTCGTACGCCACGATCCGGTCGCCAGGGTAGATCTCCAGAGTATCCGCCTCGAAACCGTAATCTTCGATGTCCTGCCCGCAGCGCGTACAGGGACTGAACTCGCCCAACGCCACGCGGATCAGGCCCGGGACCCGGCTGGCGCGATCGCCCTTAACCGTGATCGCGTCCGACACGATGAGCACGTCGTCGCCGGCGAAGCTCTCGTCGCGCAGGTCGATCACCAGGTCCTGACCTTCCACGGTCTCACCGCCTGACACGTAGCGACCGAAACCGATCACCCGCACCAGGCGGTTCGTGAGGTCCACCTCCACGTGCGCGGCCTCGAGCAGCGCGTCGTCGATGCTCACGCGCAGGTTCTCACCCTGCAGCACGTAAAGCTGCACCTCGGTGCCGTCCGGTAGCGTCACTGTGCGGATCTCGAGCCGGCTGTCGGGGTCACCTCCGGCGTCGATGCCGATGCGTGCCGCCCAGGCTGAGGGCGCGGCCAGCAGCAGCCCGGTCAGCAGCAGCGCCGCCAAGCGGTGCACCCGCCCCAGGCGCACGTCAACGCCTCCAGATGAGCGCGAGCAGGCCTCCGCCGGCCGCCAGGTAGAGCGCCACCGGCAGCCAGCCGGCCACGAAAGCCGGCAGCGTGCCCTGCGCGCCCATCAACTTGCTCACGCTCCAGGTGGCGTAATACACGAAAGTAAGTAGCAGCACTGCCACGAAGCCGAGCTGGGCCCCCCGCCTGAAGGTGAAGAGCCCGACCGCGGCGGCGAAGAGCGCGAAAGCCGTGGCCGCGAAAGGCTCAGCCAGCTTGCGGTGCAGCGCCGTCCACTCCGCCGGCTTCGGGGTGGCCGGATCGAGCCGGAGCCGAGCCAGCAGGTCGCGCAGTGGCAGGTACGCCAGGTCCGCAGCCGCCGGGCTGCGAGCGGTGAGGCCACGCACAGGCAGGACGGCGGTCGCCGCCTGGAAGTCCAGAGTCAAACGCGCGTCCCTCAGCACCTTGAACTCTATGTTGGAAAGGTGCCAGACGCCGGCAGCCGGGTCGGGCGAGCCCACCTCCGCCCGCAGCAGTTCACGAGGCCCCGTGGCTGAACCGGGAGTGATGACGGTGACGTCCCTGAACTCACCACCTGGGGAGACCTCACCGATGAAGATGCTGCGGCCCAGCGCGTCTGCGAAGAAGGAGCCCTGCTGCACGATCGTCTCTGGCGACATGAGCAGGATGTCGCGCTCCACCTCCGCCGCCCGCTCCTCGCTCCAGGGCACCACGAGCTCGTTGTTCAGGAGTGCTACGGCACTGACCGCCAGGCCCAGCGCCAGCAGCGGCATCACGAACCGCTTCGGCCCGACCCCGGTGAGGAGCGCCGCCTTGATCTCGCCGTCCTGGCCCAGCCGCGTGAGGCTGAGGAGCGCGGCGAACAGGAGCGCCAGGGGCAGCCCAGGTCCGATGGCGCTCGGCAGCTTGAACAGCAGGTAGCGTGCCACCAGCGCAACCGGTGCGCCGCGTGCCAGCACGTCGGCCAGCACGTCCAGCAGGAAGTAGAGCAGCAGGAGCAGCACCAGCGTAACGAGGCCCGCCGCCAGGAGCGGCAACGTCTCGCGCACCAAGTAACGGCCCCAGCGAGTCATGTCGAGAGCGTCCTCCACGCCAGCAGCGCCGCGCCCAGGCCCGCAAGCCCAGGCGTCAGCCACGCTGCCACCAGCGCCTGCACGGCGCCCGAATCGAACAGGTTGCCGGACAGCACCCACAGCGCCCAGAAACCGACCAGCAGCACGATCGTCCACGCGAAGCCGGCCGCTCGGCCACGCACCCGCAGCGCGATCGCGCCCGCGAACGTTGCGAAGATGGCCGCGCTGAAAGCGTCCGCCAGACGCCGGTGCAGACTGAACGTCAGCGCGCCCACGTCGCCGCCCGCGGCGCGCACCGTGCGCAGCTGCTCCACTACGCGCCCCAGAGGCAGCTGTGCGGGCCGCACCAACGTGTCTGCAGGCGCTGCCTCCAGCGGGAACTGGAAAACGAGCCGTTCGGCGGGGATGGGGCCCTCGCCCGGAGCGCTGACCTGCGCTCGTTCCAGGGTCCACGTGCGAACGTCCGAATCCCACGTGCCTGTGGACGCCGTGGCCAGCGTGCCGTCCCGCAGCAGTACCAGCACGCCTTCCAGGTTCGCGCGCCCCGGGGTCCCGTCCACGCTGCGAACACGGGAAGCGAAGTAGATGTCGCCCCCGATCTGGTACGCCGCGTTGAGCTGCAGGGCTGCGGGCGGCCGCGCGTACACGAACGCGTCTATGCGGCGCTGGTAGGCGGCTTCACCTTTCGGCTCGAGGAAACCGTTGTTCAGAAGCGACAGCACACCCACCAGCAAGCCGAACAGCACCAGCGGCGTTAGGAGCGTGCGCGGCGGCACTCCGAGCGCGTACGCTGCCTTGAGCTCCGAATCCTTGGCCCAGCGACCGCCGGTGAGCAGCACGGCGAACACCACGCCCACGGGCAACGCCAGATGAAGGAACCAGGGGAGGCGGTAGAGCAGCAGCAGCAGAACGTCCTGCACGGCGGCGCCCTGCTCGATCAGGAAGCGCGCCAGCACGCTCAGCTGATCGATGGACAGGAGCAGGCAGATGGCGCCGACCCCTATCGGATAGAGTCCGGCCGTCTCTCTGAGCAGCGCGCGGGGCAGGCGTTTGGACACTGGCGCAGTATACCGGCCGCTACCCCCGGAACGTTCGGCGGATGCGCGTGCTGGGCGCAACTTCGGCGGGCGGCGAGGTAGTTCCGTGCCGTGACCGGCGCGCCCTTCAGGGGTACCATATCCGGCGTGACGGGAACACTAGGACTCTTCTCTCTTGTAGACCTGTTCCAGCTCCTGGCGGCGGCCCGCAGGACTGGACGGCTCACGATCGAGCACCCGGTCACCGGAGCGCGCATCTACTTCGACAGAGGTCAGGTGGTGCACGCCGAGTTCGGGGAACTGGCAGGGGAGGACGCCATCTACACCCTGTTCGCGGATGAACGTGGCGCCTTCGAGTTCCGCCTCGGACTCCCGAGCCCGGCCAAGAGCATCTCCGTAGGCACCGAGAACCTGGTGCTGGAGGCCATGCGCCGGCTGGACGAAGTCAACAAGGGCATGAGCCAGCGGCCCGGCAGACACGCGGGTGGTGGCATCAGCATCTCTGCGGAAGCCGTGCCAGGCGTACCTGATGACCTGACCGGCGAGCAGCGCGAGTTCGCTCTGAACGCCGAGGAACTGGCGGTGATGAGCCAGGTAGACGGCTACCGCACCGTCAGCCGCATCGCCGCCAACCTCGGGCTGGAAACGGACGCGGTGCGCGTAGTGTGCGAACGACTCGTGCGAACCGGCGTTCTCAGGCTCCAGAACCGCAGGGCGCGGACGGCCAGGCTGGTCACTCGCCTCAGCCGCAAGCGCCTCGCAGCCATGGTGGTAGGCATAGACACCAGCATCCTGAACGCCTGGGAGAACGTGCTCGGTTCGCCGGTGGAGGAGGTGGCCTGCCGCCGCGACAACGGCAGCGTGCTCCTCTTCGAGGTGGTCCCCATGGAGGGCATCGGCCCTTACCTCGAACTGGGGCGCGACACGCTCGTTCGTTCCAACCTGCGTGTCGAGCAGACGCTCCTCGTTCGCCCCATCACGGACCCCACTTGAGCGACGCCGTCACACGCCTGCCGGTCCACGGCGCGCCCCTGCTGGCCTGGCGCACGCTGCCGTTCCCCACTGACTGGAGCGACCAGTTCGCCCAGACCGGACCGCTGATAGTGGAGGTGGGGTTCGGCGACGGTCGTTTCACGGTTAGGCGCGCGCTGGCCGAGGAGAACGCCAGGTTCGTGGGCTTCGAAGTCTCGTCCGGCAGTCTCCAACGTGCCCTCGGGCGCGTGAAGCGTGAGGGTGTTCGCAACGTACGGCTCATCAAGTCGGGGGCGCACGTGGCGCTCAGGCAGCTGTTCGCAGCCGGTAGCGTGGACGCACTGGTAGTCAACTTCCCATGTCCGTGGCCAAAGGAGCGCCACGCGCGGCACCGGTTGCTGCAACGCTCGTTCTTCGACCTGGCGGGGTCCAGGCTGAGGGAGGGCGGGGAGTTGCGGTTGGCAACCGACCACCCCGAGTACCTGGAGTTCGCCCTGGCGGAGGCGCGGCTGTCGGGACTGTACGACGCCACCTGGCCGGAGGCGCCCGCCGACGTGTTCGAGACCAAGTACGCCCTAAAATGGCGCGAGCAGGGGAAACCCCTGCACTACGTGGTGTTCCGCCGCAACCAGTTCCCGGCGCCACCAATCCTCACCTGGGAGAGACCGGAGACCATGCCACACGCACTGCTGAGCGGCCACCTTCCTGACAGCGCGCCCTTCGAGAAACGCGTCCTCGAGTACGGCGACGGACACGTGATCCTCCACGAGGTGGCCAGCGTGCTGGCGGGTGAGGAGGGTGCGGGACGCTGGCTCGTTCGGTCCACCGTGGACGAGCCGGACCTGAGGCAGCAACTCCTCGTGGTAGCACAGCAGCGGAAACCGGACGAAGTGATCGTGAGACTGGAGTCGTTCGGCGACCCGCTCATAACCCCCACCACCCGCGGCGCAGTGCACGCGGTGACCGAGTGGCTCGAGGGGTTCACGGGCTTGACGGTCGCCCAGCGCAACTACTGAACTGCAGCGGGCAGCCGCAGCTGCCCATGCGAAAACGGAGGCCACGAAGATGACAAGTGAAGAGCTTCCCACCGCCGGGGCGGTGGCCGCCTGGCGCGCCGCCAAAGACGACTTCCTGCTGAACCACCGCACCTCACCGCTTTACGGTGAGCCCGGCTTCGTGGGCCTCAGCTACTACCCTGAACGCAGCGACCTGAGGGTCGACGCCGTGCTGGAGCGGCCGGCTGAGCCCGAACCCGTGATGCTGGCCACCAGTTCGGGTGACGAACGCATGTACCTCCCCTACGGGGTGGCCAGTTTCGAGGTGGAAGGTGAGCCCCAGAGCCTGGTGCTCTACGCCACCCCTGATGCTCCAGACGGGCCGCGCCTCTTCGTGCCGTTCCGCGACGCCACCTCGGGACCCGAGACTTACGGCGCCGGGCGCTACCTGGAAGTGACGCTGGACGAAGCGGGCCCCCAGCACCGGGTGGTGCTCGACTTCAACTACGCGTACCACCCGTACTGCGCCTACGTCGAAGGCTACAGCTGCCCCTTCCCGCCGAGCAGCAACTGGTTGAGCCAGCCCGTGCGGGCCGGTGAGCGCCTGCCGGCAGCTCCGGGCACCGAACCGGACGCCGCTCCCGACGCGTGAGCGTTGCACGCTTCTTCACCGCGCACCTGCCTGTTCTGCACGGGTTCACCACCCGTAACGGCGGCGCAAGCCGCGGACCGTTCGGCACGCTCAACCTAGGACTAAGCTCCGGCGATCGCCCCGAGGTCGTGGAGGGCAACCGCGACGCCCTCCTGAGCGAGCTGGGGTTCGAGCGTGGGCAGGTATGCGCCTTCCATCAGGTGCACGGAGACCGGGTGCTCACGGGCGCCCCCTCCTGGTTCACGGAGCAGGCCGACGCGGCCGTCAGCAACGACCCGGGCACGTTACTCGTCGTCAGCATGGCCGACTGCCTGCCGGTCCTTTACCACGACCCCGTGACCGGGGCGGTGGGCGCCGCACACTGCGGTTGGCGGGGCACGGTCAGTGGGCTGGCTGGCAAGATGGTCGGGCGCATGGCGGAGGAGTTCGGCAGCCGCCCTGCGGACCTGCGGGTGACCTACGGACCCGGCATAGCAGGCGCCTGCTACCAGGTGGGAGCCGAGGTGGTGGAGCGTTTCCGGGAGGCTGGCTTCCCGGAGCACGTGGCCTGGCCCGACGCGGACGCGGGCAAGTACCGCCTGGACATCAGGGCCGCCAACAACTGGGTGCTGGAGCGAGCCGGCGTGGCCGCGGCCAACATAGTGGACACAGGCCTCTGCACGCACTGTCAGCCCGAGCGGTTCTACAGTCACCGCCGCGACGACGGCGTCACGGGCAGGCACTGGGCGTTCATCAGCGCCCGTGCGCAGCGTCCGGCGTGACGTGCGGCCCTAGCTGGCGCTGCGTGGGTGTCGGTCTATGTAACGAACGATCCTGAACGAGTCGTGAGCGGCGCCCCTGATAGCATGTTGGGCATGTCGAAGGGCGCCGCTACCCAGCAGGCACCACAGTTGGCGGGTGGTAGGTCGTGACGACCACGTCGCCGACCGGTCTTCATACCGAACCGCTCGACCTGTCACAGCGGTTGGCGGCCGCCGCCCCGCGCGAGTTGCAGATCGAGGGTTTCCGTCGCGCGAGCGTGCTGGTACCGCTCCTCTATGGGCCAGGCGGAGTGGAGCTGCTGTTCACCGTGAGGGCCGCGCGGCTCAAGAGCCACGCCGGCGAGATCGCCTTCCCTGGCGGCCGTCTCGATCCGGGCGAGACCCACGTGGAGGCCGCGCTGCGGGAAACAGCCGAGGAGGTCGGCCTGAGCGTGGCGCGGGACCAGGTGCTCGGACGGCTCTCCGATCACCCGTCGCCGGCAGGCTACGTCGCAACGCCGTTCGTGGCGCGTGTGCCCTGGCCGCAGGCGCTGACCCTGAACCCGACGGAGGTGGAAGCGGTGTTCACGGTGCCAGTTGCCGAACTCGCGGCCACTGAGCCCCAGACGCGCGTGGCGGAGCTCGGCCGGTACAGGCGGCTCCTCTACGCCTACCCCTGGGGGGAACACCTCATCTGGGGCTTCACGGGCAACGTCGTGCGCGAACTCCTCGAGGTCATGGCGGGCGACGCGGCGGCCGGGGTAGATCCCTTCGATCCGGGGGAGGGGGGCGAGCGTGAGCGCTGAGCGCGGCCAGGACGACCTGCGACCCGGCCCCCGCCCGGTGAGGCCGAGGGAACTCACGGTTCTGAGGGGCGAGGAGCGCTACCCGTACTCCGCCGGCGCCGTGGTGGAGGCCCTGCAGAGCGCCGGTGTGCCCACCGAGGACGCCATGGACCTCACGCGAGACGTGGAGCGGAAGCTGCGTCATCGTGGCGTGAAGGCGGTCGAGTTGGGCGAGTTGCGCGACCTCGTGGCCGCCGAGGTGCGCAGGCGCACCAGCGACGACACCGCGAAACGCTTCCTCAAGCAGACACCGCCCTTCGTGCCGCTGCTGGTAGGCCCGCGCGGCAAGGTGCTCACTCGGCGGCGGCTCACCTCCAGCCTGGAGAAGGTAGGCCTCGGGTTCAAGGAGGCGAACGTCGTAGCCCTTCAGCTGGAGCAGGGCATCCGCTCCGAAGGGCTCGAGCGGATCCAGCGCGACGACCTGGCGCGCCGCGTGGCGCTCATCCTCGAGGGGCGCTTCGGTAGGGACGTGCGGCTGCGTTACGAGATGATCACCTCGACCTCGTTCGAACTGAAGGTGCACGAGCCCGGGGGCGACAACCTCCCGTACTCCCGTGGCATCCTGGCGCAGTCCCTGACCGCCATAGGCCTCACGCCCGAGCTGTCTCACAACATCGCCAAGCGTGTGGAGACCGCGCTTTACGCCACTAACGCCACCGTGGTGCAGCGCGCTCAGGTGAGGGATCAGGTGGTGACCCTGCTGCGGCGCGAAGCCGGCGACGAGTTCGCGGAGCGTTACCTGATGATGCGGCAGGCGAGGCGGCGCGACAAGCCGCTGGTGGTCCTCTTCGGAGGGGCGCCCGGTGTCGGCAAGTCCGCCATCGCCAGCGAGGTCGGCTACCGGCTGGGCGTGCCGCGCATCGTCTCCACCGACAGCGTGCGCCAGGCGCTACGCTCCCTGATAGGGCCCGAGCTGAGCCCGGTGCTTCACGCCAGCACGTACGAGGCGTGGCGTGCCGACCTGCTGCCACGCGAGCTTCAGACCGCCACGCCGGAGCCGCTGCGCGTGCTGCGCGGCTTCCTCGCGCAGGTCAACCAGCTCAAGCCCGCACTCACGGCCATCGTGGAGCGCAACATCTACGAGGCGACGTCCATAGTGATGGAGGGCGTGCAACTCATCCCCGGCGTTTCGCCGACTGTGAACGTGGAAGGCGCCACGGTCATCCCCATCATGCTCAGCGTGGAGGACGAGGAGGACCACCTGAAGCACTTCGCCACGCGCGAAGGGCAGACCGCCAACAAACGCGGCCAGCACAACTACCTGGATCACTTCGGTGAGATCCGTATCTTGCAGCAGTTCGTGACCGATCAGGCGGCACAGTTCGGTGTGCCTGTCGTGGAGGCCAGCGATTTCGACCGGGCGGTGGAGCGCTGCATCGACCACGTTCTGGACCTGCTGATGCTCGAGCAGCGGCGCCGGTTGGAGGCCGCCGACGGCGCTCAGCAGGCTTCATGAAGAATGTTATCGCCCAGGCAGCCGGGCGCACATAAACTGCCGCGAGGAGACGAATGGCAACCCCCGCGATCGCATCTGACGCACTGACCAAGAGCTACGGGCAACGCACGGTAGTGGACGACTTCACCTTCCGCGTGAACGCCGGCGAGGTCTACGCGCTGGTCGGACCCAACGGTGCAGGCAAGACCACCGTCATCCGTCTGGTGGCCGGCCTGGCGTTCCCCACCAGCGGCAAGGTCCGCATCCTCGGCAAGGACCCTCACCAGCACCCTTCCGTGAGGCGCGAGCTGGGGGCCGTGGTCGAGGCTCCGGCCGCCTTCTACCCGTACCTCAGTGGGCGCGCCAACCTGAAGCTGCACGCCGACCTGGCGGGCGGGGTGGAGCCGGGCCGAATCGACGAGGTGCTCAGGCTCATGGAGCTAGAAGAGGCCGCCAGGCAGAAGGTGGGGGTCTACAGCCTGGGCATGCGCCAGCGTCTGGGTGTGGCCGCCGCCATCCTCACGCGGCCCAAGGTGCTGATCCTGGACGAACCCGCCAGCGGCATGGACCCGCTCAGCCTGCACCTTGTTCACTCCGTACTGCGCAAGGCCGCTGAGGGCGGCACCGCCGTGCTGCTGTCTACGCACCACTTGGACGAGGTGGTGGCCTACTGCACCAGAGTTGCCATCCTCGAAGAGGGCGTGCTGATCGACGAGGTGAACCTGTTCGACAGGCGCGAGCGGTACCGGGTGAGGGTCACGGACACGAGCCGTGGCCTGCAGGCCCTCGAGGCCCAGACCGAGGTGGTGACGCACGCCACCATCCGGGGTTCGGAACTCGTCTTTATCCCCAGGACGCACGCCGATCTAGGCGCGGTGAGCACCGTGCTGGCGCGGGCCGGCGTCGGGATCCTCGAGATGAACCGGGACATCTTCGACCTGCGCGCGTACTACCGCGAACGCGTGAGCGCGGAGAGGGCACGGCGCACAGGCGTGGTGCCGATCGACGACGCGGCCGGTTACGGTGGTCGCCCATGATCCCCACACTGCTCCGCATGGAGTTCGCCAAGATCTGGCGCCTATCGAGCGTGCGCTTCGGGCTCGCTCTCCTGCTCGTGTTCCCACTGCTGTGGGCCTACGCCCCCGGCATCTTCGAGGTCTACGGCTTCTTCCTCGTGTCCGGCTTCCAGGTTCCGGCGCTCTCGCTGCTCTCGTCGATGCAGTTCCTGCTGCCGCTCCTCATGGCCATCTCCGCCGCCGAACTGCTTGGCACAGAGATCGCCAACGGCACGCTGCCCACCATCCTTCTCAGGCCCGTCACCAGGCCGAACTGGCTTGCTGCCAAGCTCATCGTCGTCGCCATCTACCCGTTCATAATGCTGCTCGTGTTCCTGCTGGCTTCGCTGGCTGCAGGCATCCCCTTCGGGTTCGCCGGCTTCTTCGGCGGCACGGGCCTGGGCGAGGCGGGACTGCTCGGTCAGGGCATGCTCACGCCCGGGGCCGCCCTCGGAGAGGTCGTGCGCGGCTACCTGCTGGCTGCCCTGGCGCTCATACCCATCGGCATGCTCGCCATCCTGTTCACGGTCGTCTTCATGAACGCCGCCGGTGGCGCGCTGGCCACGCTCGCCTCCCTCATCTTCATGCAACTGTTGGTGGTGTTCCCCGCCATCGAACCGTTCCTGCTTACCACGCAACTGAACGCGTACGCGGCGCCGGGCGCCGAAACGGCCTGGGTCCTGGCGCTCATCGCCTTGTACGGAGCGCTTTTCGCCGCCATCGCGGTGATCCTGTTCGAGCGGAAGGACTTCTAGGGTGAGGCCGCCACAGCGGCCAACGGCCCGTCACGGAACGCTGTTCGGCGCCGCTGTGACGGCCGTCATGCTGCTGTGGACGCTGCCTGCTGCGCAAGCGCAGCAGATCTCGTACACCATCCAGGTGGTGGCGCTCTCGGACGCGGATTCGGCCCTGGCCATCCAGGGCGACCTGCTCCGGCAGGGCTTCCCGGCGTACGTGGTTCGTTCCGGCACCTCGCAGGGCGACGCCTTCGTGTACCGCGTGCGCATCGGAGCCTTCGCGAACCGGCAGGCGGCGCTCTTATACGCGGAGTCCATGCCGCAGGTGGCAGGAGGGCAGCCGGTGCCCGCCCTCGCGGAGGGTATCCCGGCCGGCCTCACGCCGTACGCCCCGCGGCTCGTGCTCTCGCAGGAGGTTTCCGGCGTGGACGCGCGCCTGCTCCTCATCGGTGACGCGCTGGCACTCAGAACCCAACAGCGCTCGCCGCTAGTGCAAGCGGAGTACCAGATCATGGCCGGTGGCGCGGTGGAGCGCGTGAGGGCCTGGCAACTGAGCGTGGACGAGGACGGGGTGCGCACGGTGGTCCGGGACCTGCGGCTCTGGCCGGACACGTGGGAGGACGAACCGGACGAGGTGCGGGAGGGGTACCAGAACTCCCTCATCACCCTCGTTGCGGAACGGCTGGAGCTCGACCCGGCGACGGTGCGGGCAGCCCGTTACGGGACCACCGCCGGCGCTCCGCGCCTGATCGTGGTGGAGAGAACCGTGCCCGGCGCACCGGATGGGCCGGAACTGTTGGGCCTGGGTCTGCCCGTTTCCGGCATGACCCCCGCAGGCCCTCTGCAGTACCTAGGTATCGACGTCGAGGAGTTGCCGGGCCTGCCGGATGGCGTCAGGGTGGACCTGGCGGCAGGAACGGTGGAGGGCGAACTCGCGGTGCCGGCCACGGACCCTGACGCGGTCACCGACCGGGAGCCCGCAGACGAAACGGGTGAGGAAGCAGGAGAAGGATCCGCCGGCGAGGAGGGTGAGCCGCCGACAGCGCCTGAGACCGAAGCTGAGGCGAGCCTGCAGGCGCCCACCGCTGCGGTGGCCGGCCTGATCGGCGGCCCGGACTGGTACGCGCAATCCGACGGGCCGTACATCCGCCTCACGGTGCCTTCCACCGTGGAGGGAGTGGCTCCCACCACCTGGCGCGCCGCGCTCGGCACACCGCTCTGGAGCGGCGCCGGCCACCTGGTGGCGCAACTGGAGAAGACGCTGCTCGTCTACGACTTCCTGCCGCGCGACTGAGCGGGGAAGACGCCGTAGGGCGGTCCAGCGGTTGGTGGAGAGGCCCGTTACGGCCTCAGCGCAGGCCTCAGCCTGCGGCCACCGCTCCGACCTCGGTGGCAGGTGTGCGCGGAACGGGCGGTATGCCCTCCTCGACCAACCACTTCTCCGCCATCATGGCGGCGCGGGTGCCGGCCCCCACTGACGTGGAGAGCTGGCGGTAGATCTCGTCGGCCACGTCGCCCGCGGCGAACACCCCAGGAACGTTGGTGAACACCTCGCCGCTCACGGCCACGTAACCGGTCGGCCCGAGTTCGACGAAGCCCTTCAGGTAATCCGTGTTCGGCACGTGTCCGATGTACACGAACACACCGTCGGTAGGGAGGAAGCCCTCCTCGCCCGTCTGGACGTTCTCGGTCTTGATGCCCTTGACGACGCCGTCCTCGCCGATGATCTCCGTGGCCACCGTATGCCAGAGGAACTCCATCTTCGGGTTGGCGAAGGCGCGCTGCTGCGCCGCCTGGTTGGCTCTCAACTCGCCGCGCCGGTGCACGACAGTGACCTTGGAGGCGAACTTGGTGAGGAAGGCGCCCTCCTCCACGGCGGCGTCGCCGCCGCCCACCACCACGACCTCGCGGCCGCGGTAGAAGAAGCCGTCGCAGGTGGCGCAGGTGGAGACTCCGCGGCCGTAGAGTTCGTCCTCACCAGGTACGCCGAGCAGGCGCGGGTTGGCGCCGGTGGCGATGATGACGGCGCTGGCATGGTAATCCGCCTCTACGCCCCTGACGAGGAACCCACCGTCCGGCAACTGTTCGATGTTCGAGACCTCGTCCATCACGATGCCTGCCCCGAACCTCTCCGCCTGCGCCACCAGGCGAGCTGAAAGCTCGGAGCCGCTGATGGGCTCCGGGAAACCGGGGTAGTTCTCGACCTCTTCCGTCTGTGCTATCTGCCCACCCGGAACGGCCTTCTCGATGATTATGCTGCTCAGGTCCGACCGGCCCGTGTAGATGCCGGCAGTAAGCCCAGCGGGGCCGCCGCCGATGATTACCACGTCGTGGCGGTGAGTGTGCTTTGGCGTGCGCGTATCCATAGCCACGAGTGTATAGGAGCCCAAGGGGTGTCAGAGTATAGCTGGAGACTCGCATCGAAGCCGCCCGGACCGCCCGGACCCTAAGCGTGGATTACGTCACAAGGCCGCTGTGAGTGGAGAAATGTCATATGGGCACTGAACGCTTGCTGATAGGTTCAGCATCGGAAGAGCAGAGGGATGCCGGGGAGTGGCGACTGGCAGGCGGGGTAGGGAACCCCACCTGGCCACGCAGAAGTCGCACCGGCTCCGTAAGGAGACGTATCCACGCATGTCGTCAACAACCAAAACGTCCCCAGCCCGAACCGCCGCTGCCATGAACGAGGAGCAGCCGGGCGCCATGGAACCGATGCCGGCGAGCCATCCGCTGATCGGTGGCGGCTTGGCACCGGACGTGGCCGGCGTGGACGCCCAGAGCGTCATCGAGGCTACGTCACGTCTCTTCACCCACGAGAGCTTCTGCCTATCGGACTTGCAGCAGGTGGGCCACCCGATCATCCACGCCAGTCAGGAACTGGCTGCCCTCACCCGCTACGCTCCAACCGACATCGTGGGCCGCAGCCTCGGCTTCCTGATGCGTAACGACACGGAACAGGACGGCGAACGTGCCATCCGCGAAGCGCTGGCCCACGGCCGACCGGCCACGGCGCTCGTGCGCTCCTGGCGCTCGGACGGCAGCCTGTTCTGGAGCGAGCAACGCCACTACCCGATCCACGGCAGTAGCGGTGCGGCCACGCACCTGCTCACGGTCGTGCGCGACGTGAGCGATCAGGTGCACGCGGAGAGCGCCCAGGCGGCCAATCAGGTGCTCAGCGACTCACTCGAGGGCGACGGCCGTTTCTTCAGCTACGCCCTGCTTCTTCACGACGATGGACGTAACGAGCTCATCTGGGTTTCCGAAGCGTGGCGCCACCTCACCGGCTACGACCTGGAAGGCGTGGTGACCAGCGGACTGGAAGGCTTCGCACACGTGGAGGACCGCGAGCGGCTGAAGGAACGTATGGCCGCCCTGCGCGAGGTCGATAAGCGCGTCGATCAGTACAGAATCGTCACGCACGGCGGGAAGGTGCTCTGGGTGGAGGACTTCGCCACGCGCCGCTGGCGCAGCGAAGAGGCGGGCATCACAGCCGTGTACGGCATGATGAAGGACGTTACCCAAACGAAACAGCGTGCCAGCGAACTGTGGCGGCTCGCGCATGTGGACGCCCTCACGGGCCTCCCCAACGCTCAACTCCTCGAGGACCGCATCCAGCAGGCCCTGCTCCACGCACGGCGCAACGGCACGTACGTGGCGCTGGCCATCCTCGACCTGGATCACTTCCGCTTCGTAGAGCGCACTTTCAGCCAGCGCCACGGCGAGCGGCTGATCATCGAGGTGGCGCGGCGGCTGCGGCGCTCGGTGAGACGCACCGATACGCTGGCGCGGGTCGGGCCCGACTCGTTCGCGCTGCTCATCTGCGACCTCGCTAACGAACGGGCGGCGCTGCCGGTGCTCGACAAGGCCCTGGCAGCCGTGCACGAGCACTACTCGGACGGTTCGCTGACCCTCAAGCTCTCGGCTACGGTGGGTGTGGACATGCCTGGTAACGGCGCAAGGGCCCAGGGAGTGGTCGTGAAGCGTGCCATGGAGGCCCTGGCCCGCGCCAAGGAGACGGCGCGGGGCGGTTTCCGCTTCTACGACGACGCGCTGGACGGAAAGATGCGCAGCAGGCTCTCGCTCGAAGGTGAGCTCAGGCGGGCACTGGTCGAGGACCAGTTCGTGCTTCACTACCAGCCACGCGTGCAACTGGACAACGGCGCCATCCACTCCGTGGAGGCGCTGGTGCGCTGGGGGCACCCTGTGCGCGGTCTCCTGCGCCCCGCCGAGTTCGTGCCGCTCATCGAGGAGGCTCAACTCGGGCCACAACTGTTCCAGTGGACGCTCGAGCGGGCCTGCCGTCAGGCCAAACGTTGGCAGAAGCAGCGGTCTCCGAGGCGGGTGGCGGTGAACGTGAGCCCCACTGCACTGGCAAGCGGCGAGGTCACGCACCTGGTGCAGGACGCCTTGAGCCGCTACGACCTGCATCCGGGACTGCTGGAGCTTGAGATCAGCGAGCGCACCGGGCAGGAGACGTTGGACGCGGCGGCAGGAGAGCTCACGGACGTGCGGTCCATGGGCGTGCATGTTGCTCTGGACGACTTCGGCATAGCGCACTCGTCGCTCACGCAACTGCGCGGCCTGCCACTGGACGGCCTCAAGATCGACAGGAGCTTCATCAGCCGCCTGGGTACCGACACGGGGCTCGAGGAGATAGAGCTCCTGCGGGCCATAATCGCGCTGGGCAAGAGCCTCCGGCTCAGAGTCACGGCCGAAGGGATAGAGACCAAGGAGCAGAACAGCCTGCTGAGGCGCCTGAACTGCGACGACGGTCAGGGCTTCCTGTATAGTCACCCGGTGCCCGCGGAGTACGTGCCTGCGTTCGCCTGAACCCCACCGCACGCCCCCGCCTACAACTCGACGTGTGCCAGGCGCCTTGTGTGAGGCGCCAGGCGTGCCCTTATGGGAGACAAGATGTCCGACAACCCGCTGCTAGCGACCGATTTCGAGATCCCTTTCCACAAGATCCGACCCGACCACGTGGTGCCCGGTCTTCGTGAGGCGCTGGCGCAGGCCGAGGAGTTGCTGGAGCGGCTCATAACACGTGCCGACGCGAACACCGCCGTTACTTACGAGGAGAGCCTGGGAGCTCTGGACGAGCTGGAAGAGGTGCTGTACCGACCCTACGTCCTGGTGGCGCACCTGAATGGCGTGGTGAACTCGCCCGAATTGAGGGCAGCGTTCAACGAAGTGCAACCCGAAGTGGTGGCCTTCGCCGCCCGTCTGGCCTCCGATCAGCGCGTGTGGAGCGTCGTCAAGCGGTTCGCCGAGAGCCCGGCCAGCAGGGCGCTCACGGGCGTCGCGAAGCGGCACCTGACCAAGACGATGGACGGCTTCAGGCGGGCCGGTGCCGAGCTGCCGGAAGGCGAGCGTCGCCGCGTAGAGGCGCTCAAGGTCGAACTCGCCGGCCTCTCCACCCGCTTCTCCGAGAACGTGCTGGACGCCACCAACGCTTACGAACTGCTGGTGCAGGACGAGAGCCGCCTGGCCGGGTTGCCGGAAAGCGCCCGCCGGCGCGCCCGGGCTGCTGCGGAGGCCAAAGGGATGAAGGGCTACCGCTTCACGCTGCAGGCGCCGTCCTACACCCCGTTCATGAAGTACGCCGAGGACCGCGGGCTGAGGCGCCAGCTCTACCAGGCTTTCTTCGCCGTAGGCGGCGTGGCCCCTCACGACAACCGGCCGCTGGTGCGGGAGATACTCGCCAAGCGCCGCGAGGTGGCCGAGGTGCTCGGCTACGCCGACTTCGCGGACTTGCAGACCGAGGACCGGATGATCGGCTCCGGCGCCAACGCCGCCGCGTTCACGGCGGAGCTCACGAGGAAGACGAGTGCCCATTTCGCACGCGAGGTGCGCGAGCTTCAAGAGTTCGCGGCGCAGGAGCTGGGCCTGAAGGAGCTGGAGCCGTGGGACGTGGCTTTCGCATCGGAGAAGCTGCGCGTGGCACGCTTCGACGTTGACGAGGAGGAGCTGCGGCCCTACTTCCCGCTGCCCGGCGTACTTGCCGGCCTCTTCGATCTGGTGGAGCGTCTCTTCGGTGTGCGCGTGGAGCGAGTGAACGGCGTTCCCACCTGGCATGAGGACGTGGAGGTGTACCACCTCACGCACGAGGACGGCACTTTCCTTGGCTCGTTCTACGCCGACTGGTTCCCGCGCGAATCCAAACGTGGCGGCGCCTGGATGAACGGCCTCGTCACCGGCGGTCCCACGGCGAACGGCTTCGAGCCGCACGTTGGCATCGTGGCGGCCAACTTCACTACGCCGGAGGGTGGTGGGCCCGCCCTCCTCACGCACGACGAGGTCGAGACGGTGTTCCACGAGTTCGGCCACCTGCTCCATCACCTGCTCTCACGCGTGCCCATCAAGGCCCGCAGCAGCATGAACGTGCCCTGGGACTTCGTGGAGCTGCCGAGCCAGATCATGGAGAACTGGACCTGGGAGAAGCAGGCGCTCGACCTGTTCGCCCACCACGTTCACACGGGCGAGGCGATCCCTGCTGACCTCTTCGGCCGCCTGGCGCGCACTCGCACCTATGGCGGCGCCATCGCGCAGATGCGTCAGCTGGCGTTCGGAACCGCGGACCTGGCACTGCACCGCGACTACGACCCAGACGGACAGGTCGATCCGCTCGAGTTCGCCGCGGCCATCATGGCGCCGTACGAAGTGCGCCCGGAGTTCGCCAGCGGCGATCGCCTCACCCGCTTCACGCACGTGTTCGCAGGTGGCTACGCGGCGGGCTACTACAGCTACAAATGGAGCGAGGTGCTGGACGCCGACGCTTTCAGCCGCTTCCAGGCGGAGGGGATCTTCAACCCGGACACGGGTCGCGACTTCGCAGTCTCCATCCTGGCCAAGGGCGACGGTGACGATTCGGCTCAGCTCTTCCGTGACTTCATGGGGAGAGACCCAGACCTGGGCGCGCTCATACGGCGCAACCTGAGCGCCGAACCCACGGACGTGAAGGTAGCCTAGAGCCCGCTTCCCACGGCAGGTGCCCACAGCGCAGGGCTCCGCCCGTACAGCAGCCGTAGCGCCAGTGCCGTGCCGCGGCCGTACTCCGCCAGGCCCCCCGACTCACCCTGGCTCCGCAGGTAGAGCTCGTAAGCCGCTTCCGCTCCCGCCGTGAGAGCCTCGCGCGCGTACCGCCGCGATGCCTGAGTGGCAGCCCTCGCGTCAGCTTGCGCCGCCGCTGGCCACTGCGAAACGTAAGCAGCGCGCTCGCCTGGCCCCAACCCGCCTGCCAGCGCGCTCGCCAGCCGCAGCGCGGCTGCGTAGGCCACGCGCTGGTCCTCGCACTCTAGGCCCGCTACCAGGCCGACCGCCTCGGCCTCCGCCTCGGGGGCGAAACCGGCGCTATGTGCGAACTCGTGCAGGGCTACTGCGAGCGCGGTCGCGCCCGGCAGGCCCGCGTCCACGTGCGGTTCCAGCAGCCATGGCGACACCACCCCGGCGAAGCCGAAGCGCAGCAGGAGACCAGAAGGGAGGAGCTTGACCCGTGAGGGCGTCGCGACCGGTGGGCGATCGGCACGCAGTTCGTGGGTGAGGCGGGCCACGCAGGCGGACGCCGCGGCGACGCTCGTCTCCGTGAAGGCGCTACTCGCGTTCGCGTCCGCAACTGGTGAGCGCCACGCGGCGCTGCTGGTTTCAAGGAGCGTTCGAACGTGAACTTGCAAGGTCTCCCGCATCTGCTCAGTGAGTTGTGCGGGCACCGTGACTTGACGCGCCACCAGGTCCGGCAGTCTGTAACCGAGCCCGAAGGTGACCGGGAAGAGTAGCAGCAGGGCGAGCGCGGCGGCTCCCCAGAACCTCAGCACGCCACCGACCACGGTGCGCCCGCCCAGCACCAGCACCGCGAGCGGCACGCTCACGAGGCAGAGCAGCAGAACCGCGCTGAGGGAGAAGCCTGTGGCGTCCACCAAGGGAGCGGTTACGGCAGACACGTGAGGCAGCAACACCCGCAGGTAGAGCCGCTCGGCTAACAGATCCGGCCAGGGCAGCAGGTTGATGGCTGCGGCCACGAGAGCGAGGCCCACTGCCAGCCGGCGGCGCCTGCGTTTCACCGCCCCCACCCGTCCGCCTCGAGGAACTCTTCCAGCGTGAGGTACCACCAGCCGTGCCCGGCCGGCCGCAGCAGCGAACCCTCCAGCTCACCGGTTCGGTGCAGTTGCACCGCCCTGGCGTTCAAGCGCGTGAAGGCCAGACGCACCCCGGCGTCCACCAGCGCCACCCGCACCGAGGGCAGTACACTCGCCCGCGCCCGCTCCACCAGGCGCAAATGGCCGACCGCGTCAACGAGACGCACCTCCAGCCAGGCGGCGGCGAAACCGTCGAGCAGCAGGTCAGGATCAGGCAATCCGGCGCCCTGGGCCAGCGCGGCCAGGAGGGTAGCAGCTGCGACGCCTGCGCCGAGCGCGGTGTCGCCCGGGCGGACCTGCGGTACCACCACCACCAGGTGAGACGGCGCCGCCATCCGCGGGTCCCCCACCCAATCGGCGTACATGGTGTACCCCCGCTCCACCAGGCGGTAGAGCGGGGCGGGAGCGGGGAGCGTTGCCGCGTAAGCCGCCATGAGAGCCCCCTCCGTCTCGGCGAGGCTCGCGTGCACGCGCTCCCGGTCTCGTTCCGTGAGGCCAGGCTCCTCGTCCCGGAGGCGCAGCAGTTCCACCCTGCGCAACTCCAGGTCGTCGAGGTCCGGGAAGTGTTGCCGCCCGGCCCCATGCCTACCTGCGTCATCAGCTTCCGTTGCGTCGGCCTCCCGGTCCGAAGCCCGGGCCGCCTCCTGCACGCCCGTCGGGGTTCGGGCACCGACTGGTCCCTGAGGCTCGAGCCCGGAGCGCTCGCCTGCCAGGTACGCCGCCACTCCCGAGTAACGCACCACCGCCCCAGCCTCGATAGCCCACACTTCAGTGGTGAGCCGCTCCGCGAGGCGCCTGTCGTGCGTCGTGAGCAGGAGCGCCGCGCCGGACGCCTCGAGCTTGGCCAGCAGCTGCGCCTCGAGCGCTTCGACAGCCGCCAGATCCAGGTCGTTGGTCGGCTCGTCCAACAGCCAGAGGTCCGCGTCCTCCGCCAGGGCCAGCGCCAGGCCGGCACGCGCCCGCTCGCCCCCTGACACGGCCGTGGGCGGGAGGGACCAGGTGCGCGGCGGCAAGCCCGCCTCTGACAGGAGTCGACCAGCCGTCACGGCGCCGATCCGCTGGGTCGCCTGATCCCACAGCGTGACGCCGCCATGGAGCCCCCGGTCCACCTGCCCGACGTGCCTGAGCCTGAGGGCGCCGGCGAAGCGGAGCTCCGACCTAGGATCGGCGGACCGCTGCGACCCCGAGAGCAGCTCAAGAAGCGTGCTCTTGCCGCTGCCGTTGGGCCCGAGCAGCGCGATCCGGTCGCCGCTGTTGACGCGGAGCGACGTAACGTTCAGGAGCGGCGGACTGCTCAGCGCCGTCGCTTCCACCAGGGTCGTCCCCGCGCCGCCACGCACCGCCGCGCGGCCGGCTGCTGCCAGCTGGGGCGCTGAGTGCGCCTCCTCTCCGGGCGTAGCAGCGCGCGACGCTGGAAGCTGGACCTTCGTCACTTCGCGGAGGCGA
Source organism: uncultured bacterium (assembly GCA_964630175.1). GTDB lineage: Bacteria > Deinococcota > Deinococci > Deinococcales > Trueperaceae > JAAYYF01. The sequence goes on from CAZVTS010000010.1 coordinate 40,909, forward strand.
CGCTCGGCGCCGCGCTTGCGGGCGTGCGCCTTATGACCGAAGCGGGCCAGCTCCGCGGCCATGGCTTCGAGCCGGGCTGCCTCCTTCGCGCGTTCCCGCTCACGTTTATGGCTCGCGCGAAGGGTGACGGTACGCCTCGCCGCGGCGGTCGAGTACGGTCCCGGCTCCAGCGTCAACCTGTTGCCGGCGCCGTCCGCCGCCGGCTCCAAGAAGGCCGTGCGAGTGGTGGCAGCGTCCAGGAGGGCGCGGTCGTGACTCACGATCATCAGCGCCCCGTTCCAGGCTGTCAGCCGCCGGCCCAGCCACTCGCGAGTAGCCAGGTCCAGATGGTTGGTCGGTTCATCGAGCAGGAGCAGGTCGGGCGCTGCGGCCAGCGTGCCGGCCAGGGCCAGGCGGCGCCGCTCACCCGCCGAAAGCTCCGTGACCAGTCGCTCATCGTCCTTGCCCTCGAAACCGAGCGCAGCCAGTTCCCGGCGCAGCACAGCCTCGGCGGCGTAGCCGCCGGCCTGCTCGAACTCCGCCTGGAGGCGCGCGTAGGCGTCCGCGGCTGCGGTTCCGTCTGCAGCGCGCCCCGAGCGCTGCTCCAACTCTCGCATGCGGCCCTCGAGCTCCCGGACCAGCGCCAGCGAACCGCTGGCGACTTGCCACACGGTTCCGCCGCTGGAAGCCGGCTCTTCGCTCTGCGGCAGATAACCCACCCGCACCCCGGGGGCGCGCCAGAGCCGGCCGGAGTCGGCCTGCTGCCGGCCAGCCAGCACGCGCAGTAACGTGCTCTTGCCGCTGCCGTTCGGTCCAATCAGGCCGACCCTGTCACCAGCGGATAAGCGCAGGTGCAGGTTCGCCAGCAGCGCGTCGCCACCCAAGCTCACGTTCAGCCGTTGCGCAATCAGTAGTTCCATGGTTCCCGTTCAAGGCCGCGCGTTGCGGCCAGCTGCCTGGCGGCCATCTTAGCCGCGCCGGCGTGCACGCGGCCGCCGGCGCGGGTCGCGCGCGGCCGGTCGGCGGGCTCTGTGCGGCGCTATGCTCCACTGGTGAAGCTCTTCACGGGCCGCGGCGCCAACCAGCCGTTCGACTGCCAGGTGTGTGGTGCCAACGTGCCGCCGCTCCAGGGGGGTGGCTACCGGAACCACTGTCCTTACTGCCTGCACTCACTGCACGTGGACGTGAACCCGGGTGATCGTGCCAGTGATTGCGGTGGCGTGCTCGAACCCACCGGCGTGGAGCCCGGCAAGAAGGGTTGGGTCATCGTTCACGTGTGCCGGAAGTGTGGCGCTGTGAGGCGCAACCGGGCCGCCCTGGACGACCCCGGGGTGAGCGACGATTACGACGTGATCTTGGCCATTTCTGCGGGCCGCCCGCCCCGCTGGTAAGCTCGGCTCAGACATCCGCAGCCGCGCCGGCTCGCTACCGGCGGCGCCTGCTCTAGGAGTGAGCATGGCCTACCAGACGATCGCCCTGCACGAGGAGGGTGGCGCTTTACGCGTCACGCTGAACCGCCCAGAGGTGCTCAACGCCCTCACCTTCGAACTACTGGAAGAGCTGGCGGACGCCCTGCGCGGGCCGGCGGCCGAACCGACCGTGCGCGCCGTACTGCTGACCGGCGCCGGCCGTGGCTTCTCCGCCGGCGCGGATCTCATGAGCACCCCGTTGGGCGGCGACATCGGCGAGATCCTGGAGCGTACCTACCACCCGGTGGTGCGCGCCATAGCTGAGCTGGATAAGCCGGTCGTGGCGGGTGTCAATGGTGTTGCTGCCGGTGCCGGCATGAGCCTGGCGCTAGCTTGCGACATGCGGTTCCTGGCCGAGGGAGCCAGTTTCACGGTGGGTTTCACCGGCATCGGTCTCGTGATGGACGCCGGCGGCAGCTACTTCCTACCGCGGCTGGTGGGTGTGGGGCGCGCCATGGAACTCGCGCTCTCGAACCGGCGCGTGGGCGCGGCCGAAGCGTTGCAGATGGGGCTGGGGGAGAGGATCTTGGAGGGCGATTTCGCCGCTGCCGCCTGGGCCGAAACACTCAAGCTGGCGCAGGGGCCCACCCTGGCGTACGGCTTACTGAAGCGTGAACTGCGCACGAGCTTCGGCAACGACCTTGAAGCGCAACTCGCGCTCGAGGCCCGCTCCCAGGCCCGCGCCGCTGCGTCAGCGGACCTGCGCGAAGGCGTGCGCGCCTTCGCCGAGAAGCGCGCGCCGGAGTTCAGAGGTGAGTAGCCCAGTGCAGCGGAGCGCACGCCACTCCGTGGGCGCCACCCGCGTGGATGAACCGAGGTGGTCTAGATGACCCGCCACGGTTACGCCGATACGCTCTTCTACGGTTCGGTGCTCACCATGGACCGAGACCGGCCACGGGCCGGCGCCGTCGCCGTGAAGGGCGGCAAGGTCCTGGCTGTCGGCAGCGCACAGGAGCTGCACGCCCTGGCAGGGCCGGGCACGCGCGTGGTCAACCTGGAGGGCTTCACGCTCATGCCCGGCTTCCACGACGCGCACGTGCACCTCACGCGCACGGGCGAGGAACTCGAGCACGTCCACCTGTTCCACACGGTCACCCTTGGCGAGGCCCTGGAACTGATCCGGGAGCGAGCGGCCACGCTGGACGAGGGGGCGTGGATACGCGGGGCAGGCTTCGCGTTGCATAGGTGGGGGCTGGCCACGGTCGGGCGCGCCGAGGCTACGGCGCTGCAGGAGGCCGCCGGCGGCAGGCCTGTACTGCTCGCCAGCCAGGATCACCACTCCGCCTGGGCGAGCCGCTCGGCGCTCAAGTTGGTCGGCATAGGAGCACACACAACCGTACCCAACGGCGTGATCGCGCTCGACGAGGACGGCGAACCGTCGGGGCTCTTGCTCGAGGAGGCGCGCGACCTCGTGAACGCCGCGCTACCGGAACCCGACTCCGCCACCTTGCGGCGCTGGCTCGTACGGGCGGCCGAGCACTTCGCCAGCCTCGGCATAACCACGGTGCACCACATGGCCGCGGAGCCCGAGGGTTACTTCAGGCAGCTGGCGCTGGCGGCCTCCGAGCCCGACTACGCGCTGCGGGTGTGGGCCTGCATCCCTCACGCGCAGATTGAGGCCGCGGCCGACATAGGGTTGGCTACCGGTCAGGGCGGCCACGGCTTCACCATCGGCGGCGCCAAGTTCTTCGTCGACGGGGCGCTCGGTAGCCGCACGGCCTGGATGCTCGGGCCGTACGCGGACGGGCGGAACACCGGCATGCAAGTCGACGGCCCCGCGGTGCTCGCCGAGAGGGTGCCTCTGGCCGTGCGGGCGGGGCTCACGCCCGTGATCCACGCCATCGGCGACGCGGCGACCAGGGCGGTGGTGGACGTTTACGAGGCGAACGCGCCGGCGTGGCGCGCGGCGGGGCTGAGGCCCAGGCTCGAGCACGCCCAACACATGCACCCAGCCGACGTGCGCAGGGCGGGCGCGCTGGGGCTGGTGGCCTCCATGCAACCCGTGCACCTGACGTTCGACGTGGATTCCATACACGCGGAGTTGGGCGACAGGCTGGAGCGCGCCTACCCGATGCGTTCGCTCGCCCAAGCGGGCGCAGTGCTGGCGTTCGGTTCCGATAGCCCGGTGGCGTCGCCGAACCCGTACGAGGGGCTGCGCGCGGCCGCCCGGCGCTCTTCTCCGGCTGGCCGGAGGCTCACACCGAGCGAAGCCATCGGCCCCGACGAGGCGCTGGTGGCCTACACGCGGGGCGCGGCGTACGCCGTGAACGCCGAGGGACGCTCGGGCATGCTGGCTCCCGGCTACGACGCGGACCTGGTGGTGCTGACGCACGACCCCACGGTGAGCCTGGACGGGCTGGAGGCCGTGGCTACCGTGAAGGCCGGGCGCTTCACGCACGGTGAAGAGGCCCTGTGAGGCGGCGGAAGTAGGCAGCCCGGGCGTCCTGGCTTCGGTCAGGGCGTCAGTGCGGAGTGAGCACCAGCTCGTGTACCCGGCCCTGGGGTGGCGTCTGGCACAGGAAAAGCAGCGCCTGTGCTAACGCGTCCGGGTCGAGCCAGCGGCTCCTGTCCGCCTTCGGCATGGAGCTGCGGTTGCCGGGCGTGTCGATGGCGCCCGCAGGGATGAGCAGGGCAACGCTGACGCCCTTGGCGCCGACCTCGGCCGCCAGCGACCGCTGGAAGGTCGCCAGCGCGCCTTTGGCGGCCGCGTAGGCGGTCATGCCAGGGGCGGGTGCCAGCACGGCGTTGGCGCCGATGGCGACCACGTAGCCCTCCCCGCGCTCCAGCATGCCCGGCAGGAGCGCGGCCGTGCTGTTGACGGCCGTGCGCAGGTTGATGTTGAGCATCTTCTCCAACAGCTCGGGCCCGTGGTCGTGCGGCCCGCCCATGGCGAAACCGCCCGCCAGGTTGAGGAGCGCTGCGACAGGCCCCAGCTCGGCCTCGACGGCCTCGAGCCCAGCTCTGCTGGCTTCCGCGGACGCCAGATCGATGCCGAAGACGGAGACGGTGCTGCCACCGCCCGCACCGGCATCCGGCGCGGCGGCCTCGAGCTCCTGAACCAACTCCGCAACCCCCGCCTCCTTACCCGGCCTGGTAACGAGGGCGAGGCGATAACCGGCGGCCAGGAACTTGTGCGCCACGGCGGGCGCCAGGCCACCGCCGGCGCCGGTGATGATCACCAAGGGAGAAGCACTGTATCCGGTCATGGTCAACTCTACCGGAGGGGCGTGCGCGGGGCCGTGCCGCTGACCTCCAAGGGGGCGGCCGGAGCCTCGCTTGAATTGGCGAAAGCCCCGTCCAGCACGGCATGAACTGTTTGACCGGGGGCGCCCTGGCGGGGTAAGATACATGGGTTAGGCGGCCCGCGTTCAGGGCACTTGGCAAGGCGCCTGTGCGAGCGTTCGCGCGGCCTCACAAGCATGCGTCGTGGCGCTGCCTGGCACGGAGGTTCAGTTGACAGTCCCGAACAAGAACAACGGCGATTACACTGCCGAGAACATCAAGGTGCTGCGCGGCCTGGAGGGCGTGCGCAAGCGGCCCGCCATGTACGTGCAGGGCGGCACCGGTGTAGACGGTTTCCACCAACTCCTCACGGAGATCATCGACAACGCCATCGACGAATGCCTGGCCGGCTTCGCCGACACCGTCGAGGTCACCCTGAACGCGGACGGCTCGGCCAGCGTGGCCGACAACGGCCGCGGTATCCCGGTAGACACCATGGAGCGCGAGGGCCGTCCCGCCATCGAGGTCATCTTCACGGAGCTCCACGCGGGCGGCAAGTTCGATTCCGGCGCCTACAAGGTATCCGGCGGCCTGCACGGGGTGGGTTCCTCGGTCGTGAACGCGCTCTCCACCACCTTCATCGCCGAGGTGTGGCGCGACGGCAAGCATTACCGCATCACCTTCGAGAACGGCGAGGTCACGGAGCCCCTCACGGTGATTGGCAGCGCTCCCAAGAAGCAGTCCGGCTCCAAGGTCACGTTCCACCCGGACATGGCGGTGTTCAAGGACATCGAAGGCTTCGAGTACAGCCGTGTGCGCCGTCGCCTGCGCGAACTGGCGTTCCTTACCGGCGGCGTCAAGATCGTCCTGGCGGACGATCGCGGCGAGACGCGGAAGGTGGAGACCTTCCACGAAGAGGGCGGCGTGGCTGCGTTCGCGCAGAACCTGGCCCGTGAGGCCGAGCTCCTTTACGACAAGCCGGTGGTGGTGAGCGGCACGGCCTCGGTGCAGACCGATCAGGGCGTGCACGACATCGAGGTGGACGTGGGCCTCATCCACAACACCAACTACGGCCAGACCATCCTCACGTACGCCAACATGATCACCAACCGCGACGGCGGCACGCACCTCACGGGCTTCAAGATGGCCTACACGCGGGTGCTCAACAACTACGCCAAGAGCAAGAACCTGCTCAAGAAGGGCGAGGCGGCGCCAACTGGCGACGACTTCCTCGAGGGCATCTCCTGCGTCATCTCCGTCAAGCTACCGGAGCCCCAGTTCGAGTCGCAGGCCAAGGTCAAGCTCCTCAACCCCGAGGCGCAATCGGCCGTGAACAGCGTGGTGTACGAGAAGCTCACCGAGATCCTCGAGGAGAACCCCAAGGTCGGCAAGGCCATTATCGACAAGGCCTCCCAGGCTGCCCGGGCCCGCGAGGCGGCCCGCAAGGCGCGCGACCTGGTGCGCCGCGCCAACCCGCTCGAGAACGACGACCTACCAGGCAAGCTGGCCGACTGCCAGTCGGAAGATCCCACCGTGTCGGAGATGTACATAGTGGAAGGGGACTCGGCGGGCGGTAGCGCCAAGCAGGGTCGGGAGCGGCGCTTCCAGGCCATCCTGCCCCTACGCGGCAAGATCCTGAACGTCGAGAAGGCCAACATCGGCAAGATCCTGAAGAACGCCGAGATCCGCGCCATGATCGCCGCCATCGGAGCAGGCGTGGAGGGCACCGGCGACGACGCCCACTTCAGCATCGAAGACGTGCGCTACCACCGCATAATCATCATGACGGACGCCGACGTGGACGGCTCACACATCCGCACGCTGCTCCTCACGTTCTTC
>CAZVTS010000011.1:0-21010 GCA_964630175.1 uncultured bacterium
CGTGCGCGCTACGCTCGCGCAGGCACTGCAGGACGCCAAGCTAAGCGCCTCCAACTTCCACGAGCTCATCCTCGTGGGCGGCTCCACCCGCGTGCCCGCCGTGAAGAACATCGTGAAGGAGATCCTCGGCAAGGAGCCCAACCAGTCCGTGAACCCCGACGAGGTGGTGGCGCTGGGCGCCGCCGTGCAGGCGGGCGTGCTCACCGGCACGGTAGACGACATCGTGCTCCTGGACGTTACCCCCCTCAGCCTCGGCGTGGAAACGAAGGGCGGCGTGTTCACCAAGCTCATCGACCGCAACACCACGGTGCCGGTGCGCAAGTCCGAGACCTTCAGCACCGCGGCCCATAACCAGACCGGGGTGGAGGTAGTGGTGCTGCAGGGCGAACGCTCCATGGCGGCGCAGAACAAGCTGCTCGGACGGTTCCAGCTCGACGGCATACCCCCCATGCCGGCCGGCATGCCGCAGGTGGAGATCACCTACGACCTGGACGCCAACGGCATCCTCCACGTGACCGCCAAAGAGAAGTCCACCAGCAAGGAGGCCAGCATCACCATCCAGAACACCACCACCCTCAGCGAGGACGAAGTGGAGAAGATGGTGAAGGACGCTCAGGCCCACGCCGAAGAGGACCGCACCCTGCGCGAGCTCGCGGAGGCCAAGAACCAGCTGGACGGCGCGCGCCTGCAGGCTCAGAAGGCGCTGGAGGACGCTGAAGGCGCCAGCGACGACCAGAAGAAGGAACTGCAGGACGCCGTGAACGCTGCGCAGACCGCCCTCGACAGCGAGAACGACAAGGCCAAGCTCGAGACCCTCACCCGGGAACTGGCGGAGAAGCTGCAGAAGTTCCAGATCAACACGCAGCCGCAGACCGAGCCGGGCCAGCCCGAGGCGGACGCCGCCGACACGGGCGCAGCGGACGACGACGTGATCGACGCCGACTTCAAGCCGGCCGGCTGAGGCAGCGGAGATCATGGACCGCAACGACGATAGGCCCACGGGCGAGCCGCGGGCACACGAGACCCACGCCGAAGGCGACCTCCCCCAGCAGCACACGAACGGGGAGGACGCCGGCTGGCCCGGGTCCGGAACCGAAGCCGACATCCTGCGCACCGAGCTGCGAAGCGCGGTGGAAGAACTGTCAGGGCTGAACCAGCAGCTCCAGGAGGCGGAAGAGCGCCACCTGCGAGCCCGCGCCGAGCTCGACACCATGCGCCGCCGCATGCTGGGCGAGGTGGAGCTGGCCCGCGACGAGGGCGTGGCCAGCGCGCTGACGCCGGCTCTCACGGTGTTCGACGATCTGGAGCGCGCCCTCAACGCCGCGGACCTCAGCGCCGATCCCGGCAGCATCGTGCCCGGCGTGCGCGCCGTGCGGGAGGGCTTACTCCGCAACCTCGTCAGCCTCGGTGTGGAACTCGTCGGGCTACCGGGCGACCCGTTCGACCCCAACCTGCACGAGGCGCTCACCGTGGTGCCGCTCACGCCCGGCGCGAAGCCCGGCACCATCGCTCAGGTGTTCGAGGCCGGCTTCGTGCGCGGCGAACGCCTGGTGCGTGTGGCGCGGGTGACCGTGTTCGCTGGCGACGCGAGCTGAGGAGCTGCCCAACGCACCCGGTCGGCCACCGCTTACCGGGTGCGCACACACATACGTGCGCGAAAGCGAGACATCACGACGAACGCTAGAGAGATGAGGTGACAAGTGGCGACTTACAAGGATTATTACCAGACCCTGGGCGTATCCAAGGACGCGGGTCTCGACGAGATCAGGCGCGCGTTCCGTAAGGCCGCCGCCAAGCATCACCCTGACCGCAACCCGGACGACCCCGGGGCCGAGGAGCGCTTCAAGGAGATCAACGAGGCCTACACGGTGCTCTCCGATGAAGAGAAGCGCAAGTTCTACGACCAGTACGGCACCACCGGCAGCGTGCCGCCCTTCCAACCGGGACCGTCCGGCGCCAGTTTCCGCACCGTGTCGCCCGAGGAGTTCGGCGACTTCTCCGACTTCTTCCAGAGCCTCTTCGGCGGTTTCGGCGTGGGCGGCGGGGCGCGGGGCGGCTTCACCACCGACTTCGGTGGGCAGCGGGTGCCGAGCGTGCCGCCGGCCACGGAGGCGCGGCTCGACGTCGGGCTCCTGGACGCCTTCAGGGGCGGCCCCACGAGCATCCGCGTGGGCGGCAAGGCGCTCGAGGTCACCATCCCGAAGGGCGTGAAGGACGGCACCAAGCTGCGGCTGAAGGGCCAGGCGCCCAGTGGCGGAGACCTGATCCTCCAGGTGCGGCACCTGCCGCACCCCACCTTCCGCCTCGAGCGCGACAACGTGCGGGTGACCGTGCGCGTGCCGGCCCCCCTGGCGGCCGTGGGTGGCCCGGTGCGCGTGCCCACGCTCGAGGGCGACGTGGAGATGACGTTGCCGGCAGGCAGCTCGAGCGGCAGGGTGCTGAGGCTCCGGGGTCAGGGCTGGCCCAAGCAGGACGGCGCGCGCGGCGACGAACTCGCCGAGGTGCGGCTGACCGTGCCGGAGCAGCTCACGGACGAGCAGGCAGGTCTCTACAAGCAACTACTGGAACTCGACGGCGCCGGCTGAGCGGGCGCACCCTGCACCCTCGGAACGCACCACCTTCAGCGAGGGTGCTCCGCGGCCGGCGCCACGCTGGCTCGCGCCGCCCAGGTGGTAGCGTTCGTGCATGATCGTTCCCAAGAACTCGCTTCTTAGACTGCTCACCGCGTTACTACTGGCCGCCGTGCTCCTCGGCTTGCCCGCCTTCGCCCAGAACGCCGAAGACGAGACCACTCAGGACGACCCGATCGTCCTGCAGGTCGGCAGCACCGTGGAGCGCGCCAGCGACATCGAGTGGCGCTTCGAGGTGGCTCTCCGCAACATCGTGGCGCAGCAGGGCATGCCGTACGGCCCCGAGATAGCCCAGCAGCTGCGCGGCCTACTGCCCACCTACCTCGAACAGCGCGCACAGGAAGTGGCGCTGGTAGTGGAAGCGCGCCGCCGCGGCCTTAGCCCGGACATGGACACCATCGAAGCCGACCTGGCGTCCATCAGGTCGAGCGCCGCCACGGAAGACGAGTACCTGGCGCTCATCGGCGGGGCCGGTTTCACGAGCGAGGAGCAGATCCGCGGCATGCTCGTGGAGGCCGACATCGTGAACCAGCTCATCAGCCAACTGCGTGCCGACGCGGAGAGCGGCGTCACCGACGCCGCGCTGCGCACCCGCTACCTGGCCGATAGGGATATGTACCGGCAGAACGAAACTTTCTGCGCGCGTCACATCCTCGTGAGCGAGGAGGAAGTGGCCGAGCAGCTTCTGGAACGACTGGAAGCCGGTGAGGAGTTCGCGGACCTGGCTGCCGAGTACGGCACGGACGGTACACGCACGCGGGGTGGCGACCTCGGCTGCTTCGGCCGCGGCGCCATGGTGGCCGACTTCGAGCAGGCGGTGGTGGACGCCGAAGTTGGCGAACCGGCCGGCCCCGTTACCACCCAGTTCGGCTTCCACGTGGTCCTCGTCTACGACCACACCCCGGCCCGCCTCGCGAGCTTCAGCGAGGTCGAGGACCAGGTGCGTAACCAGGTGGTGGGCCTGGCAACCGAGGCGGCCATAGACGGCATCATCGATGGTTCCGGCGCCAAGGTGTACCCGGAACGGCTGGCCCCCGAGGTGCCCTAAGCGGCCCCTCCAGTCAGGCCCGCCCTCACCTAAGGGGAGAGACGCCGGCTGCTCCAGCCAGCCGCCTCGCGGCGGTACTCGAAGCGGTCGTGGAGCCGGTCGTCTCGCCCCTGCCAGAACTCCATGCGCTCCGGCGTGAGCAGGTAGCCGCCCCAGAAGGGTGGCCGCGGAACGGTGCCCGCGCCGAACCTCTCCGTGTAGCGTGCGGCCGCGTCCACCAACACCTGGCGGCCGTCGATGGGGGCGCTCTGGTGCGAGGCCCAGGCGCCGATCTGCGAACCGTGCGGGCGGCTGGCGAAGTACGCGTCCGACGCCTCGGCGTCCAGCCTGGTGACCGCGCCGTCCACGCGCACCTGACGCTCCGACCGCGCCCACCAGAACGCCAGAGAGGCGCGGGGTACGGCCGCAAGGTCGCGCCCCTTGCGGCTCTCGTAGTTGGTGAAGAACACGAACCCAGCGGGCGTGGCGTCCTTGAGCAGCACGAACCGCACGCGCGGCTGCCCGTCTTCGCCCACCGTGGCGAGCGCCATGGCGTTGGGTTCCAGCTCACCTACCTCCACGGCCAGCTCCAGCCAGGCCGTGAACAGCTGCAGAGGGTCGGCAGGGAGCTGATCGGGGGAGAGTTCACCACGCTTGTACGCGCGCCGCATGTCGTTATAGCTCATGCCTTAGGTTCGCACGCTGCCGCCCGCTCGGCAGTGAACGAAGCGGCCCCGGCAGCCGGCCGCTAGCGCTCTTGGGGTCATGAGTAAGAACGCCGTGAGAAACATGGCAATATGCTGCGCCAAGCGCTGACCGATCTGAAGCGACCCCTCGCCTAGTTGTTGCGTCCTCTACCAGCGCCTACCACCCCGCCCCTCAAGGTCAGAACAGACCGGCCGAGTCCACACGCACGCGCCGGGGCGGCGTGGGCGCGCTACGCTCGGCTCATGAGTGCCAGCAACCTGCTCGCTTCCGAAGCGTCCCCCTACCTCAGGCAGCACGCGCACGACCCGGTGTGGTGGCAGCCGTGGGGCGACGCCGCCTTCGCGCGCGCCAAAGCGGAACAGAAACCCGTCCTCCTCTCCATCGGTTACGCCTCCTGCCACTGGTGTCACGTGATGCAGCGAGAATCGTTCCAGGACCCGGACGTGGCTGCCTTCATGAACAAGAAGTTCGTGAGCGTGAAGGTGGACAGGGAAGAGAGGCCTGACGTGGACGCGGTCTACATGGCCGCCGTGCAGGCTCTCACCGGTCAAGGGGGCTGGCCCCTCACCGTGGCTCTCACGCCAGACGGCGAGCCGTTCCACGGCGGCACCTACTTCCCGGCGCAGGACCGAATCGGCATGCCCTCGTTCACGCGGGTGCTCGCCGCGATAGTGGAGGCGTGGGAGGAGAGGCGGCAGCGGGTGGAGCACTCGGCGAGTGAGCTGGCTGCCGGGCTCAGGGACATGGAACTACCCCCGGGCGGGCAGGGTGTGGTGGTGCGGGGCAGGCAGGACGAGCTGACCCACAGGTTGGAGGCCAGAGAGGACCCCGTCAACGGCGGCTTCGGGGGTGCTCCCAAGTTCCCGCCCCACGAGACCATCCGCATGCTCCTGGCTCAGCCCACCGCTGGGAGCCTGGCGCTAGCCATGAGGACGCTGGACGCCATGCAACGCGGTGGCTTGAAGGACCAGCTGGGGGGCGGTTTCGCCCGTTACTCCGTGGACGCCGCGTGGCGCGTGCCCCACTTCGAGATGATGCTCTACGACAACGCCGCCATGCTCCGGAACTACGCCACCGCCTACCACCTGACGGGGGAGACGTGGGCGCGCGAGGTGGCGCACGGCGTGGCTGGGTGGCTCATGCGCGAGCTGGCGTTCGACCCGGACGCCGACCCGGACGCCAGCGGCGGGACGGAGAGTCACGCGTCTCCCCGGCAGATCGGCTTCTACTGCGCGCTCGACGCCGACCAGCAGGGCGAGGAGGGCGCCTACTACGTGTGGAGCCAGGAGGAGTTCCGCCGCACCGCTGCGGAGGACGCAGACCTTGCCGCGGCGCACTACGGAGTCGTGCCGGGCGGACCCTTCGAGGGCAAGAACGTGCTGTATGAAGCCGCCGATGAGCAGGCGCTGAGCGCACGCTTCAGGCTGGAGCCTGAGGAGGTGCACACGCGCCTGGAACGGGTCCGGCAACGCCTACTCGCCGTACGCGGAGGCCGGCCTAGGCCGCACGTGGACGACAAGGCGCTCGCCTCCTGGAACGGCCTCGCGCTGGGTGCTCTCGCCAGCGCAGGACGCCAGCTGGTGGACCCGGAACTGCTGGAGCATGCGCGCGCCACTGCCCGCTACCTGCGCGCCCGGCACTGGCACGACGGTCGGCTGTGGCACATGTGGCGCCAGGGGCAACGCAGCGTGGAAGGTCTCCTGGAGGACTACGCGTACGTTGGACTCGGGCTGCTCGAGCTCTACCGCGCCACGCTCGAGGGTGAGCACCTGGCGTGGGCGCTGGAGCTGGCTAGGCACGTGGCCGAACGGTTCCACGACCCCGCAGGCGGCTACTTCATCACCGCTGCGGACATGCAGCGCCTGATCGTGCGCCCCAAGGGCTACCCGGACGCCGCTACGCCCAGCGAGAACGCCGCAGCGGCGGAGCTCGTGTGGTGGGCCGCGCGTTACCAGGACGACGAGGCGCTGACGGCACAGGCCAACCAGGCGCTGCAGGGGATAGCGCCGACCGCGCTGCAGGCGCCCCAGGTCTTCGCCTCCACCCTGCGCGTGCTGCTGCAGCAGGAGCGGCCCGAACGCGAGGTGGTGCTGGCCGGCGTGCCGGGCTCGGCCGCGCTGGACGAACTGCTGGCGCGCTGGCGCCGTTACGACGACGGCACTGCGCTGGTTCTGCTCGTGGGCGATGAAGGGGAGTGGCCGGCGGAGCTGCCCCTGGCGGAGGGTCGCACGATCGACCCCGGCGCGGCCGTGCCCGCGGCGCAGGCCACCGGCTACGTGTGCGAGAGCGGCGCCTGCCGCCTGCCCGCGCCAGACCCGGAGGCTTTCGAGCGGGCGCTGCTGGAAGCCGGCTTCGCGCCCCTCAACGCTGCACCTCACCATTGACACCGTCGGCTCCAAGCGGTGATGCTGCTAAGGCTACGGTGCCCGCCGCGTGCCAGCGCGGACCCCTGAGCTTGCTGGCTCAGGAGCGAACTCACCGCCCGGCCACGAGGCGCACCTGGAATCGGAGGAACTAGATGTACGTCTTCATGCTCCACCTACACAACACGTTGCGGTGGGTGGTCCTGCTCGCCGGTGTCGCCGCCATCCTCATGGCGTGGGCCGGCGTGTTCTCCCGCTCCGCCTGGACCAAGCCGAACGCCAACGTCGGGCGCCTGTTCACCATCGCGTTCGATCTGCAGGTGCTGGTTGGCATCCTGCTCTACGCGTGGCTCAGCCCCATAACCACCAGCGCCTTCAGCGACATGGGCGCCGTCATGGGCAACAGTGCCGTGCGCTTCTACGTGATGGAACACCTGGTGCTGATGATCGCCGCCGCGGTGCTCGTGCACATCGGCGCGGCGCGCGGCCGCAAGACGAACGCCACCCTGCAGCCCGCCATCTTCTACACCCTTGCCCTGGTGGCCGTGTTCGCTGCCATACCCTGGGACCGCGCGCTGTTCCCAGGCATGTGAACCAGGCCGTAGGCTGACGGCCGATACCCGGCCCGCCCCACGCGTCATGACCCGCGAACGGCGGCCCGTATGATGCCCTGATGGGCTGGCACCTCACAGTCTCACCGCCCGGTTCGGGCCGCACCACCCGCATGGTGGAGGCGGCCCGAACTGCCTGTGAGGCGGGTCTGAGGGTGTGGTGGGTGGGCCTGCCCGCGCAGCGCGCCTACGTGCTTCACAAGATCACGGAGGGCGGCTTCACGGCCCTCGGCCTCGAGTTCATGAGCTCGCAGCAGCTCTTCTATCGCCTCCTCACCCGCGCCAACCGGATCCGCCCGATGCTCGTGGGGAGCGCCGCGCTGGTGCGTGTGGCGGAGGCCATGCAGCGCGTGAGCGGCGCCCTGCCGAACCCAGGGGAGGCGCACCTCTTCGCGCGCGCCATCGCCGAGGCGAAGCGCTACGGCCTCACCGCCGCGGATTACGGCGCGCTGGCGGCGGACGAGGAGCAGCGCAGGCTGGCGGCGGTGTTCGCAGCCTACGAGGAGCTCAAGGGCGCCTGGGACTACGACGACGTGCGCTCGGCAGCCGCGCACCTGGCCGAGTCCAACGAACTCGACTGCGAGGCCGACGTGGTGATAGTGGACGGCCTGAGGGAGATCGTGCCCCTCGACCTGGCCCTCTACAAGGCGCTCGCGCGGCAGGCGGAAGTGTACGTGAACCTCGACAGGGCGCCGCCAGGCACCGAGCCGACGGAGGCCCCGCTGGCGCCGCGGCCGGTGACCACCGAACGCTACGTCGGACCCAACCCCGTGAGCGAGGTGCGCTGGGTCATGCGGAGCCTGAAGCGCGACCTGCTCGAAGGTGGTCTCACGCCCCTGCAGTTGGCCGTGGTAACGCCGCCGGAGCGCGCGCGGGCGTTGGTGGCGCTGGCCGAGGAGTACGGGCTACCGCTCATGGACGAGTCGCCCCTGGCGCTGGTGGACCGGCCCGAGGGCCAGCGGCTCGTGAGCCTGCTGGAGCTCGTCGAGCACCCCACGCCCGCCCGGCTCATGGCCGTTCCCGAACTCCGGCCGCTGGCAGCCCTGGCCCTGGAGCATGGCGTGGCCGGGGCGGAGGCCGTGAGCCTGCTGGCGGAGGGCAACGGGCTGGGAGCAGACTGGGCGCGCTGGCGCACCCGCCTCGAGGTGACCGGCGACCCGGTGGAATGGGCGCGCGGCCTGGTGAGGGGCGTGCTCGCTGGCGAGCACGCCTTACCCCGCGAGTTCGAGGAGGCAGCGCTGGAAAGGGCGCAGGAGGCGGCCCGCCTGGGCGCCGACGGCCCAGGCTTCAGAGCCTGGTGGGCGGCCCTCCTGCAGGACAGCCGCGCGGCGCGGGCGGAGGCGGCAGGCGTGGCACTGGTGACGGCCAACGGCGCCTCGGGCCGCCGCTGGCGCAAGGCTTACGTGCTGGGGGCAGTGGAGGGCGCCTTCGGCCGGGGCGAGGCGGAGGATTACTTCCTGCCGGAAGAGCAGCGCGCGGCGCTGCCCGAGGTGTACCGCGTGGCCGGCATGCCCAGACGCTTCCAGGGCAGGGGCGAGCTGGTGGCCACTGAGCTGCTCACGCGGGCCGATCACATCGTCATAACCGCGCCCCTGGCGAGCCAGGGCGGGCAACTGGTGCCGGACCAGGCCCTGCTGGGCCGGGACCCGGCGGAACTCCCGTACGTTCTTGCCGGCAGCGCGCTCGAACTGGAGGACGGTGCGAGCTACCGGGCGCCACTGGGCGCCGCTACCTTGGGCCCGCCCACCGCCGAACGCCTGAGACGCTACCGGCAGTGCTCGTTCCGGGTGTGGGGTGAGGACACGCTGCGCCGCGGACCCGAATGGGAGGAGGACCTGCCCGCGTGGAGGCGCCTCATAGACGAGCTGCTGGGAGAGCGCAACAGCCGCCTCACGCCCGCGCGGCTGGCGCAGATCGGAGCCCGGTACCCGGAAGCGGCGGGCTGGCTCCTGCAGCACGGCGACGAGCTCCTGAGCCTCACCTTCAACGTGAGCATGTTCGGTGGTGAGGGGCGCGCCACCGCGCACGTGCACGCCGCCAGACGCGAACCGCTCACCGTGCCGACCGGGCGGTCCACGCACGCCGGGCCGGCGGGGCCTGGCGAACCGGCGCAGCGAGCGGTGCTCTACCGCTTCGTCACGCCCGGCAGCGTCACCACGCCCGCCGAGGCGCGCGACTACCTCCGGGAGCGCTGGAACGAGTACTACGCCGCCTACGGCCTGGTGAACCAGAGAGGCCACGGCGTGCAGCGCGTGGACGTGGTCGTGTGGCCGGTACTGGGCGAGCCGGTGTCGGCGCACGGTCAGGGCGTGGGCCGCAACTTCACCCTGGGCTCGGAGCGGCGCGACTGGATCAACGAGGAGCTGCCAGGTTACCTGGCGGGTAGGGTGACGCCGCAGCCCGGTTTCCACTGCCGCGACTGCCCGGTGTTCGACCTGTGCCGCGAGGGCACCAGGCAGTGAGTACCGGCCCCCCCAGGCAAGCGCCAACCGTGCGCGTGGCCTCCGCCGGCACCGGCAAGACCACCAGCCTGGTGCTCCGCTACCTCCAGCTCGTGGACGCCGGAGTGCCCCTGCGGCGGGTGGCCGGGGTGACCTTCACGCGGGCCGCGGCCGACGAGCTGCGCCAACGTGTGGGCGAGGCCATCGCCGAGGTGCGCCGCAGCGGAGAGTACCTGACCGGCCTGTTCCGAGCCTCCAGCGACAGCGGGGAGGCGTTCCGGCTGGCTGCGTTCGAGCTGGAAGGCGCCCTCCTGAGCACCATCCACGGCTTCATGATCTCCGGGCTGCGCCTCAACGCGCCCCTCATGGGCCTCGATCCGGGCTTCGGCATACTTGCCGAGTGGGAGGCCCAGGCCCTGTTCGAGGTGGAGCTGGCCAGCCTCTTGCTGCTGGCGCAGGACCCCGCGCACCCCCTGCACGCCGCCGCCCGCTACCTCGGCAACGAGGCCGTGCCCAAGGCGACGCGGCTGTTCCAGAAGCGCTCCCTGGCCGAGCGGCTCACCTTCGGCGCCGGGCCCGAGGAAGCGGCGTTGAAGCAGGTGTTCCAGGCCGCCCTCAGGGCGTTCGATGGCCGGGTGGGCGACATCAGCCTGGCGCCGGGCGAGGTGGAGCGGCGCGCGCTGCAGATGCTCGGCGTCGCGCGGGCGCGCCGGCGGCTCGCCGACCGCTTCCCCCGCGTGCTGGTGGACGAGTACCAGGACGTGAACCCGCTCCAGGGCACCTTCTTCGAGCGCCTGGCCGAAGCGGGCGTGGAGCTGGAACTGGTCGGCGACCCCAAGCAGTCCATATACGGCTTCCGCAACGCCGACGTAGCGGTGTTCAGGCGCGCCCTGAGGTCTGCCCAGGCGTCCGGCGCGGTGCTGCCCGCCCTCGCGGCCAGCAGGCGGCACTCTCAGGCCGTTCTTGCCTTCCTCAACCGCCTCACCGAGCACCTCGCCGCCACCGAGAGGGGCTTCGTTGCCGCCGAGGCGCCCACCGTTTTCGGCGCCGGCGCCCAGGCCGCTACTCCCGGCTCGGTGGAGCTGCAGGTGGTGAGCGACGAACGGCCCCTGGCCCAACTCCGCCTCCGGGAGGCGGAGCTGCTGGGCGAGCGCCTGAGGGAGCACCACGAGGCTGGCGTGCCGTATGACCGCGTGGCCGTGCTGGCTCGTTCCTACACCGGGCTGGCCCTCGTTCAGCGCGCCCTGAACGCTCAGGGCATACCCAACGTGTTGGGGCAGGGCCGCGGCTACTACGAGCGCACCGAGATCCGCGACGTGCACCACGCCCTCTCGGTGGGCGTGAACCCGGCCGGCGCCAGCCTGGCACCGTTCCTGCGGGGCCCGTTCGGGGCCCTGGAGTTGCACGAGGTGGCCGACATCTGGACGCACCCGCCGCAGGAGCGCATGGCGCACCTGGAGCAGGCCTACCCGGCGGTGGCGGCCAGGGTGCGCTGGCTCTCCGAGACGGCGGCGCTGAGGCCCCTCCCGGCCGTGAAGCGGCTGCTCCGCGAGCCGGTGATCGATGGCCGGAGCTACCTCGAGGTGCTGGGTGGCAGGGCGCGCGAGAACGTGGACGCCCTGCTCTTCGACGTGGCTGCCAACCCCCCCGCGGACCTCGCCCTGCTGCTCGACCGCCTCGACCAACTGGCGCGTCAGGCCGACGCGGGCGACGTGCCCCAGTCGGGCGCCGGGGTGCAACTGCTCACGGTGCACGCCTCGAAGGGGCTCGAGTTCGAGCTCACCGCCATCTTCGACGCCGGTGCCTGGCCCAGCACGCGCGTGGAACCCGTGCTGGTCGAGCCCGCCACGGGCAAGGTGCACCTGATGGGCGGCCAGGATTACGGCGCCGCAGCGGAGGACGCCCGCCTCCGGCAGCAGGAGGAGAGCTACCGGCTGCTGTACGTGGCCGCCAGCCGCGCCCGCAACATGCTGCTCATAACGGGTTCCGCGGGAACGGCGGGCGCCCGCGGCTGGCTCGCCGAACTGCTGCGCCTTGAGCTCACGGGAGCCGGAGCGCTGCCGAACGTGCGCCTGCAGCACCACCCTTACACCGCGCCTAGGCCGGCGCCCGAGGTGGCGCCACGGCCACGCCGGCCGCTGCTGCCGGCGCCGTACATCGCCCAGCGAGTACCAAGGGGCGCGCTCACGCCGGTGACCAGCCCGAGCCGACTACTGCAACCGGACGAGCCGCTGCCCGCAGCCGTGCTGGCGAGCGCGGAGCGCGACATAGAGCGCGGCCGCGTGGGCTGGGGCAGCGCCCGGGGCACGCTCGTTCACTACGCCATCGGTCAGGACTGGGCGCCGGACGACGAGCAGGCCATCGCCACCCTCAGGTCGCAGGAGGTGCTGTTCCCCTTCAGTGAGGCCCAGCGCAGCGAGCTGGTAGCCGAGGTGGTGGCGCTGCTGGGAGACTACAGAGCCTTACTGGGTGCGGGCCTGACGGCGCTGAACGAGCGCAGCGTGGACCGCGCCGAACTGCCCCTGGCGGTGAGGCGAGGCGAGCTCGTGTGGGAAGGGGTGGTGGACCGCCTCTACCGCGTGGGCGACGAGTGGCTGGTGGACGACTACAAGACCGACGTTCAGGTGGTGCCGGAGCGCTACTACGTGCAGCTCGGGCTCTACCTGGAGGCTCTGGAGGGCGCGCTGGGAACGCGGCCGCGCGGCCGCCTGGTGTTCCTCCGCGAGCGCCGCATCGTAGAACCGGACCGCCAGGCGCTCGAGCTGGCCGTCAGCGCGGCGCTGGCGGCGGGTGAGGCGGTAGCTCCGTGAGCTCGTACAGGTGGGCGTTACCCACCTTGCCTACCCGCGCTGCCAACTCGAGGGCCACCAGGCAGTAGGCGGCCTGCTGGGCCAGGCGCCTGGGCCACCTCCCCTGCGCGGCCAGGTCCGCCGTCGTGAACGGCGCCGGGAGGTCGGCGGGCAGGAGCGTCAGAAGGTCCTCGGGCCGCGTCAGTAGCCGCTTGCTGTTCACGTTCACCAGGCTCCGGCCGGTGATCACCCAGCCGCGTCTGCGCCACGCCTTGCCTGGCACGTGGTGGCGGTGCTCCTCCTCCTCGATCAGCGCGAGCTCTATCTCGAGGTTCGGATGTGCGAACAGCTCGGCTCCGTACACGAGCTCCGCGAAGAGTTGCTCGGCACCGGCCGCTCGTGGGGAGCGCCGCCGTTCCACCCGGCCATCTGCGTGGTGCTTGACGAGCCAGCGCGTGGCCGCGATGGGCAGCACGAGCCGCACGCGGTGTTCGGGCAGGAGCGCGGCCAGCTTGGTGCGCATGGCGCCGAAGTTGCGGGTCTGCACCTCTATCAGCAGGTCGTCATGGAGCACGTCGATGACGTAACCGCCCAGTTCGACCTCGAAGCGGCTGCCGGGTGGAGCGGAGTGGCGCTTGAGGGCGGCGTGGAGCTCGGATTCGTTGAGAGACCCGATGACGCTCACTCACGCACCGCCTGGTGACAGGAACGGCTGCCTACACCAGCTAGGCAATTGCCTAGCTGCCGGGGTCCGACCCCCGCTTCCCGGTGCATCCTCAGAAGCATGGACAGTTCAGAGGAGGCCGCCACCATAGCCGGCGTTGCGGGGGTGCTCGTCAGGGAGGATGAGGTCGGCTCCATCTGGGAGGTCAGCGTGTCGCCCGAGTGGTTGGCGCAGGTGCTGGCCATCTGCAGCCAGGGCCGCTCGCTAGACGTCGTCACGGCCGGCGGCACGTACCGCGCGCTGGCGAGGCGGTGGTGGGTGCTCTCGGCGGGCAGCAAGCTGCTCGTGCGCGTGGCGTTGGAGAGAAGCGTGTCCGCCTGAGGGTGTGGGTGGCCGAGGCCCGCCACGTTCATCATGCGCCCACTGTTGCACGGTCAACGTCTCACATGTCTTGCCAGGCGGCATGCCTAGGCCCTAAACTTCCTTCGACTCATCAGGTAGACGGACTACGTCCGCCAAAGTGAGCGCGTGAGCTGCTCGCAGGAGTGGTCACGCAAGTTTAGAGAGCGCCCGGCCGCCAAGGCCGGGACGGTAGGGATGGAAATGGCAACAGGCAAGGTCAAGTGGTTCAGCGGCGAGAAGGGCTTCGGCTTCATCGCACAGGACGACGGAGGCGCCGATGTCTTCGTCCACTTCTCGGCCATCAAAGCCGACGGCTTCCGCACGCTGAACGAAGGCGACGAGGTGGCGTTCGACGTCGAGCAGGGCCCCAAGGGTCCTCAGGCGCAGAACGTCGTCGTCACCCACTCGGTGGCTCCCGCCGGCGGAGCCGGCAGGCAGCAGTCGGACCGCCCGACGTTCAACCGCGACCGCCCTCGCTCCGACGGGGCGGGCCAGCGCGGCGAGCGCAGCTTCGGGTTCGACCGGTCCGACGGCCAGCAGGCCCGCGGCGATCGGTCGCTCGGCCCGGACGGGCGGCGCAAAGGAGACAGGCGCGGTGGTGGCCGCCGCGAGCGCTACTGACGAGTAACCAGCTAGCTTGACCACCGAAGGCCGGCGAACGAAGTAACCAGCCAACATCGAACGGGCCCCCTGCGGGGCCATGAAGAGGTGGGCCCGGACTGTTCCGGGCCCACCTACTTCTTCGCGGGGTGCAAGGTCAGGCGACTGTGGTCGTGCGCCGCCCCGCAGGCTTCGAATCGTCCCCGAACTCCCCCTGAGGCGCACCCAGCATGGGCAGCACCCAGCGGTCGAGGCCGTAGTAGCCCGCCACGCGCCAGGCCAGCACGAGCCAGGTGGCCAGGACGAAGAGCAGCGGGTTGGTGGAGAGCGTGCCCGCGAAGAGGAACGCCACGTTCATCAGCCCGCCGAAGAACGCTGCGGCACCGGTGAGCAGACCGAGGATGAGGGCTATGCCGATGAGCACCTCACCGAACGCCACCAGGTACGACATGAGGGGCGCCAGCGGCAGGAAGATGTGTTCGATCATCCAGGCGTACCAGGCCGTGACGGACGGCGCGTCGCCCTGCGAGCGAGCGAGGGCCCCGTTGAGGTAGCCGCGCACCGCGGTGCCCGCGTTGGCACCGACCCAGCCAGAGTCCTGAACCTTGCCCCAGCCGGACGAGAGCCAGGCCCAACCGACGTAAACGCGGATTATGAGGTAGAGGGGTGCCATCCACTTGGAGGCGTAGAGAAACTTCGTGATCGTTGGTTCCGGGTAATAGGCCATGCTGCGTTCCATACTCCACAACCCCTTTCGAGTGTCAGTATCGCCGGAGTCACCTGGGTACAGCTAGGGATATTTTGCCCAGTACCAATGTCCTGGACGGGGTTCTCATGGCGGGTTCCGCCCGCCACCCCGGGCGCAGCGGGAAGCCCGCCCAACGCGCTGCTTTCAGCCCTCCAGCACCTGCTCCACGAGCGCCTGCACGAGCTTCGGATCGGCGCGCCCACCGGTGGCGCGCATGACCTGCCCGACGAAGAAGCCCTTGAGCCCGACCTTGCCCGCGCGGTACGCGGCGGCCTCCTGCTCGTGAGCGGCCACCACCGCGTTCACCTGGCGCAGCACTGCCTCTGGGTCGTCCAGCCTCTCGAGCCCGCGCTCCTTCACCAGGGCCCGTGGGTCCGCCCCCGTGAGCAGCTCAGGCAGCAGCTCCTTGGCCACCCGCGAAGTGATGGTGCCGCCGTCTACCAGCTCTATGAGGCTGGCAAGCGCCGGCGCCGTGAGGGCGAAACCGGGCTGCTCCACGTGCCCGGCCAGGTCGTTGAGCACCCAGTTGGCGGCGCTCTGCGGCCCGGCGCCGGCCTTCACCGTGGCTGCGTACAGCGCCTCCAGCGCGGGCCTGACCGCCAGCTGGGCAGCGTCGGCGGCGGGCAGGCCGTCCTGCACCATGAGAGCGTCGTAGCGGGCACGCTGCTCCGCGGTCAGGGCGGCGGCGGCCTCCTGTGGCGCCTCGCTCGCTGGCTTGGCGGCCGCAGGGGCGTCCGCGCGGTCCTGCTTGCGGGGCTCCGGCGTGGCAGCCTTGCGGGCCCAGGCGTCCTTGAGGGCCACTATGCGGTTGAACACGAGGGCGGCCCCGTCCGGTGAGCCGCGGCCGTCCACCGGGTCGCGCCAGAAGTAGCCGGTGCGCTCGAACTGGTAGCGCGTGTCGGGTGCGTCCTCGGCCACGCTCGGCTCGATCAGGCCGTGCACTTCCCGCAGCGCGGTGGGGTTGATGTGGTCCAGCATGTCGCCCTCGGCGGCGTCCGGATCGCGCTCCGTGAAGAGCGGTTCGTACAGGCGCGCCGTGAACGGCAGCCCGGCGCTGGCGGACACCCAGTGCAGGGCGGCCCACACCTTCACGCCGTCGGGGTTGGAGCCCATGGTGTCTCTGAACGCGTGGCATCTGAGCTCCACCACGTTGCCGGCTTCGTCCTTAACCACCTCGTCGCAGCGGATCACGAACGCGTGCCGGAGCCGCACGGCGCGGCCGGGGGCGAGGCGCTTGAAGCCCGCCTGCGGCTCCAGCTCGAAATCGCTGCGCTCGATGACCAGTTCGCGCGTGAGCGGCACGGCGCGGCTGCCCTCGCCTGGCACGTCGGGCGGCCAGTAGGGCGCCGTCACTTCCAGCACCTCGTCGGGCGCCACGTTGGTGAGGGTTACCTTGAGCGGCTCCAGCACGGCCATCACGCGTGGCGCGCGGCTGTTCAGGTCGTCGCGGATGGCGGAGTCCAGCAGCGCGAGGTCGGTGCGGCTGTTGGCCTTGGCCACGCCCACGCGGTTGGCGAACTCCCTGATGGCTTCGGGGGTGACGCCCTTGCGGCGCAGGGCGGAGAGGGTGGGCATGCGCGGATCGTCCCAGCCGGTAACGATGCCCTCACGCACCAGCCTTAGCAGCTTGCGCTTGCTCACCACCGTGTAATCCAGTTGCAGGCGCGCGAACTCGTACTGGTGCGGCTGCACGGAGGTGATGAGGCGCTCCACCAGCCAGTCGTAAACGGCGCGGTTGTTCTCGAACTCGAGGGTGCAGAGCGAGTGCGTTATGCCCTCGATGGCGTCCGACAGCGGGTGCGCGAAGTCGTACATGGGGTAGATGGGCCACTCGCTGCCCGTGCGGTAGTGCTCGGCGTCCACCACCCGGTAGAGGATCGGGTCGCGCATCTTCATGTTCGGGTGCGTCATGTCGATCTTGGCGCGCAGCACCGCTTCGCCGGGCCCGAACTCGCCCTCTCTCATGCGCGCGAAGAGGTCCAGGTTCTCCTCGATGCTCCGCTCGCGGAAGGGGCTGTTCACGCCCGCTTCGGTGACGGTGCCGCGCTGCTCGCGGATCTGCTCCTCGCTGGAGGAGTCCACGTACGCTTCGCCGCGCCGTATGAGCTGCACCGCCATGTCGTAGAGCTGCCCGAAGTAATCGGACGCGTGGCGCAGGTCCTCCCACTCGAAGCCGAGCCAGCGCACGTCCTCCTTGATGGCCTCCACGTACTCCGGGTCCTCGGTCACGGGGTTGGTGTCGTCGAAGCGCAGGTAGGTTATGCCCCTGTAGTCCTTGGCCACGCCGAACGAGAGGCAGATGGCCTTGGCGTGCCCGATGTGCAGGTAGCCGTTCGGCTCCGGCGGGAAGCGCGTGACGACCTGGCTTACCAGGCCTTCGCTCAGGTCGGCGTCGATGATGTCGGTGATGAAGTTGGGACTCACGCTGCGCCCTGCGCCGGCGGGGATGGTGGGGGTGGTGACCGTGGACTTCACTGCGCTGGTTCTCCTGTTCGGCCCGGCCGGGCGTTCGCGCGCGCGGGGCGCCCCCGAGTGTAGCGCAACGCCGTCGGAACTTGGGGTTCAGGGCGTCTAGCGCAGGATGACGAGGGTGAAGAAGTAGTAGGTGACGGGGATGGCCACCAGCGCGCTATCGATCCGGTCGAGCACACCGCCGTGACCGGGTAGGAACACGCCGGTGTCCTTCACGCCCGCCCAGCGCTTCAGCAGCGACTCGAAGAGGTCGCCGAGCTGGGCTGCGCTGGACACGAGCAGGCTGAAGAGCAGCGCGTCGTAAACGGGCACCTTGAGCCCCGCCACGCGCTCCAGCAGGAAGAGCGCCACGAACACCACCACGGCGGCGAGCGAGAGCCCGCCGATGGAGCCTTCCAGCGTCTTGTTGGGGCTCAGTTTCGGCGCCAGCTTGCGCTTGCCGAAGAGGTTGCCGAAGATGTACGCGCCCGCGTCCGTGGCGATAACCGCCAGCATGGGCAGCGTGAGGTACCAGAGGCCCAGCACGCCGTCCGGCGTGTACCTGAGCGTGATGATGAAGCCGAACAGCCACGGGATGTAGAGGTAACCGAAGAGCGTGAACACCACGGCGTTGAGCGAGTTGCGGTTGGGGTTGGCTATCTCGAGCCCCATCAGGTAGACCACGAACAGTCCGATGAGCGCCTCGCGCCAACTGACGCCCGCGATGAGCGGCTGCATGCCGGGGTAAGTGACGGGCAGCGAGGCGGGCAGCGTGAGCACGGCCGCCACGTAGAGGCTGCGTTTGCGGATGGGGATGCCGCGCAGCTTCATCATGTAGGCGTACTCGCTGAGGGCCACCAGGGTGAGCGCCACGTACACGGGGGCCAGGAGCGGCAGCCCCGCCCAGAGCGTGACGAGGACACCAGCCAGGGCCACGAACGCAGACACCACGCGCTGGAGGTGCTGGGCCTTCTTGGGCGCTACCTCACTGTTGGGCTGCTCGGCCGCTCCGGTGGCGGAGTGGACCGCTGACCCGCTGGGTGGGCCGGGTTTCACACCGCCAGGATGTCGGTCTCTTTGGACTTGACGCGCTGGTCTATGCGCGCCACGAACTCGTCCGTGAGCTTCTGGACGTCCGCCTCGGCGCGCCGCAGGTCGTCCTCGCTCATCTCGCCCTCTTTCTCCATGGCCTTGAGGTCCGTGATGGCGTCGCGCCTTATGTTGCGCACGCCGACCTTGGACTCCTCGGCCATGTTGTGGGCGGTCTTCACCAGGTCGCGGCGGCGTTCGTCGTTGAGCGCGGGCACGGCCACGAAGATGCTGTCGCCCTGGTTGTTGGGGTTGAAGCCCAGGTCCGCTTCCTGGATGGCGCGCTCGATGTTGGCGGACGCGCTCTTGTCGAAAGGCGTGATGAGCAGGGTGCGAGCGTCCGGTGTGGAGATGTTGGCCAGCTGCGGCAGCGGCGTGGTGGAACCGTAGTAATCCACCATCACGCGGCCCAAGATCGCCGGGTTGGCGCGGCCGGTGCGCACGGTTGCCAGGTTGGTCTCGAGGGCGTCGAGCGTCTTCTGCATACGCGCCTTCGCGTCGTCGATCACGATCTTCATGCCGTTACCTCCAGAGTGGCGGCTGCAACGCATTTTAGCCCGTTACGGTCGAGGGCTGGCGTTGCCGCCGAGGTGCGGGCGATAACCTCAGTCGGCGTAGCTGGTGGTGAGGCCGGGGCCTATCAGGGTGCCGACCTGCTCACCGGCGAACAGCCGGCCCAGGTTGCCTTCGGAGAACATGTCGAACACGGTGACCGCCATCTCGCGCTGCATGCAGAGCGAGACGGCCGTGGCGTCCATGACCGCCAGGCCCTTGTTCAGCACGTCCAGGTAGGAGAGGGTGCGGAAGCGCCGCGCGGCCTTGTTGCGGTTGGGGTCGTCGTCGTACACGCCGTCCACCTTGTTCTTGGCCATCAGCACCATGTCCGCGTCTATCTCCAGCGCGCGCAGGGCGGCGGTGGTGTCCGTGGTGAAGAACGGGTTGCCGATGCCGCCACCGAAGATGACGACGCGGCCCTTCTCGAGGTGCCTGAGCGCGCGGCGCCTGATGTACGGCTCCGCCACTTCCTGCATGGTTATGGCCGTCTGCACGCGGGTGTCCACACCCTTGTGCTCGAGGGCGTCCTGCAGGGCGATGGCGTTCATGACCGTGCCCAGCATGCCCACGTAATCGGCGGTGGCGGGGTCCATGTGCTTGCCATGTTGGTGACCCCGCCAGAAGTTGCCGCCGCCCACCACGATGGCGAGCTGCACGCCGCTGCTTTGCGTGGCGGCGATCTCACCTGCTAGAGCTTCGGTGGCGTCGGGTGAAACGCCGAAACCGTCCGGTCCGGCCAGGAACTCTCCCGAGAGCTTCAGCAGGACACGGTTCACGTGCTTACTCGCCTATGGCGATGCGCGCGAAGCGCCCGACCTGGATGTTCTCGCCCAAGGTGGCCGTGGCTTCCTTCACCAGCTGATCGACGCTCTTCTTGTCGTCCTTCACGTAGGCCTGCTCCAGCAGCACGATCTCGGAGAGCCACTTGTGAACGCGCCCCTCGACGATCTTCTCGGCCACGTGCTCGGGCTTGCCTTCTTCCTTCGCCTGACGGAGCAGGGCAGCCTTCTCGGCTTCGAGGGCCTCGGCCGGCACTTCCTCCGTGCGGGTGTAGGTGGGGGCCGCCATGGCGATGTGCATGGCGATGTTGCGGGCCAGCTCCTGGAAGCTCTCCTCGCGAGCCACGAAGTCGGTCTCGCAGTTCACTTCCACCAGCACGGCGATCTTGCCGTTGTGGTGGATGTAGGAGCCGATGAAGCCTTCCTTGGCGGCGCGGTCGGCCTTCTTGTCGGCCTTGGCGATGCCGCGCTCCCGCAGGAGCTCGGCGGCCTTGGTGAGGTCGCCGTCGGTGTCGTCGAGCGCGCGCTTGACGTCCATCATGCCCGCGCCGGTCATGGCGCGCAGTTGCTTGACTAGTTCGGTGGTTACAGCCATTCGTCGTGTTCCCTTCAGGCCCACGTGGGGCGGTTTGGTTCGCTCAGGTGAAGCTTGGTAGTGCTAGGAAGCGCTGCCGCTTACTCGGCGTCGGCGGCTTCCTCGGCCGGTGCCGCGGCCTCTTCTTCGGTGGCAGGTTCCGGGGTCGCTACGGGCGCCGCGCTGGTGGCGGACGGCTCGTCGGACTCGGCGGCGGCTGCCGCTTCCTGGATGGCGCGTTCGGGGCCCGACATCGGCATGGCCAGGGTCTCGGTGGCGGCCTCGACCACGGCCGGGGCGTCCTCCACGGCTTCGTCGGCGCCGCCGCGCATCTCGATGATCACGTCGGCCAGGCGGGCGGTGACGAGCTGGATGGAGCGGATGGCGTCGTCGTTGCCGGGGATGATGTAGTCGAGCACGTCCGGGTCCGAGTCGGTGTCCGCCAGGGCCACGGCGGGGATGCCGAGCTTGTTGGCCTCCCGAACGGCGATGGCTTCCTTGGCCGGGTCGATGATGAAGAGCGCGTCCGGCAGGCGGTTGAGGTCGCGGATGCCGCCCAGGTAGCGCTGCAGGCGGTGG
>CAZVTS010000011.1:21020-45400 GCA_964630175.1 uncultured bacterium
AGCTCCTTGCCGAGGTCGATCTGCTCCTTCTTGTTGAAGCGCAGGATGGACTCGTCCTCGAACATGGCTTCCAGTTCACGCAGGCGCTCGACGCGGGTGCGGATGGTCTTGAAGTTGGTGAGCAGGCCGCCCAGCCAGCGTTCGTTGATGTAGGGCATGCCGCAGCGGCGGGCTTCGGCGGCGAGGATCTCCTGAGCCTGCTTCTTGGCGCCCACGAAGAGGATGGTGCCACCCCTGCCGGCGACGCCCTTGAGGAAGTCGAAGGCCTTCTCGCTCTCGACCAGGGTCTTCTGAAGATCGATGATGAAGATGCCGTTGCGCTCGGCGAAGATGTAGCGCTTCATCTTCGGGTTGGCACGCTTGGTCTCGTGCCCGAAGTGGACGCCGGCTTCCAGCAGTTGCTTCATTCCTAGGTACGACATGCTGTTTCCTCCGTGGCGGGATGTTGAGGTTGGATTCGGTGCGGGGCTCGCGCCGGCCGAGGAGGCCTGGGAGCCGGGTACCCGAACACGTTCGCCAGGGTGACGGACATCCCGCTGCCGTCAGGCAAACCTACCGAGTATAGCCGGAGGGGCCCCGCCAAGTAAAGCTCGGCGGGGCCCCTGTGGTGTGGGTTATGCGCTTGCGGTTACTGGCCGAGGGCCTCACGCGCCGGGGCGTAGCTGGAGTCGAGCTCCAGGGCCCGCTGGTACGCCTGGGTGGCGCTCTGCGTATCGGACTGGCCGCCGCGCTGCGAGTAGGCGCGCCCCAGCCAGTAGTAGGCGTCCGCGCTCTCAGGCTCGGAGAGAAGGGCGCCCTGCTGAGCCACGAACACGGCGTCGTCCACGCGGCCTACTTCCATGTAGGCGCGCGCCAGGTACGTGAACAGTGCGGGGAGGAACACCGCGCCCGGCATCTTGGTGGCGGTCTCGAGGCGCGGCACGCTGCTGGCCACGTCGCCGCACTCGAAGAGCGAGATGCCCAGTTGGGAGGCGGCGGAGAGGGAGTTGGGGTCTAAGCTCACGGCCTGGGAGAGCTCGTACTCGGCCGTTTCGCAATCGCCCAGGCGGTACGCCACGTTGCCGAGGTTGTTGTGTGCGGTGGCGCTGGCCGGGTCGAGCACCACGGCGCGCCTGAACGCCTGGAGGGCGAGCTGCAGCTCATCCAGATCGCGGTAGGTGCGGCCCAGGTTGACCTGCACGGTGCTCTTCTCGGAGCTCGAAAGGCCGGAGCCCTCCTGGCTCGCGAGGTTGACGGCGCGCTCCAGCGTGGTGCGGGCCTGCGAGAGGTCGCCGAGCTGGTAGAGGATGATGCCCTTGGTGTTCTGAACACGCGCGTCGTCCGCCCCAGTGCGTTCGGCGCGCTGGATGACGTCCAGCGCATCCGCCAGCCGACCCTGGTACGCCGCCGGATCGTTCTGGTACTGGTTCTGGTAGGCGATGGCCAGGTGGATGAGCGCGTCGAGGTGGTTGGCGTCGATGGCCAGCGCGGCCTGGTAGGCCTCGATGGCCGCCGGGTAAGCGCCCTGGCAGGCGAGGGCGCGGCCCTTGCCCACGTGAGCGGCGATGTTGTTGGGCTCCACTCGCAGAGCGTCCTGGAAGTAGAACTGCGCCAGGGCGCAACCGCCGGACTGCAGGTAGAAGTGACCATCCTCGATCAGCGACGCCGCATCTTCTGGCTCCGCCTCTCCGCCGCCTTGCGCCAACGCGACCGTGAACGCTCCGATGAGTAGCAGAGCCGCGAGGGCATGCCTCAGTAGTGAGGGTTTCTGATGTCTGGACGTGATCAACGTATCCTCCGAAGACCGATTGTGTGGCGAGTCTAACATCCGTGCTTCCGGCCCTAATAACGCCCTGGCACGGGCGAACACCACTGGACGCGACTGCGTTCATCATCGCTACGCTACGTGAGAAAGCCGTGTGCCCTGGGCGAAGGCGGCTTGCGACTCCCGTGCCCTGTCCGTGGGCAGCAACTCAGCTACGTAGCGACTCACGGGTGACGAGCGTACTTTGATACCATGCGACGTCCTAGGTGAGCGGTTCCATTCTTCGCAGTCGAGCCGCCGGATGAACTCCGCCACCCCGGGCGGCCAGGCTGCCTCCGAGAACCGGGCGCCCGGTCGCCGGCGCGGGCGGAGAGATACGGAAGCTGTTACTTGAAGCGATTCTCCATACACAAGCTGGCGGTAACTGCCCTCGTAGCCAACGTGGTGGTCATCCTGCAGGGCGCAGTGGTGAGGGCCACCGGCTCCGGGGCGGGCTGCGGTAGCCACTGGCCCAGCTGCAACGGCAACTTCGTGCCCCTGAACCCCACCCTCGAGACGGGCATCGAGTTCAGCCACAGGCTCCTCTCGCTGGCCGTGCTGGCGCTCGGGGTGTGGCTACTGGTGCGCGCCCGACGGATGCGTGCGGAGAGGCCCGGCCTGGCCGCCTTCGCCACCATCTCCTTCGTCTTCCTGGTGATCGAGGCCCTCATCGGCGGAGCCACGGTGCTCCTCGGCATGACGGGCGAGAACACCACGGTGGCGCGGGGCATCTGGGTCGCGTCGCACCTGGTCAACTCTCTCCTGCTCATCGGCGCGCTGGCGGCCACCGTGGTGTACGCGCAGAAGCAGCCGCCCAGGTGGCCGCTGCACTTGGGCCGCCAGGGCTCCGTTGCCACGCTCTGGATCGTGGGCATCGTGGCCATGCTGGTGCTCAGCTTCACGGGCGGCATAGCCGCCATGGGCAACACCATCTTCCCGGCCGAATCGCTGATCGAAGGGCTGAGAGCCGACTTCGACCCCAGCTCCCACCCGCTCATCCGGCTCCGCGCGCTGCATCCCCTCATCGCCGTCACCGTCGGCGTCTACCTGTTCGTTTCACTGGCTTTCGCGTGGAGCATCAAACCGGTGGCGGCCGCCAAGCGCGTGGCGCAGGCGCTACTGGTGGTGTACGTGCTGCAGATGCTCGTTGGCGTCGTCAACCTCGCTTTCCTCGCTCCCATCCCCGTGCAGCTTCTACACTTAGCCGTGGGTGTGGCTGCGTTCGCCCTCCTGAGCGCGCTCGGCGCCACGCAACTCGGGGGCACCGCCACGGCGCCCGAACGCGCGGTGCGGCACGCCGACCTGGCCACCGAAACACCCTCTGGCGCCAACTTGGAGAAGATCTGACCGTGACGGAACCCGCAACGCACCCAGCCCCCGACGAGCTCCACGACACCGAGAAGACCCCGCCTCGGGCCGCCACCTGGCGCGATTACCTCATCCTCACCAAACCCAAGGTCATCGTGCTGCTGCTGGTCACCACGGTGGGCGCCATGTTCGTGGCCGCCAAGGGCATGCCGAACCTCATCGTGCTGCTGGGCGCCATCGTGGGCGGCTACATGTCCGCCGGGGCGGCGGGCGTGTACAACATGATCTACGACCGCGACATCGACGTCTTCATGAAGCGCACCGCCAAGCGGCCGATGGTCACCCAGGTGGTGTCTACCCGCAACGCGGTCATATTCGCCGTGGCGCTGACGATCCTCTCGTTCGTGATTATCTGGGCTACCAGCAACCTGCTGGCCGCCCTGCTCTCGTGGGCCGGCATAGCGTTCTACGTGCTCATCTACACCATGTGGCTCAAGCGCAGCACGTGGCAGAACATCGTCATCGGTGGCGCCGCGGGCAGCATCCCGCCGCTGGTGGGCTGGGCGGCCGTCACCGGCGAGCTCAGCGTGCTGGCCTGGATCCTCTTCGGGGTCATCTTCGTGTGGACGCCCGTGCACTTCTGGGCACTGGCCCTGATGGTGAAGTCGCAGTACGCCAGCGTCAACGTGCCGATGGCACCCTCGGTCATAGGGGAGAAGGCCACCGTGATGCAGATGGTGATGTACACGGTCCTCACCATCGTCCTCACCATCCTGCCGTTCTTCCTGAACGAGTTCTCGTTCGCCTACTTCGTGGCCGTGATCCTGCTCAACGTGGTGCTCGGCGTGCGCATGTGGAACGTGTACAAGCTGGCCCGCGACGGTGCCACCATCGACCGCGTGGCGGCCCTGCCGCTCTACAAGTACTCCATGAGCTACCTGGGCCTCCTGTTCCTGGCCATGTCGCTCGACCGGGTGCTCTTCTTCTAGGGAGCGGAGCGCGAGAGGCAGCATGAACGCGCGAGGCAAACTGCTTACCCCCAAGTGGATCGCAGGCCACCTGCTGGCCCTGAGCCTGGTGGTGGCCTTCGTCAACTTCGGCTTCTGGCAGTTGCGCCGCCTGGATCAGGCGCGTAGCCGCAACGCCGTCATCGAGGCCCGCACCGCCCTGCCGCAGCAGAGCCTGGCCGCCGCGCTGGAACTGGGCGACGCCATGGAGTACGTGCCGGTGGCGGTGAGCGGGCAGTACGCGCCCGAGAACGAGGTGCTGCTGCGGGGGCGCAGCACGGGCGGGGGGCCCGGTTTCCACGTGCTCACGCCGCTGGTGCTGGGCGCGGAGGCTGGCGGGCTGGCCGGCAAGGCCCTGCTCGTGGAGCGCGGCTGGGTGCCGTACGACATGGACACGGTGCCCGTGACGGCGGCGTTGCCGCCCGCGGGTGAGGTGCTGGTGGAGGGTGAGGTCTACCTGCCACAGGTGCCGCCCGCGGGGGCGTTGGCTGGGCTGGCGGCGCACGACCCGACCGAGGGCGCGCTCACGCAGTCGTTCTATATCGACGTGGCGCGGCTGCAGCCCCAGATGCCGTTCGAGCTGGTGCCCGCCTACCTGAAGCTGCGGGTGCAGACGCCGCCGGGCGCCGGTGAGCTGCCCAGCCCGCTACCGCCCGAGCAGCACGACCTGGGCCCGCACCTCGGTTACGCCATCCAGTGGTTCGCTTTCGCCATCATCGGCGTGGCGGGCTACTTCTTCCTGCTGCGCTCCGTGCTGGGTGCTAGGCGAGAGCCTGAGTGAGCGTGTCCAGCAGGCTGTGGAACGCCGTGATGAACTTCTCCACGCCCTCTTCCTCGAGCCTGAGCACCACCGAATCCAAGTCCACCCCCACGCCGGACAGCGCGGTGAGCAGCGCCTGAGCGTCCCCGGCGCCTTCCAGCACCGTGTCGGGGGCGGCCTTGCCGTGATCGCGGAACGCCGCCATCGTCTCCAGCGGGAGGGTGTTGATGGTGTCGTGGCCTATCAGCGGCTCCACGTACTTCAGGTCGGGGTACCTGGGGTCCTTGGTGCTGGTTGAGGCCCACAGCAGCCGCTGCGGAGTGGCGCCCGCGGCCTTGAGCGCAGCGAAGCGTTCGCCCCGCTCGAACTCCTCCAGGTAGATCTGGTAGGCGCGCCGCGCGCTGGCCACCGCTGCCGTGCCACGCAGGTGGGCCGCGCCGCTGGCCTGCGGTCCGCCGTTGTCGGCCACCCGGTCCAGCATGGGGTCCACCATCACGTCTATGCGGCTGAGGAAGAAGCTCGCTACCGAAGCGATGTTGCTTATGCTCTCGCCCGCGGCTACGCGCTCCTCCAACCCCGACAGGTAGGCGTCCACCACCTGCCGGTAACGTTCCAGGCCGAACAGCAGCGTCACGTTCACGTTCACGCCGGCGGCCGTCAGGCGCCTGATGGCGGGGATGCCGGCGGCGGTGGCGGGAACCTTGATGAAGGTGTTCGGGCGCGCCAGCCATCGCCAGTAGCGCAGGCCCTCCTGCACCGTGCCCTCCTCGTCGTGCGCCAGTTCCGGTGAGACCTCGAGCGAAACGAAGCCGTGCCCGCCCCCGGAGGCGTCGAACATGGGCCTGAACAGGTCGGCGGCGTCCTGGATGTCCGTGACCATCAGGTTCTCGTAGGTGGCGAGGGCGGAGTCGCCCTGGCGGGCGTGCTCGGCTATGGCCGCGTCGTAGTCGTTACTCTTGGCGATGGCCTTCTGGAAGATGGCCGGGTTGGAGGTCACGCCGCGCAGGCCGTCCTCGTCTATCAGCCGCTGAAGCTGGCCGTCGTGGATCCAGGAGCGCCTTATCTCGTCCAAGTAGATCGACTGGCCGTACTGCTGAAGCTCCTTGAGTGGGTTCATGTTCTCCTCCTAGGGTAAAAGCGATGTCTGGTGTTTCAGGTGCGGCTGATCTCGAGGCCCGTGGCGTAGAGCTCGTTGCCGCGCACCTCGAGCTGCACGCGTGGAAGCGGGATGACGGCGGGGCCGCTCACGACCTTGCCGCCTTGCTGCGGGTCGAACACGCTCAGGTGGCACGCACAGGTGAGCGCAGGGTGCTGCGTGTTGTAGTTGAAGCCCAGGTTGATGGCGTCGATGTCGCGGTTGAGGCTCACGATGCAGTGCTGGTGCGTGCAGATGCGACTGAAGGCCGCCAGGTAGGCGCTGGCCACGTTGAGGCTGGTGTCCAGCGCCACGCCGCCCGGGATGGGGCCCGGCAGACGCACGGCAACGGCCGGCACCGGCAACTGATCGGCCGTGGCGGGCGCCAGCTCGAAGGTAACGGAATCCCACACCGCCCCGAAGGCCGAGAGGTTGGCCACCAGCAGCTCGGGTCTGGGTTCGAAGTCCGGGTTCTCGGATACGTCGAACTTGCGGAAGTGAACGCGGATGGCTTCGTAGAGACCGTAGCCCCCACCGGCGGCGGCTGCGATGACGGGCAGGCGCCAGAGCCACTGCACCACCTTGCGGCGCTCGGCGTCTACCTCGTCAGGTCGCTTGGCGGGCGTTGCCGCGGGGCCGTGCTCCTGCTCGTCTCCCTGTGAGTTAGGCAGCTCATCACCCATCGTCTTCAAGCGTAGACCTTACTGCGCGGCGAGTACGTTGGTTACGTACGCCACCACGGCGTCTATCTGGTCAGCGGTGAGCTCGGCCTGGAACGCGGGCATCATGCCCCGCCCGAAGCGCACGGCGTCCGCCACGTTGGCCTGGTTGGCAGCGCGGGGGTTGCCCGCCAGCTGCGTGCCGGTGCCGCCCTGTCCAGCCGGTCCGTGGCACTCGGCGCAGGTGGACACGAAGATCTGACGGCCCACCAGCTGGTCGATGACGTCGTCGCCGGCAGAGCCGTCGGCCTCGCCGGCCGCGCGAGCGGCCGCGGCGGCCATTAGAGCCGGTGCGTCTCCCGCGTTAGCTTCGCCCGCCAGGTTTATGAACGCCTGGTAGGCGGCTGCGGCGCCCTCCCAGGCGCCGAGCTGCAGGTACGCGTCCGCCAGCGTGCGCACGCTGGCCGGCTCGAGCTGCTCCAGGCCGCCGGCCGAAACCGCCGCGCGCTCCAGGGTGCCCACGGCGTCGTCCGGCCGCCCGGCCAGGAACAGGAGCTGCCCGGTGCGCGACAGGGCCAGCCAGTCCATGGGATCGAAGGTGGTGAGCACCTGGAAGTAGTTCTCCACGGCGCGTTGCTGCTCGCCTGCGCCCCAGTACAGATCCGCCAACTCCATCAGGCCCTCCTTGGAAGGCGCGGCCTGAACCTGTTCGCTGAGCGGCAGGACCCTGTGCAGGAGTTCGACCCGCTGCTCCACGTACGGCTCCTCTTCGTGCGCCAGCGCCAGGAAATCCTCGTAGGCATGCTGCGCGCTCGGCAGGTCGTTGATGGCCCAGGAGACCTCGCCCAGGAGGAAGAGCGTGTCCACGTCGTTTGGGTCCGCACTGCGCGCCAGGTTGAGCCAGCGCTGCGCTTCCTGCAGGTCGCGCTGGAGGTTGATGATCGCCAGGCGCTGGTAGATGCCGGCGGAGGCGGGTTCGTCCGAGTTCACGGCGCGCATGTAGGTGGCTTCCGCCTCGTTCACCATCTGCAGACCCAGGTAGGTGTCGCCCAGGGCCAGGAGGTTGGTGACGCTGGGGTCGGCGTCGGCGGCGCGTTGCTGCGTCTGGAGGCGCATGGCGGTGTCCATGTCCGTGGTGGTGATGGTGGAGTCCTCGCCGATGCGTGGCAGCACGTAGCCGGGCACGATGGCGCCGATGGCGATGAGCACCGCGAGCACGCTCACTGCGCCGTAAGGCACGCGCCGCTTCTGCGCGGTCGTCTGCTCACCGGCTGCGCCGGCGGCGCGCGCGGAGCGGCGTCCGGCCAGCTCACCCTCACGCGCCTCGATGCGTCCCAGCACCTTGGCGGCTTTCGCCTCGTAGCGCGCGTGCAGCTGCTGGCGCCTCTCCAGGGGCAGGTCCTCGCGCGCGTCGAGCTCGCCGATGGCGCGGAAGAGGGCGTCTTTCTCCTCGCCCAGATCAACCAGCAGCGGGTCCCGGTCGTCGGGCAGGGGGTCGCTCTGCCCGGGCGCCAGCAGCGGCACGGCAACGTATAGGAAAGCGATGAGCGCCAGGGCGCCGATCAGGATGCCGGTCAGCATTCAGTCTCCACCTGTTCTCGGCTCTTCGTCCTGCGTGCTCGTGAGGCCCAGCTGGCGCCTCACGCGGGCGAGTTCTTCGGGCGTGGCTTCCACGGGCTTCCGGGAGTTCGCCAGCCAGCGCCGTGCGAGTAACCCCACCACGATGACCGCGAGCACCCCAACGATGATGGGCAGGAGCCAGGCCACCAGGTGGATGCCGCGCTTGGGCGGGTCGAGCAGGATCCAGTCGCCGTAACGGTTCTGGAAGTAGGCGAGGATCTCCGTCTCGCTGCGACCCTGTTCCAGCTGGTCCTGGATGATCTCGCGCATCTGCTGCGCTATGGGCGCGCTGGAGTCGGCCACGCTCTCGGATATGCAACTGGGGCAGCGCAGCTGCCTGGAGATCTCGAACACGCGGGTCTCGAGCTGCACCGCTTGCGCCGCAACGATCGTGCCGAGCAGCAGAAGCGCCAGCGCGACCAACGTGGGGGCGGTGGGATGGCGGCGTTGGCGCTGCATCACTGGAGCATGACCCGCAACTGCTCGTCCATCACTTCGGGCGTCACCGGGCCGATGTGCTTGAGCAGCACGCGCCCGTTACGGTCTATGAAGAACGTTTCGGGCACGCCGTAAAGCCCCCAGTCGATGCTGATGTCGCTGTTCGGGTCGAAACCGTTGGGGAAGGTGAGCCCGAACTGGGAGAGGAACGAGCGGCCGTCCGTGTAGTGGTCCTTGTTCTGGGTGTGGATGCCCACGAAGAGCACGCCCGTATCTTCGTAGCGGCGCCAGTACTCCTGAAGCACGGGCGCTTCCTGGTAGCAGGGCAGGCACCACGAGGCCCAGAAGTTGACCACCATGGGCGTGCCGGCATGGTCGGCGAAGTCGAAGGTGGCGCCGTACTCCGGGTGATAACGCTCGTAGAGGCCCATCTGGAAGCCCGGTGCGGCCTCGCCGAGCAGTACGGACTCGATGTCCTTGTCTGGCGCGCCACGCAGCAACCCGAAACCGAACAGCGCGCCGAGCGCGGCCACCGCCACCAGCGGCAGCAGCAGACGTTGCAGCTTCAAGCGGAGGCTCCTTCATCGCTGATGGCGCCGCTGCCCGCCCTGGCGCGCGCCGGCACGGTGCGACCGCTTCCGCTGAGCGAGTAGGCGGTGCCAAGGGCCAGGATGAAACCGCCGACCCAGATCCAGGTGACGAGAGGGCTCTTCACCACCCGCAACACGGCGAAGGTGGTGGTGGGGGTGACGGTGCTGTTGAGGTTCAGGTAGAGGTCGTGCCACGGGGTGTACATGACGGCCGGAGTGGGCACGGCGCGGCGGTCGCCGAACTGGTTCAGGCGCGGCCGCATGGTGCGGATGAGGTTGCCGTTCCTGCTGACCTCGATGACGGCGCCCGCGCTGATGCGCTGCGGCGTGCGTTCCACGTAGCGGTCGACCGCCGTGAGGGTGTAGCCCTCGAACTCCGCGCTCTCGCCGAAATCTATTCTCACCTGCTGGTCCACGCGGTAGCCGGCGCTGAAGGCCACTCCTACCGCGATGACCACCACGCCGAAGTGCGTGATCATGCTGCCAACGCGGCGGCGGCTTTCGAAGGCGTAGGAGCGCAGCACCTGCAGGGCCGGCCGGCGCGCCAGCCGCAGCCGCGG
This sequence comes from uncultured bacterium, assembly GCA_964630175.1. Classification (GTDB taxonomy): domain Bacteria; phylum Deinococcota; class Deinococci; order Deinococcales; family Trueperaceae; genus JAAYYF01. The sequence continues at coordinate 30,881 of CAZVTS010000011.1, forward strand.
CGTGAGGGCCCCGGATAGGAGGAGGCCCAGGCTCACCACGTTGTAGCCGGCCAGCGCCACGGTGAGCGCGGGGTACACCTTGCGCACCCCGAACAGCACGGCCAGGCCGCCCACCACCACGAAGCCACCGATGAGCCAGAGCAGGTTGTGCCTCAGCCGCTGCTGCTCGGCGCGGCGCCAGGGCAGCAGCGGGCCGATGCCCATGAGGAGCAGCACCAGCAGCCAGAGGGGCAGCGTTACCTGGTCGAAGAACGGCGCGCCGATGGTGACCTTGTCGCCGGAGATGGCCTCCACCAGCAGCGGGAAGAGCGTTCCCAGCAGCACGGCGAAGGTGAGCGCAACGAAGAGGATGTTGACGCCCAGGAAGCCGCCCTCGCGGCTCACCACGGAATCCAGGTCTGCACGGTCCTTGACATCGTCCCAGCGCACCGCCAGGAGGCCGAAGGAGAACAGCGTGACGATGAGGAAGAACACCAGGAAAGCGGGCCCCACCGGGCCGGCGCCGAAGGCGTGCACGGAGGAGACCACCCCGGAGCGCGTCAGGAACGTGCCCAGGATGGAGAGCGCGAAGGTAGTGATGACGAGGATGAGGTTCCACGGCTTGAGCATGCGGCGGCGTTCCTGCACCTGCACGCTGTGGATGAGCGCCGTGGCCGTGAGCCACGGCATGAGGCTCACGTTCTCCACCGGGTCCCAGGCCCAGTAGCCGCCCCAGCCGAGCACCTCGTAGCTCCACCAGCCGCCGGCGATGATGGCAGCAGAGAGGAAGCCCCAGCCCGTGAGCGTCCAGCGCCTGGTCTGCGACATCCATTCCGTGCCCGGCCGGCGCGTTATGAGGGCGGCCATGGCGTAGCTGAACGGCACGGTGAGGCCCACGAAGCCCAGGTACATGAGCAGCGGGTGCACGGCCATCATCCAGTGGTTCTGCAGGAGCTCGTTGGGGCCGGGACCATCGAGCGGCGGGAAGGGCAGGAGCTCGAACGGGTTGGCCAGGAAGGCCACCACGCCGAAGAAGAACACCTGCACCCACTGCATGATGGAGAGCGCCCACGGCCGCAGCGGCGTGAGAGGCGCAGTAACGGCCAGGAGGGCGGTGTAGCCGCTGAGCAGCCAGGCCCAGAGGAGGATGGAGCCCTCCAGGGCCGCCCACATGGTGACCACCTTCACCCAGGTGGGGGAGGCGATGCGGGAGGTGGTGGCAACGTACGAGACGCTGAAGTCGTCCGTTAGCAGCGCCACCTGCATGACCACGAGCGCCGCTGTGGCCACGATGAAGCCGGCCACGGCGGAAAGGCGTGCCGAGGTCTGCAGCCGCGCGTCGCGCCGCTGGGCGCCGATCATGCCGGCCACCGCGCCGTAGAGGGCCAAACCGAATGCGAGGAACGCCCCGGCGCTACCCAGGGGTGCGAGTTGCAGGTCCATCAATGCTCCCTACCGAAGAGACTCTTTGAGCGCCTCGACGTCCATGGGCTCACCCTCCTTGGGGGGGTGATAGTCGTTGCTGTGCTTCACCAGCAGGTTGTCGCCCTGGAACACGCCCTCGTGGAAACGGCCCTCGATGACCACGCCGCCGTTCTCCTGGAACAGGTCCGGCGGAGCGCCGCCATACTGCACCGGGAAGGTGGCCACCCGGTCCGTTACCAGGAACGTGAGGTGCAGCTGCTCCTCGTCGTACTTCACGCTGCCCGGCTCCACCAGCCCGCCTAAGCGTATGAAGCGCCCGTCGAACGACGCGGTGTCGCGAGCGTACTCGCTGGGCATGATGAAGTACACGAGCGAACTGGAGAGCGCCTGCGAGATGAGGAACCCGGCGACGCCGAGGACGGCCACTCCCAGGATGGCGTAGATGGTCTTCTTCCTGCTCATGTGCCGTCGGCCCCATCACGGATGCGGCGCTCGAGCTGCCTCATGTAGAGGAGGTAGATGACGTAGGCGAGAACGAGCTGACCCCAGGCGATGGCGACCCAGGTCCAGGCGCTAAGGTTATCGAACACGGACGACCTCCCCCGTTGTGGCGGGTGCGGGCTTCTCGAAGCCGCTGCGTGCATGCGCGTCCGACAGCGTGAGCCTGCCGATGCGGATGCGTTCGGATATGAAGTAGAGGAACACGAGGCCCGCCGCTGCCACGTTGATGAGCAGCACCCTCAGCATCTCGGGCGCCATGGTGACGCCGCTGCCGTCCAGGTTGACGCTCTTGGCCGGGTGCAGCGTGCGGAACCACTCGGCCGCGAGGTAGTTGAACGGCAGGCTGGCGAGCACGATGATCATGATGACGGCGCTGACGCGCGCGCGGCGCTGCGGCTCGTCGATGAGCCCGCGCACGATGTAGTAGCCCACCATGAGGGCCACCATGAGCGCGGTGAGGGTGAGCTTGGCGTCCCACGTCCAGAAGGTGTTGAGGGTGGGTTTGCTGTAGGTCATGCCGCCGATGACGGTGAGGAGCGAGAAGAGCAGGGCGGCGTCCGCGCCTGCCACGGCCCGCACGTCGTCGATGGGGCGGCCGCGCCACAGGTAGAGCATGCCCCAGATGGCCGAGATGCCTACCGCCACGAAGCCGATCCACGCCACGGGCACGTGGGCGTACATGACGCGGATGAGCTCGCCCTGGTTCACGTCCGGTGGGCTCGCGAACAGCGCCAGGTACGCTCCCACGATAGTGAGCACGAGCGCTGCCAGGCCGAGCAGCGTGAGCCAGAGCGGCCGGTTGCTGCTTTGAGTCGATTGGATCATGCGTTCACTCCTCTGGAGCCGAGCTCCCCTTGGGCACAGTTTACGTCCCGGCGCCTCGCTTCCGTGCGCCTGGTCACTACGCGGCGCGGATGATGGGTGCGCAGCTTGCCGGTGGCGGGGTGCTTAGTCATTCGTCCACCACGAAGTGGAACAGCGCTGTGCACACCACGAAGTACACGAGGTCGAACCCCGCCAGGAGCTGCAGCCAGCCGCCGGCCAGGTCGAGTTCCGAGCGCCCCAGCACCGCTTCCGTGGTGCGCACGGCGCCTAGCAGCACCGGCACGATGATGGGGAACATGAGCACGGGCAGGAGCGCCTCGCGCGCCTGCAGGTTGGCGGTCAGGCCGGCGTAGAAGGTGGCGATGGTGGCCAGGCCGAGCGTGCCAAGGAGGAGCGCGGCCGGTATGACGTACCAGGCGCCCGCGCCCGGCTGGGCGTTGTAGAGCACCATGGCCACCGGTGCGAGCAGCAGGCCGAGCACGGTGAGGTAGGCCCAGTTGGCCAGCAGCTTGCCGAGGAAGATGGCGGCGCGCGGCACGGGGTAGAGGAGGAGCTGCTCGAAGGCGCCCTCCTCCAAGTCCGCCTGGAAGTTCTGCGCGGCGGCGATGACGCCCGCGAACGCTAGGGCCACCCACAGCACGCCGGGCGCCGCCAGCGTGAGCACGTGCTGTTCTCGGCCCAGCGCGAACGCCATCATCACCAGCGTCACGGCGGAGAAGAACAGGGTGGCCACGGTGGCGGCCCGGCTGCGGAGCTCGTGCAGCAGGTCCTTGCGCGCCACGGCCAGCACCACGCGGAGGTCGCTCATGGTCGCGCCTCCGGCGCGAGCCTTAGGCGCCCGTCGTGGAGCTGCAGCACGGCGTCGGGTTGCAGAGCGTCCCGGTCCGATTCATGCGAGGCCATGAGCAGGGTGCGGCCGCGCTCACGCGCCTGCCCCACCACGTCGTCCACGAGCAGCTTGCCGGCGTCGTCCAGGGCGGCGTAAGGCTCGTCCAGCAACCAGAGCTCGGGGTCCACCAGCATGAGCCGGGCCAGTCCCAGGCGCTTCTTCATGCCGCTCGAGTACGTGCGCACGTACTTCTCGGCGGCGTCCGCGAGGCTCACCAGTTCCAGAAGCGCGGGCACCGCCGCCCGCTCCTTGCCGGCCAGGTCGGCCGCCATCTGGAGGTTCTCCCGGGCGCTCAGCACGGGGTAACTGCCGCCCATGACGCTCAGCATGCCCATGCGCTTACGCACCTCGGCGGATTCCTTGAGCACGTCGAAGCCGAACAGCCGCGCGGTGCCGCCCGTGGGGCGTAACCGGGTGGCCAGCACCTTGAGCAGCGTGGTCTTGCCCGCGCCGTTGCCGCCGCGCAGCACCACCAGCCGACCGGTGGCCACCTCCAGGTCCACGCCGCGCAGCACGGGCTGGTTGCCCATGCGGCGTGTGAGGCCTGTGAGCTGGATGGCGGGGGTGTCTGCCATGGACGTCGCGCTCGCGGAGCCGGCCGCGCTCACAGCCTGTCTATGAGCCAGCCCGGCGTGATCTTGATGAGGTAGCCGTTCAGGGTCTCGTAGGTGCCGGTGAGCATGAGGATGCCGGCGGCTATGAGGATGACGCCGGACACGCGCTCCACCCACGGCAGCCAGCGGCGGAAGCCCTTGGAGAAGCGCATGAACGGGTCCAGCAGCAGGGCGGCCAGCAGGAACGGAACGCCTAAGCCTATGGCGTAGGCGCCCAGCAGACCGACCCCGGCCGAGAGGGTGCCCGCGGCGCCCGCCATGGTGAGGATGGCTCCCAGGATGGGGCCGATGCAGGGGGTCCAGCCGGCGGCGAACGCCATGCCCAGGAGCATGGCGCCCCACGGCGTGCGGGTCTCGCCCTCGTAGCGCATGCGGGTGTCGCGGTAGAGCCATGGGAACTTGATGACGCCGAGCATCACGAGGCCGAAGAAGATGACGAGCGCGCCACCCACGGCCATGAGCACCTGCTGGTTGGCCCGCATGACGGAGCCGAGCGCGCTGGCGGACGCGCCGAGGGCGATGAACACCAGCGAGAAGCCGATGATGAAGCTCACGGAGTTCATGATCAGCACGCGGCGCTTGGCCGCGGCGCTGCCGCCCACGTACGCCAGGTAGGTTGGCACGAGCGGGAGAACGCACGGGGAGAGGAACGACAGGATGCCGCCGAGGAAGGCGGCGCCGATGGTGGGGGTCACGATGGGTGGCCCAGCACCTGCACCGTTTCGGTAGGCGGTGAAGCGTGGTTCGTGAGTAGGTTGCGTCTCGGTACGCGGACCATCCTGCCCATGATACAGAGCCTTCCCGTTCCGGTTCTGAGGACAATCGTCCCTGCCCGCCCGGCGCTGGCGGCAGTTGGCGTCATGCCTCCTCGGCGGTTTCGGCGCGGTGGCGGTCCGCCCCGAAGAGGCCCCGCAGGGAGCCCAGCACGGGGGCGCCGATGACCGGCCCGACCAGCATGCGCAGGTAGTAGGTGAGCAGGCGCCAGGCCAGGATGGCGGCCGCGGTGTTCTCGCCCCTCACGAGGCTGGCGGCCACCAGTTCGAGCAGGCCCGCGCCGCCCGGAGTGGGGAAGAAGGAAGACGCCACCATCGGCACCTGCGCCGCTGCCATGGTGGGGAGAACCGGCACCTGCGGCCGCAGCGAGGCCACCACCACGTAGAACGTGAAGAAGGTGCTCAGGTAGATGAAGGCCGTGCACAGGTGCACGAGCACCTGCTTCCCCAGCGGCGCGGTCCAGAGCGACTTGCCGGCCTGCTCCAGGCGGCCGATGAAGCGCACGGAGCTCTCGCGCCAGCGCCGCGCCACGGGCAGGCGCATGAGCTGGTTGACCGCCGCGCCTATCCAGCGCATGCGGTAGATGAGGATCCACACCACCGCCAGCGACGCGATGAAGACCGAGGCCGCCAGCACGCCCGGGTACCAACCGCGGAACAGGCGCGTGGACCTGGCCAGCAGCAGCACGCTGAGAGGCACCGTGAGGGCCAGGAAGATGAGGTCGGTTATCCACACCCGCACGGCCATGGACCAGGCGCGCTTGGCGCTCACGCCGTCGGCCACCAGCGACAACACCATGGCCGGGGCCTGACCCGTGCTGCCGGGGGTGATGGCCGCGCTGAAGAGCCCGAGCGAGTAGCCGCGCAGTGCCTTAATGAACGGCAGCGGCTCGCCGTCCACCTGCGAGAGGATCATCAGGCGGGTGGCCCCGACCAGGTAGTTCAGCGCAGCGAGCGCGAGGCCGACGCCGTAGGCCCAGAGCGGCACGCGCAGCGCGGACGCGAGGTCCTCACCCAGCCACCACAACACGAGCCCGAGCCCCGTGAGGCCGAGGGTTATGGCGAGCAGGGCGGCGCGCAGCATGCCGAGCCTAGGCCCGTGCTCGGTTCTTGCCCGCGCGTTTAGCCTGGTACAGCCTCGCGTCCGCGCGGGCCACGAGCGACGCCTCGTCGTCGGTGGGCTCCAGGGTGGCCACGCCCACGCTGGCGGTCACGTGCACGCCGCACAGTTCCTGGTTCAGTTCCCGCACGCGCTCCACCACTTTCTCCGCTACCACCAGGGCGCCCTCCGGCTCCGTTTCGGGTAGCAGCACCATGAACTCCTCGCCCCCTATGCGGGCGCACATGTCTACTTCGCGCATGCATTCGTTGAGCGCCTGGCCTGTGGTTCTAAGCACGGCGTCGCCGACCACGTGACTGAAGTTGTCGTTGATCTGCTTGAAGTCGTCCAGGTCCACCATGAGTACGCTCACACGCGTGTTGGTGCGGTGCGCGCGCTGCAGCTCGATCTCGAGCCGCTCGTCGAAGGCGCGGCGGTTGGGTAAGCCCGTGAGCTCGTCGGTGCGCGAGAGCACCTCGAGCCGCGCCGCCTGCTGCTCGAGCTTCTGGTGCAGTTCGGCGAGCTCGGTGTACGCGCGGGCCAGCTCCACGTTGTGGAGCCTGTCAATCTCGCGGTCGCGTTCCAGCTTCTCCACTTCCAGTTGCACGGTGAGGATCTGCGTGCGCCGGTCCGAGAGCTGCCGCAGGGTGCGGTCGTTCAGCTCGTGGTACGCCTCGAAGTGAGTGAGCGCCTCCTTGTGGCGGTCGAGCGTCTTGAGCGCCTGGGCCATGACCGCGTGCGCCTTGGCGGCCTCCAAGGGTGCGCCGCTGGAGGTGCCGCGCGCGATGGCGTCCGTGAGGAGCCCGAGCGCAGGCTCGGCTTCGCCGCGTGCCAGGTACACCTTGGCCAGCCCGACCATGGCCTCGCAGAGCACCATCTCCCGCATCTGGGGGCTGAGGATCTGGATGCACTCCTGGTAACGCTCCACCGCCTCGTCGTAACGCTCCAGCTGCACGTACACCTCGGCCAGGCTGAGGAGGGCCAGCGCCCTCCCGTACTCGTCCGAAGTCCGGTCGCACTCCAGGTACGCCGCCTCCGCGGCAGCCAGGGCGCCCCGAGCGTGATGCGCCTGCCCGATGATGCGCAGGGCCGTGGAGCGGTCGCGCTGCGCCTGGGGCGAGACCACGCTGGCGTCCAGCGCCCGCCGGGCGTAAGCGAGCGCCTTCTTGGTCTGGCCGAGGTCCAGGTACACCCGGGCGATGCCGTTGAGCGGCCCGGCCACGGACTCGGGCCGCAGGTGCTCGAGCATGGCCAGGGCGCTGAAGGAGCTGGAGAGGGCCTGCTGGTAAAGGCCCAGCGTCTGGTAACACCAGCCGAGCCCCACCAGGGCGTTGGCGGCGCCCAGTTCGTCGCCTGCGTGCCGGCGCACCTGGTGCTCGAACTGGGAGAAGCGCAGTGAGTTCAGGTAATCGCCGCTGCGGAACGAGCTGATGGCCAGTGCGGTGAGGACGTCGCCCGCGCTCTTCAGTAGGGCGGGCGGCATGCGCTCCAGTTTGGAGTTCATGACCTCGACCTCGTCGGTGGCGTCGAGCTCCAGCGCCGCCAGCGCCTGGTGCCCCTTCTTGAGGGCCTCCTCGTAATGCGCAGCGTTCAGCGCCTGGGCGGTCTCACCGGCCAGCGCAAGCAGTTTGGGGTCCACATGCGGTTCCAGGTCCATGATGGTTCGCCGATTGACGTGGCCGGCGTCTTTCGTCTGTCACGCTCATTATTGAGCATAGCGTAAGTTCGGCTGGTGTTTCGACGAGACCTGGCGCCTCTATCCGAAACGGTCCGCGTACTCGGGGCTGGCGGTGACCGGCAAGCGTCCTCTGAGGAACTCGCGTTCGGTCTCGAGCCACGTGGGAAGTCGGAAGGAGAGACCCAGTTCATCGGGCGGCTCGTCCACGGTGAAGCCGGGGCCGTCGGTAGCCAGTTCGAAGATGGCGCCGCCGGGCTCCTTGAAGTACACGCTCTTGAAGTAGTTGCGGTTCTTCACCTTCGTGGGGCTCAGGTCGGCGGCGGCCAGGTACTCGTAGGCTTCCGCCAGCGCCTCCTCGTTCGCCACCCGCAGCGCGAAGTGGTGGATGGAGCCTGAACCCAGGCGGCCCGGTTGGGGTTCCGGCACCTCGACGAGGTCGACCTTGGTGGCTTCGCCGGGTCCGCCGGCACCGAGCCGCACGCGGCGGCGCCTGCTGCCGTCGGGGCCTGGTTCGGGTGCGTCGGCCACGTGCTGCAGGCCCAACCCCTCCAGCAGTTCCACCGTGGCGTCCAGGGCGGGCGCGAGGACCGTGGTGGAGTGCAGGCCCTGCACGGCCATGAGCGGCTGTACGGGGGAACCGGGCCAGACGTCGGGCACCGACCCCTTCAGGGGCGCTTCCGTCAGCTCGAGGGGCACGCCGTCCGGGTCGTGGAACATGATGACCTCTTCGCCGAAGCGCTCGACGGTGCGGTGCTCGAGGCGGTGCAGCTCCAGCCTGTCCGCCCACAGGTTCAGCGAACCGGGCGGCACCCGGAACGCCACGGCCACGCTCTCGCCGGCGCCCCTGACGGCCGGGCCGGCGCCGGTCCACGGGAAGAAGCTGATGACGCTGCCGGGTCTGCCCAGGGCGTCGCCGAAGTAGAGGTGGTACGTCTGTGGATCGTCGTAGTTCACGGTGCGCTTCACGAGGCGCAGCCCCAGCAGCCGCACGTAGAACTCGATGTTGGCCTGCGGCCTCGTGGCGATGGCGGTCAGGTGGTGGAGTCCAGTTGTTGCGAACGACATGCGCACAGCCTAGCGCGCCGCTATTGAACAAGGGGCTCGTGGTGGGCTAAGATATGCAGGCTTGACGCCCGGAGGCGGCGAGTGGCTTCTCTGTGCAAGCTGGCAGAACGCCCACCGCGTAACTACCACAGCGTCGTGAGGGTGCAAGGCGCCCCCCTGGAGACTAGAGATGAACTACAACAAAGGCGCGATCTTGCGCTCTATCGAGCAGCCCTTCTTGCGCGACGACCTCCCCGACTTCGACACCGGCGACACCATCCGCGTGGATTACAAGGTGGTCGAAGGCAACCGCAGCCGCATCCAGGCCTTCGAGGGCGTGGTCATCGCTCGCAAGAACGGCAAGGGTGCCCGCAGCACCATCACCGTTCGCAAGGTCTCCTTCGGTGAGGGCGTGGAGCGCGTGTTCCCCGTCAACTCGCCGCTCATAGACGGCATCACCGTGGTGAGGCGCGGCCGCACCCGGCGCGCCAAGCTCTACTACCTCCGCGATCTGCGCGGCAAGGCCTCGCGCCTCAAGACGGACATCGGCCGCCAGGAACGCGACCGCGCCGCTGCCCGCTCCGCCAAGGAAGCCGCCAGCAAGAAGGAGTAAGGGTCCGTTTCGGAGCCTTAACAACCGCCACATCTTCGAGGTCGGCAGACAGCGCCGACCTCGTTCTCTTTTGGTTTGGCTCTCTTGGTCCAGTCCCGTGCCGGTGCGGCGCGGTGGGCTGGCGCTCGTGGGTCAGTCCACCGCCAGGGCGTTCGCGTCGAACTTGCGGGGTGCGACGAGGCTGGCTGCCGAAGGGTTGGCGACGAACCGTTCCAGGGCGCCCAGCGCAACGTCCCACGGGTCCACGCCCTCGTGCTTCGTTGCCAGCTCGGGCTCGCCGTCATCGCTCCTGCGCTCTTGCACTTCCCGCCGCAGTATGGCCAGCGCTTCTGCCGGCCTCTTGCCGCTACGCTGCGGCCTGGGTGCGAGCAGCGCCTCGAAGCGGTCCGACAAGCTAACGAGAGCAGCCATCACGGCGCTCTCCAGGTCGGCGTCCATCTGAGCGCCGTACGGATCGTCGTGCGCCCGGATCTCGGCCATGGCGAAGGTCTCCGTCACCAGGGCGGCGTCCGCCAGGTCGAGCACGCGCTCCAACACGCGGTCCACCAGTTCCTCGTCGCCCTGCAGTTGGCTGCGCTGCTGGGCCGTAAGGGTGCGCGGCTTGTCGTGCAGGGCCACGGGCGCGCCGATCTCGCCCACGTCGTGCAGCAGCGCGGCCCGGGCCAGCCGTCGCCTCCCGTTAACGCTCAGCCGGTAGGGGGCAGGCAGATCGAGGGCGGCACCGAGCGCCAGTTCCTTGACCCGTTCCGTGTGGCGCACGCGCCAGGTGGAGCGCGAGTCGATGAGGCGGCCCATGCCTGCCAGCAGCCGGTCCACGCGGCCCGCGAGGGCAACGTGCCGACGCTGCGGCGGCTCCTGGCCAAGCGCCTGCTTCTCGAGGTCGTCGTCCGCGAGCTGATCCAGCAGCCTGCCGCGCACCACAAGCCGTTCGGCGAGCTTGACGATCACCGGGTCGAAGCGGCGGCCGGCTTCCTGCTCCAGCTTCTCTATGGCGACGGTGGGGCTTTCGGTGCTGAGCAGCCTGTCCAGCTCCTCCGCGACGGCTACCACGCGGGCCGCCACCGGGATGGACTCGTCGGCAAGACCGTCGGGGCGACCCCTGCCGTCCCAGCGCTCGCCTTGGCTCCTCAGAGCTGCGGCCGTGCCGTGGGAGAAGCCCATCTCGAGCGCGATGCCGGCCGCCACGCGGGAGGCGGCGCGCGCCACGGCAGCGGGCTGCCGCCGGGAGCCAAGTATGAGGTCGCTGACGTTGCGGAGGCGGCGCCCGATGGGGGCAGTGCTCCTGAGGATAGCTGTGGTGAGTGGTGCGGTTTGAGAGAGGTCCGTTAGGTCCGCGTGGGCCAGCACGCGCGCTGCTTCCTCGTCCAGATCGCCGTACGAGCGGAAGCGTTGTGCGCGGGCGCCGGCGGCGCCGATGTCTTTGAGCAGCAGGGCGTAGAAGAGGTCGCTGGCGGCCAACGGGCCCAAGTCCAGGAGCTCGCCGATCTGCATGCCGATGATGACGGTGCGCAGCACGTGACCGTGGTCGTGCCCGCCCAGCGCGTCGAGTGCGGGAGCGAGCGCCACCACCACCTCCGAGAAGTACGGAGAGTGTGGCGTGAAGCTCTTCGGCGCCGCCGCTACCAACAAAGGGAACCCGCCCGGGCTACGGGTGGGCTCTTTGGCCGCCTGGGTCGCTCGTCTTTCCTTACCCAGCGTTACGGACATATGTAAATGATGGGTTGCACTCTATGACGGCATACTTACAGCGTTCTTACTGGGAACGGCCGGTAGCTCTAGGCGCTCACGTAGGCTGCGAGGTGCAACCCCGTGACGCTCTCAGCGCTCTTCGTCAACGCCTCCGGCGTACCTTCGAACACCAGGGTGCCGCCGTCGCTACCGGCGCCGGGGCCAAGATCGATGATCCAGTCCGCATGTGCCATCACCGCCTGATGGTGCTCGATCACTATCACCGACCGGCCCGAATCTACCAGCCCGTCCAGCAGCTCGAGCAGCTGCTCCACGTCCGCCAGGTGCAGCCCCGTGGTGGGTTCGTCCAGCACGTACACCCGACCCTTGTCCGCCATCTGCGCGGCCAGCTTCAGCCGCTGCCGCTCCCCACCAGAGAGGGTGGTGAGGGGCTGGCCGAGGCTCACGTAACCGAGGCCCACGGCTGTGAGCCGCTCCAGGATCTTGTGGGCCGCGGGCACGGCCGAGGCGCCGGAGGCGAAGAACGCGAGCGCTTCCGAGGCGGGCATGCCGAGGACCTCGCTGATGTTCCGGCCCCCGAACTGGTACTCGAGCACCTCGGCCAGGAAGCGCTTGCCGCCGCACTCCTCGCACGTGGAGGCCACGGTGGCCATGACGCCCAGTTCCGTGTAGATCACGCCGGCGCCCTTGCAGGTGGGGCAGGCGCCCGCCGAGTTGGGGCTGAACAGGGCGGGTTTCACGCCGTTGGCCTTGGCGAACGCCTTGCGGATGGGTTCCAGTAGGCCCGTGTAGGTGGCTGGGTTGCTGCGCCTGGAGCCGCGGATGGCGGCTTGGTCTATGACGACCACCCCCTCGCGGCCGGCCAGCGAACCCGTTACCAGGGAGCTCTTGCCGGAACCCGCCACGCCCGTGAGCACGCAGAGCACGCCAAGCGGCACGTTCACGTTTACGTTCTTGAGGTTGTTCGTGTTGGCGCCGCGCACCTCGATGGCGCCCTCGGGCTTCCGTACCGTGGCCTTCAAGCGCGCGCGGTCATCCAGGTGCCGGCCCGTGGTAGTGCCGCTGTCCCGCAGGCCCTGCAGGCCGCCCTCGTACGTGACGGTGCCGCCGGCCGCGCCCGCGCCGGGACCTAAGTCCACGATGTGGTCGGCGATGGCTATGGTTTCGGGCTTGTGCTCCACCACCAGCACGGTGTTGCCCTTGTCTCTGAGCTCCAGCAGCAGCTGGTTCATGCGCTGCACGTCGTGCGGGTGCAGGCCGATGGTGGGTTCGTCGAACACGTACGTAACGTCCGTGAGGGCGGAACCCAGGTGCCGGATCATCTTGGTGCGCTGCGCCTCGCCGCCGGACAGGGTGCCGGCCGACCGCGCCAGGGAGAGGTAGCCGAGCCCGACGTTGACGAACGCGTCCAGCAGGTGCTGCAGACCCGCCACCAGCGGCGCCACCGTGGGCTCGTTCAGTTGCCGCACCCACTCCGCCAGGTCGCTTATCTGCATGTCGCACAGTTCGGCGATGTTCTTGCCGAGGATCTTCGAGGAGCGCGCTTCGGGCGCCAGCCTGGTGCCGCCGCAGTCCGGGCAGGTGGTGAAGGTTATGGCCCGCTCCACGAACGCGCGGATGTGGGGCTGCATCTGCTCTACGTCCTTGTTGAGCCAGGACTTCTGCACCTGCGGCACTATGCCCTGGTAGGTGAGGTTGATGCCCTCCACCTTCAGTTTGGTGGGCTCCTTGTAGAGCAGGTCGTGCAGCTCCCGCTTGGTGAACTCGCCGAGCGGCTTGTCCGGGTCGAACCAGCCGCTATGGCGCAGCATGCGCCCCCACCAGCCGTCCATGCTGAAGCCCGGCACCGTGAGCGCGCCCTCGTTGAGCGACTTGGTGGCGTCGTAGAGCGCCGTGAGGTCGAAATCGGTGACGTTACCGAGCCCCTCGCACCTGGGGCACATGCCGCCCAGCACGCTGAAGCTGGCCTTCTCCGTGATGGTCTTGGCGCCCCGCTCAACCGTTATGGCCCCGCTGCCCTTCACGGACGGCACGTTGAACGAGAAGGCGTTGGGCGGGCCGATGTGCGGCTCACCTATGCGGCTGAAGAGGATGCGCAGCATGGCGTTGGCGTCCGTGGCGGTGCCCACCGTGGAGCGCGGGTTGGAGCCCATGGGGTCCTGATCCACGAGGATGGCGGTGGTGAGGCCCTCCAGCCGGTCTACCTCCGGCCTGGCGAGGTTGGGCATGAAGCCCTGCACGAACGCGCTGTACGTCTCGTTTATGAGCCGCTGCGATTCGGCGGCGATGGTGTCGAACACCAGCGAGCTCTTGCCGGAGCCGGACACGCCGGTGAACACCGTGAGGCGCCGCTTGGGTATCTCTAAGCTCACGTTCTTCAGGTTGTTCACGCGGGCGCCCATGACGCTGATGCGGTCGTGGCTGTCCGCCGGCGTGCGTTCCTGACCCTCGGTGTGGGGGTCGGCCGGTGTGCTGTTACGCCCTTCGGGTTCGCTCATCTGCTCGGTTCAGATCTCCTTGATGCGGATGAGGTTGCCGGAAGGGTCGCGGATGGCGCAGTCGCGCACGCCGTAAGGCTGATCCATGGGCTCCTGCACCACCTCCGCTCCGGCGGCCACCACCCGTTCGAACACCTCGTCCAGGTTGGGCGTCGCCAGGTTCACACCGAAGAAGCTGCCCTTGGCCATCAGCTCGGCAATGACCCTGCGCTCGTCGTCCGTTAGGTCGGGCAGCGCGGTGGGCGGGTGGAGGACGATGGAAGTGTCCGGCTGGTTGGCCGGACCCACGGTGAGCCAGCGCATGCCCTCGTAACCCACGTCGTTCCGCACCTCGAAGCCCAGCACGTCCTTATAGAAGGCCAGCATGGCGTCGGGGTCGTCCTGCGGTAAGTAGCTTGCGTCGATGAGTAGTTTCATGGGGGCGATTGTAGGGGAAGGTTAGCCGGCTTCGCTTCTCTATTCCTGACCGGCCGGCTCACCTGTTTGGCCAGGCAGGCGGGGATGCCCTCCGTGGCGCGGGCTCGTTCCTGCCGGTAGACGCTGGGCGCCACGCCCACGAGTTCCGTGAAGCGGGTGCTGAAGGTGCCCAGCGACGAACAGCCGACCTCGAAGCAGACGTCCGTGACGCTGAGGTCGCCCCGCTGCAGGAGCGCCATGGCACGCTCGATGCGGCGCGTCATGAGGTAGCCGTAAGGCGACGTACCGAAGGCGGCCCGGAACTCGCGGCTGAGGTGACCGGCAGACATGTGGGCTCCGCGCGCCAGCTCCTCCACGTTGAGGGGTTGCGCGTACTCGCGGTCGATGCGGTCTCTCACCCGGCGCAGCGTGGCCAGGTGGCGCCGCTGCTTCTCCGGGATGGCGGGGGAAAGCATGGGGAGATGATGGCATATGAG
>CAZVTS010000012.1:0-41911 GCA_964630175.1 uncultured bacterium
GCCTCGCGTTCAAAGGCAACACGGACGACATGAGGGACTCGCCGGCCCTGACTCTTATCCATGAGCTGCATGAACGCGGCGCGGTGGTCAGGGCTCACGACCCCATCGCGGTGCCTACGGCCAAGCGACACTTCCCCGATCTGCCCGTGGAGTACCTGGACGACGAGGTGAGCCTGGCGCAGGGCTGCGACGCCGTGGTGGTGGTGACGGACTGGAACCAGTACCGGCGCCTGCCACTCGCGCAGATGGCCGCGGCCATGCGTGGCAACCTCGTCTTGGACGCACGTAACCTGTTGCAGCGCCAACAGGTCGAAGGTGTGGGCCTGGAGTACGTGGGCGTAGGCCGCTGATAGCGGGGTCGGCGCCTAACCAAGTGAGGCGCCGACCCAGGTTACCCGCTACGTCTTCGCAGCCCCTGGCGGCTCACCAGCCGCCGAAAGTGGAGCCCGGTGGCACCAGCGCTGCCCTCACTCGCAACTGCAGCGGGAAGTAGGGCGTGAGGTCGATGGGTGAACCATCCGCTTCGCGTGTGTAACGGTCGTCCAGAGGCCGCCCCAGGCCATCGCGGAGCACCACCAGGAGCTGTGATATGCCCTGGTTCCAGTCCACATCGCCGTCCATCAGGCGTGGCAGGGGGACGGAGGTGCTGACCGTTCCCGAAGTGGGCAACAGGAGCGCGCTGGTACTCGTGCAAAGCGGAGTGACGACACTGAAATCACCCGGAACGATGCAGAACTGCACCGACACGGGTTCCGTGCTTGGGCGCGACCCGACCAGCACCTGAACCTCCAGTGTTCCGGCGCCGTACGCGATCGGCTCCAGGAGGCTACGCCCGGCGTCCGTGGTGGGGGCCAGGAAGATGAAGGCGCCCTGGCCGCCATCCGAGGCCTTGGTGGCGCGCACGTCGGTATCCGCCAGGTGGAGCGTTGGCCCCGAGAGGCTCCCCGCCGACGGAACCGGCGTTGGTGTCGGGATGGGTGCCGGCGTTGGTGCTGGTTCTGGGGCAGGAGCTGGGGTCGGTACCGGCTGGGGTTCCGGCTCCGGTTCGGGTTCCGGTTCGGGTTCCGGTTCGGGTTCCGGTTCGGGTTCCGGTTCTGGTTCTGGTTCCGGTTCGGGTTCCGGTTCTGGTTCTGGTTCCGGTTCTGGCTCAGGTTCCGGTTCTGGCTGAGGTTCCGGTTCGGGTTCGGGTTCGGGTTCCGGGTCGGGAGTAGGCGCAGGGGTTGGTGTAGGGGTTGGTGTAGGAGCTGGTGTCGGAGTGGGTACTGGCACTGGTGTAGGGGCTGGCGTAGGTGCTGGAGTGGGATCCGGCAGCACGGCGACGGGTTCCGGTTCTGGTTCCGGCACCGCCTCAGCCGCAGCGCGCGCAGCGTCGAGTTGCGCGTAGTAGGCGAGCACCTGGTTGGCTTCGGGATCGTCCGGCAACAGGTCGGCGAGCCTCTCCCACAACCCGCGAGCGCGTTCCTCCTGCCCGAGTTGGCCGGCGGACGCAGCCGCCCCACGTACCGCGTCCGCGAAATTGGGAGCCGAGTCGGTGGCGGTCTGGAACTGGCGCTGCGCGCCGGCATACTCTCCCTGAGCGAAGAGCTGCACGCCTGTCAGGTACGAGTCCGCCGCGGTGGCGCCATAGTTGGCAGCCAGGCGAGCCCGGACAAGCAGAGGCTCCACGCTCGGCACCGCTTTCACCGCGACTGCGAGATGAGTGGCGGCCGCTGCGTAGTCGCCGTTGTTGAGCTCCGCTTGCCCGAGGACGGCTGCGATCTGCGTGTTGGTGGAGTCGTAGTCGAACGCTTCACGCAGCAGAGCGGCGGCTCTCACGGAATCGCCAGCGGAGAACGCGCTGTAGCCGAGTGCGCTGGCGGCAGCGGAAGCCTCGAGCCGTGCGTTGGCGTCCATGTTGCCGCCGGCAGCGCGGTAATCCTGCCAGGCCTGCCAGGCCGGGCCTGTCCAGCCTGTTATGCCGTAGGCCTGCGCCAGGAACCTAAGGGGCTCCGGTCGGCCCGGCGCCAGATCTCGGGCGCGCTCGGCAGCCCTGAAAGCCTCGCGCCAGAGCGGTTGGTCGGGACGGTGCACCTGGTACGCCGCCATGGCTTCACTGGCTGCGGCCTGAGCTTGCCGAAGGGATGCGGCGGCGGCATCGGGCAGGCCCCCTTGCGCTCCGGCCGTTGCGACGAGCGCCAGAACGAGAGCCAGTAGAGTGTGACGAGTGACCTGCAACAGTGACACGCCCCCATTATCGGCCCTGGGGGCAAGTAGGGTAGAGGGGTGCCGGCGCCGCGCCGCTGGTCGGGTGATGTAACTGGGAGGTCCGGCGTGTGAAACTGACACTACCTGACTAGGTTAGGTTAGACATCCTTAGGGCACAAGCGAGCTGCCGGGCCGGCACGTTCGCGTTGGCGGGGAATGAGGAAGGTGGTTGTGTGATGCGCAGATACGTTTTCGCCTTGACCGCCCTGCTGCTGTTGGCAGTGGGTATCACGCAGGTGGCGGGTGGCGACTGGGGCCGCACCGCGGTTGCCAGCCTGAACGGAGCCGGCGTGGACACGGCGTTCCCGGACGGCTCTTTCCTGGGTGACAACGCGGTGACCGGCTACCAGGCAGCTGCCTTGGTGGACCGACTGCTGACGAGGATCGACCTTGCCACCGGGTGTACGGACGTAACGGCTGGACTCCCGGACCCCGATTTCCAGTTCGCGGACGTGCCGGCGGATCATTGGGCCGCCGGCGCCGCCGCCAGGGTGGCAGGGCTAGGTATCCGGGACGCGTTCCCCGGCGGCACCCTGAACGGTGACGAGTTCCTAACGGGTTACCAGACTGCGCTCCTACTGAGCAGTGCGGTGGACGTGGTGGACGCGAAGCTCGCGTGCGGCGAGCGCACCGTGGTGGAACGCCTTGGAGCCATGAGCGCGGAGATAGCTGACGTGCGCGCCGAGATCGCCGCCGGCGCTCTAACCGGACCTATGGGCCCGCAGGGTCCGGCCGGTGAGCGCGGCCCGCAGGGCGAGCCAGGCCCGGTGGGTGAAGCCGGCGCCATGGGCCCGGTGGGCCCCGAGGGGCCAGCCGGTCCGGCGGGTGCCGCTGGCCCGGAGGGCCCGATGGGCCCGGCTGGGGAGACGGGGGCGATGGGACCTGCCGGTCCGGCCGGGGTAGCAGGCTCGCAGGGAGCCGACGGCCAGAACGGCCTGGCGTGCTGGGACCTGAACGGCAACGGTATAGGCGACTTCGACGAGGACATCAATCAGGACGGCGTGTGGGACGCGTCGGATTGCGTGGGCCCGACGGGCCCCGTGGGGCCGGTGGGTCCGCAGGGTGAAGCCGGCGCCACTGGCCCGATGGGCGCCGTCGGTCCACGGGGCCTCGCTGGGCCCACGGGCATCAGGGGTCCCGTGGGGCCGCAGGGGCCGCAGGGTGAGACCGGCCCGCAGGGCGAAGTGGGGCCACGAGGCCTGCAGGGCGAGCGGGGTCCGCAGGGTCCGATCGGGTTGACCGGCCCGCAGGGTGAGCAGGGCGAGCAGGGTGAGACCGGCCCGCAGGGCGAAGTCGGTCCGCAGGGTCCGATCGGGTTGACCGGCCCGACTGGGGCCACTGGTGCCACAGGCGCAACCGGGCCAGCCGGCCCCACCGGCCCCACGGGCGCCACGGGCCCCATAGGTCCCATCGGCTTGACGGGAGCAACCGGTGCGGCGGGTCCTCGGGGCGAGACTGGCGCCACGGGTGCTGCGGGTGCGCAGGGTCCTCAGGGCCCCGCAGGCCCTGTTGGTCAGACCGGCCAAACTGGCCAGACTGGTCAGACCGGTCCTGCTGGTCCCGCTGGTCCTGCTGGCCCCGCCGGTCCTCAGGGCGAGACTGGCCCGCAGGGTCCTGCTGGTCCTGCTGGCCCCGCCGGTCCTCAGGGTGAGACTGGTCCGCAGGGTCCTGCTGGTCCCGAAGGACCGCAGGGTCCGGCGGGCCCTCCCGGTGGTGGAGGCTAGCCGGTCAGCAACGAGTCGGGTGGCCGCATCACCGCCCGACCACGGCCCTAGGCCGCGGTAGGTAGCGCCTACCCCAACCTCTCCTCGAGCAGCCGCCGAGCCAGATCGGGCTTGGCGGCTCCTTTCGTGGCCTGCATGACCTTGCCAAGGAGGGCGTTGATGGCCTTCGGGTTCGCGCGCACGCGTTCCACCAGGTCCGGGTTGTCGGCCAGTACGCCGTCCACGAGGGCTCCGAGCTCGCTCTCGTCGCTCACCTGAGCCAGCCCGCGGCTGGCCACCAGAGCGTCCGGTTCTTGGCCGGCCACCACGTCTGCCAGCAACTCCTTGGCGGCGGTGGGGGAGATGGTGCCGGCGTCAACCAGCGCTATGAGCCGCGCGAGGTTCCTGCCGGTTAGGGCGCTGCCCTTCAGCGTCTGCTCGGCGGCGTGCAACCGCCCGGTGACCTCCGACATCCAGTTCGCCACGGCCTGCGGCTCACCGGCGTACTCGTGCATCACCTCGTCGAAGAAGGCGGCGGCGTCCACGTCGTAGGCGATGAGCTTGGCGTCGCCCTCCCGCACGCCTGCCGCCACGAAGCGGGCCACCTTGTCGGAGGGCTTCTCGGCAAGCGAAGCGCGCACGGCGGCCTTCCTCGCGGCGGGGATGACTACTGCGGGGATGTCCGGGTCGCGCAGGTAGCGGTAGTCCGCAGCGGTCTCCTTGGTGCGCATGAGGTACGTCTTCTGGCCGCCCTCGTTCCAGCCGCGCGTCTCCTGCTGCACGGCGCGACCTGCCTCCAGCAGCTGCGCCTGGCGCTTGGTCTCGAACTCGATGGCCGCCGCTACGCTCCTGAACGAGTTGAGGTTCTTGACCTCCACCTTGGTTCCGTACGGCTCACCGGCGCGGTGGAGGGAGATGTTCACGTCCGCGCGCATCTTGCCCTCTTCGGGCGCAGCGTCCGACACCCCCAGCGCCTGGGCGATGCCGCGCACCTCCATGAGGAAATCGCGGGCTTCGTCAGCCGAGCGGATATCCGGCTCCGTCACCATCTCTATGAGCGGCGAACCGGCCCGGTTGAGGTCGACCAGCGAGTAGTCGGCGTAAGCGGGGTGCACGAGGCGCCCGGCGTCCTCCTCCAGATGGCACCTGGTGATGCCGATGCGCCGGCCGCCTGGGATGTCGATGAAACCGTTGGCTCCCACCGGCACGTCGTCCTGGCTCAACTGGTAGTTCTTGGGTGCGTCCGGGTAGAAGTAGTGCTTGCGGTGCCAGTGGGTAACGTCCGGCACCTCGCAGCCGAGGGCCACGGCGAAAGCGAGGGACAGCTCCAGAGCGCGCTCGTTGAGGAGCGGCAGCGTGCCTGGCAGGCCCAGGCAGATGGGGCAGGTGTTCACGTTGGGCTCGGCCCCGAAGCTGGTGGCGCAACCGCAGAACAGCTTGGTTTCCGTGCGTAGGGCCAGGTGTACTTCAAGGCCGATGACCGGCTGGAACATGCGGAGAAGCTTACCGTAGCCCGCGCTATGATGACTTTAGATGGTCAAGGTCGAGCTCGAAGATATCGCCGTTTCAGGCGACGAGAACCAGTTCCTCGCTCTGCTCCGCGCACCGAACGGCGAGCTGCTCCCCATCCATATCGACGCCATGCAGGCCATCAGCATCGCCGCCGGCCGGTCGCGCGAGAAGATGGAGCGGCCACTGACGCACGACCTGCTGGTCTCGCTACTGGAGATGCTGGACGCGCCGGTGTCGCGCGTCGAGATCACCGACCTGGTAGACGGTACTTTCTACGCCAACCTGGTGCTGGAACGTGGCGGAGTGGCCATCGAGGTGGACGCCCGCCCTTCGGACGCCATGGCGGTGGCGGTGCGCACGAACGCCCCCATCTACGTGGCGCCCGGCGTGCTTGAATCCAGCGCCCTGCGCGACTTCGATGGCGAGGGCGGCGCCGAAGCCTGAGTAGCTCCTGGGCGCCGCCCTCGACCTGAGTTCAGCTTAGGTGCCGCGTGTTCCGCTCAGTGCAGGTGCGATTCGAGGAAGTAAAGCTGTAGGTCGGCCGCGCGCGATATCTCCGTGAGGAGGTCGGCGGTGGTGGGGTCACCCAGCTTCTCGGCGCGGCCGATGTCCGCACGCACCTGCTTGGCGTAGGCCGCCACGCGGTCCCTGAGTTCCGTGGTGAACTTCTTGCTGTCGCCGAAGCCCGCGGGGAACTCCTTCAGGGCGCTGCTGGAGGCCGCCATGCGCACGGTGCCCATGGCAACACCGCCGAGCGTACTGATCCGCTCCGCTACTTCGTCAACGAAGGGCTCCATAGCCTCGTGGATGGCGTCGTAAAGCTTGTGCACCTGCCAGAAGTCGGCGCCACGCACGTTCCAGTGCGCCTGCTTGAACTGGCCGACGAGGTCTGAGGTGTTGGCCAGGGTCTGGTTGAGGAGCCCTACGAGGCCCTCGCGGGAGTTGGCTTCGATGTCGATCTTCACGTCAAGTAGACGGTCCTTCACTGCAGGCATGCTTCCTCCTTGGGGGCCGGCTGCCAGGAGACGTTCGGAAGCGCCATCGCCGCAGCCTCGGGGCCCGGGGCCGCGTACGCAGCCAACCCTTAGGAAGAATGTAGCGCCGGAGGCGCGCTTCTGCTGTATCGGCTGCGCCTGGTGCAGCCACGGAGAAGCGGGTGGCCTGACGTGCCGAGGTCAGGTTCGCAGGCTCGTCGCCGCCGCTTCGAGTGCGGCCAGAACCTGCTCTTCGTGGGCTTCTGCCGCGCCTTGAGCCCTGTCGGGTCGGCCGCCGCCGCGGCCGCCGAGCCGCGCCAGCGCCGCACTCAGCGCGGGTCTCACGTCCACGGCGGAGCCTGGCCCGGCCAGGAACGCCAGCCGCACGCGGCCCGGTTGCTCATCCTCCGCCGCCAGCAGGGTCAGGAGACCAGGGGCGCGCTGCAGGGCCTCCACGAGCTCAGCGAAGAGACGTGCGTCTTGCCCTGCTAGGTAGGCGGTGACGCAACCCGCCTCGGCGCGTGCCGCGAGGTCCTCGGCCAGAGCCGCAGCTTGCGCCGCTCGGGCCGAGGCGAGCTGCCTGGACTCCTCGGCCAGTTCTGCCCGCAACTGCTCCACGCGGCTCACCAGGTCTTCCAGGGGAGAGCTGAGAGCCACACCGAGCGCGCTCGCGACCTGGTGCTTCTCCCCGTAGTCGGACTGAGCTTCCTCGCCCGCGCGGAACGTGAGGCGGTTGACGCCGCCCTTGACGTGCTCCAGCCCCACTATCTTGATCGGCAGCGCTTCCGCGCTGTTGCGCAGGTGAGTGCCGCCACATGCCACCAGGTCGTAATCGCCCACCGCCACCAGCCTCACCAGGCCGGTCACCTTGGGTGGGCGCCGCAACCGGTACTCCCCGAGCCGCGCTTCGTCCACTTCGAACGCCATGACGGCCTGCGCTCTGCGGGCTGCGCGGTTAGCCTCCGCCTCCACGGCCGCCAGCGCGGCAGCGTCCGCGAGCCCACCGAAGTCGATGGTGCAGTCCGGTCCGCGCATGCTCACGGAACGAGTGTCGAACTCAGGGTTCACGCGCACCAGGGCCTGGGAGAGCACGTGCTGCGCGGTGTGACGCTGCATGTGTCGGTAACGGCGCGGCCAGTCCAGAACGCCGCGAACGGCGGCTCCCTCGGTCACCACGTCGGCGCCTTCGTCCACCAGGTGCCACACCGCCGTCCCTTCGGCCTGCACGTCCAGCACGCGCAGCTGCGTGTCGTCTAGGCTCAGTTCACCCGTGTCGTTGGGTTGGCCGCCGGCGGTGGGGTAGAAGGCGCTGCGGTCCAGTAGCAGCCAGAGGCCCCTGTCGTCCCGCTTCGTGCCCACAACGGTGGCGTGAAACTCCGTGAGGTAACTGTCGTAACGGTCGAGGCGCACGCAACAGAGTGTAGCCCCGTCGGCCTGCGGACAGGGCGTGGGGAGCGCTGCTGCTACTATCTACGGCAGCATGCAAAAAGTCAGAACTGCTTTCGACATCGCTGTGCCCGAGTTCGACGAGGGCGGCGACGACTCGCTTTCCCCGCTCATCACCGAGCTCATCTCCGGGCTCGGAGAAGACGTCTCCCGCGAGGGCCTGGTGAGGACCCCGGAGCGCGTGTCGCGCTCCCTCCATTACCTCACGGCCGGCTACCACGCGGACATACACCAGGTGATAAACGACGCCCTGTTCGACGCCGAGGGCTCCGAGATGGTGGTGGTGAAGGGCATAGAGTTCTACTCCATGTGCGAGCACCACATGCTGCCGTTCTTCGGCAAGGCCGCCATCGGCTACATCCCGAACCGGAAGGTGCTGGGTCTATCCAAGTTCGCGCGCGTGGTAGACGTGTTCGCCCGGCGCCTGCAGCTGCAGGAACGCCTCACGTCCCAAGTGGCCGACACGCTGGTCGAGGTGCTCCAGCCACGCGGCCTGGCGGTGGTCACCGAGGCCAGCCACATGTGCATGATGATGCGGGGAGTGGAGAAGCAGGGTTCCACCACCCGCACCAGCGCCATGCGTGGGGTGTTCCGCGACGACGCGCGTACGCGGCAGGAGTTCCTGGACGCGCTGGGTTAGTTGCAGGTAGTTACCGTGAGAGGCGCCCGGCTCACAGCAGGTTGCGCCTGATCCAGTCGGCCACGCCGCCCTCTTCGGGCGAGGCGATGCGCTGATCGGACACTGCCAGAGCGTCCGGATGGGCGTGCGGACCCACCGCCACGCCGGTACCGGCCCAATCGAGCATGGTTATGTCGTTCGCGCCGTCCCCGAAGGCCACCACGTCGGAGCGCGGCACGTTGAGCATGTCGGCTATGTACGCCAGGGCGCTGCCCTTGTCCGCGCCGGGGGGCACCACCTCGAGGAACCCGTCGCCCCACAGGTAACGAAGCAGGTCGGGATGGCTCTGGCCGATGAGTTCGTAGATCTGGTGGCTCCGCTCGTGCTTGCCGGCCTGGAACACCACCTTGTCGTACTGGGCTACGGTGCCGGCCTCGTAGTGCGTGATGGTGCGGCTCGAAGCGTGCACCCAGTTCCAGCGCTCGTGGGCGGGGTCGCGCACGTACAGCGTGTCGTCCTTCACGGCGGAGAACTCGAGGTGCGTGTCGTGCACGAAGTCCGCCAGCAACTCGTCGGCGAAGGCGCCCTCCATCAGCACCCGCCTAAGCTCCGTGCCGTCCGGGTTGCGCACGCGTGCACCGTGGTTCGTGCTGCTGGGGAGGTCCACTTCCAGTTGCTCTATGTACGGTCGCGCGGAGCCGTACTGGCGCCCGGTGAGCACCGTCACCAGGTGGCCCTTCGCGCGGGCATGGTGGATGGCGTCGAGGATGTTGAGGGGCAGTTCGTACTCCTCCGTGAGGAGCGTGCGGTCTAGGTCGAAAGCTAACAACACAGTGCCCTAGACCTTACCAGCCTGGAAGCGCCGGGCAGGCATCACAGCAGGCCGAACACTCTTGACACGATATAGCGACGCCCGCTATAGTCATCCCACGCTATAGCGAGTGGCGATATAGCGTGAAGTGGAACGAGGAGGAACCGTGGAACTCACGGCAGCGCAACTGGCCTACCTACCGATGACCGAGACGGCGTACTACACGCTGCTATCGCTCACCGAACCCAGGCACGGCTACGGCGTCATGCAACACGTCGAGTCCATCACGTCGGGCCGGCTCCGCATCGGGGCCGGGACCCTCTACGGCACCCTGTCCCGCATGGAGCAGAGCGGGCTCATCACGGTGGTGTCCGAGGTGGAGCGCCGCAAGACCTACGTAGTCACGCCGCACGGCAGGTCGCTGCTGGCGCGAGAGTTCGCGCGGCTCGAAGAGCTGGTCGCGAACGGGCTGAAGGTGCAGGAGGCGAACTCATGAAGGAACAAGGGACGATGACCAAGTGGTTCTGGTGGTCCGGCTGGGCGCCGGAGAGCGTGGAAGCCTGGCTGGAGGAGAAGGCCGCGCAGGGCTGGCGGCTGGTGAGGGCCGACCGCATGCTGCTCAGGTTCCACTTCGAGCGCGCCGAGGCCGAGAGCGTGAGGGTGTGCGCGGACTTCCCGGCGGATCCGTCGGCAGAGTACGTGGCGCTCTTCGAGGACGCCGGCTGGGAACAGGTCGGTGCCTCGTCCGGCTGGCGCCTCTGGAGGAAGGAGTACAGCGGCGCCGAGCGGCCGGAGGCGTTCACCGACCTCGACTCCCTCATCGAGCGCAACACCCGCCTGCTCATCATCATGCTGGTCGGGTTCATCAGCGGTGTGTACCTCACCTTCATCAACCCGCTCTTCCGCCCGTTCCAGATGCAGGGCGGTACCGTTCTGGGGCTCGTGATGGTGCTCGTCATCGCCGCAGTAGGGCTCGGCGTGGTCGCCCTCTCCAGGACGTTGGCAAGGCTGAGAGCCCGGCGTAACCTCACCAGCGGCTGAGGTGCAGCCGGCCCTCGTTGGCCCCCGGCCAGAGCGGCGGCGGATTAGTAATGTGAGAGCGGTGATAGAATCGGCCCCAGACGAGGTCGGCACCGCGCGGCGCCGACCCTGGGAGGTATTTCGCATGTACCGAGGTCGCGAGGGTCAGTGGGCCTACTTCCTGCACCGCATTTCGGGTGTGGCGTTGGCCCTCTATCTGCTGCTGCATGTCTTCGACATCAGCCTGCTAATGTTCGGTCCCGACGGGCCGTTCAACGCGTTCCTGTTCTTCTATCACCAGTGGCCGTTCCGCGTCGGTCTCGTGCTCATCATCGCGGCCGTCACGTACCACGCCCTCAATGGCCTCCGCATCATCCTCATGGACTTCACTACCTGGGGTGTTCGGTACCAGCGCTTCATGTGGTACACGGTGCTCTGCCTCGTCACCATCATCGGCATCCCGGTGCTCATCAAGATAGTGCCCGAGATCTTCAAGGGAGGCGCGTGATGGCCGGCAAGGCTCGTCCCCGCACCTACTCGCAGGCGCGCAACACCTACTCGTCGGGCTCGGAACTGGCCTGGTGGGTGTTCATGCGCATCAGCGGGCTGTTCCTGGTGTTCCTCGTGGGCGCCCACGTGTTCATCAACAACATCCTGGTGGACGCCGGCACCATCGATTACCAGTACGCCGCCCAGCGCCTGGCGCGACCGGGCGTGAAGCTCTTCGACTCGTTCCTCCTGGGCTTCGCGCTGCTGCACGGCGTTAACGGGCTGCGCTACAGCATCGAGGATTACTTCAAGCGTCCCGGCACCCGCTTCTGGCTCAAGGTCATCCTCTTCGTGGTGGCCGGCGCAATGTTCGTGGCCGGCGTAATGACTCTGTGGGCGTTCAGCTTCGAAGAGATGGGCGACGCCATCCGCAACCTCACACCGCCGCAGTAAGGAAGGGCGTAGATAACAGCATGATCAGGGCTCATAAATTCGACGTCATCGTGGTCGGCGCCGGCGGCGCGGGCCTGATGGCCGCCCGTTACGCGGCGCATAACCCCAACGTCTCGGTAGCAGTCATCACCAAGCTGTACCCCACCCGCTCGCACACGGGAGCTGCGCAGGGCGGCGTAGGTGCCGCCCTGGGCAACGTCAGTGAGGACCACCCCGAGTGGCACGCCTTCGACACGGTCAAGGGCGGCGATTACCTCACCGACCAGGACGTGGCGGACGTGTTCGCGGAAGAGGTCATCGACGCCGTGTACGAACTGGAGCACATGGGCCTCCCGTTCAGCCGCACGCCCGAGGGCCGCATCGCGCAGCGTAAGTTCGGCGGTCACACCCGCGATCACGGCAAGGCGCCGGTGGAGCGCGCGTGCTACTCGGCCGACCGCACCGGTCACATGATCCTCCAGACCCTCTACCAGCAGTCCGTCAAGGACCAGGTCACCTTCTTCAACGAGTTCCACGTGCTGGACATCATCATCCACGAGGGTGAATGCCGCGGCGTGGTGGCCTACGAGCTGGCCACCGGCGAACTGCACGTGTTCCAGGCCAAGTCCACCATCATCGCCGCCGGCGGCACGGGCCGCATGTTCCAGGTCACCTCCAACGCGCACGCGCTCACGGGCGACCTCATGAGCATCACGTGGCGCCGCGGCATCCCGCAGGAGGACCCGGAGTTCTTCCAGTTCCACCCCACCGGCCTCTACCGCATAGGCGTGCTCCTCACGGAGGGCGCGCGCGGCGAGGGCGGCATACTCCGCAACTCCGAAGGCGAGCGCTTCATGGAGCGCTACGCCCCCACCATCAAGGACCTGGCTCCGCGCGACATGGTGAGCCGCGCCATGTACCTAGAGGTGCGCGAGGGGCGCGGCGCCGGCCCCAACAAGGACTACATCCACCTAGACCTCACGCATATCGACGCTCACATCATCGAGGAGCGCCTGCCGGATATCACCGAGTTCGCGCGCATCTACCTGGGCGTTGACCCCATCAAGGAACTGGTGCCCATCCAGCCCACGGCGCACTACGCCATGGGCGGCATCCCCACCACCATCGACACCAACGTCATCTGGGACGGCGACAACACCATCGTGCCGGGCCTGTACGCCGCCGGCGAGGTGGCCTGCGCCTCCCTGCACGGCGCCAACCGCCTCGGCACCAACTCGCTGGGCGACCTGCTGGTGTTCGGCCGTAGGGCCGGCCGCAACGGCAGCGCCTACGCCGAGACCGCCAGCTTCGGCACCATCCCGGCCGACGCGCTGGAACTCTCACAACAGCTCATCGACACCGCCATGAACGGCCCCCACACCGAGCGAGTGTCGCGCCTTCGCAAGGAACTACAGAGCACCATGATGGATAACGCCTCTGTGTTCCGCACGCACGAGACCCTGTCCACCCAGGTCGAGGAGCTCAGATCGCTCCGCGCGCGTTACAAGAACATCGGTGTGGACGACAAGAGCAAGCGGTACAACACCGAGCTCATGGAAGCGCTCGAACTGGGCTTCCTGCTCGACAACGCCCAGGCGCTGGTGGAAGCCGCACTCAACCGCACGGAGTCGCGTGGTGCTCACTCACGTGAGGATTACCAGGACCGCGACGACGAGAACTGGCTGAAGCACTCCATGGTGTACAAGGAGGGCGACGGCGTTAGGATCGAGTACAAGCCCGTTACGCTCGGCCGCTACGAGCCGAAGCCCAGGGTGTATTGAGGTAGCTGGATGAACATTACGGTACGCATCAAGAGGTACGACCCGGAGATCGATCCGCGCCCACGCTGGCAGGAGTACAAGGTCCAGGTGGAGCCCATGGACCGAGTGCTGGACGTACTTAACGAGATCAAGTGGGAGCAGGAGGGTTCGCTGGGGTTCAGGCGCTCGTGCGCTCACGGCATCTGCGGCTCCGACGCCATGAAGATCAACGGCCGCAACCGCCTGGCCTGCAAGGTGCTGGTGAAGGACTTAGGCGACCGCATCGACGTGGAGCCGCTCCCCGGCCTGCCCGTGCTCCGCGACCTGATCGTGGACATGGAACCCTTCATGGACGCCTACAAGTCCATAGTGCCCTACCTCATCAACGACGACCCGGCGCCGCCCCGCGAGCGCCTGCAGTCGGAGGAGGAGCACCGCCGCTTCGAGGATTCCACCAAGTGCATCCTGTGCGCCGCCTGCACCTCCAGCTGCCCCATCTTCTGGACCAACGGGCGCTACATCGGCCCGGCGGCCATCGTGAACGCGCACCGCTTCCTGTTCGACTCGCGCGACCAGGGCTCCAAGCAGCGCGTGGAAGTGCTCTCCAGCATGAACGGCGTGTGGCGCTGCCGCACGGCCTACAACTGCACGGAAGCGTGCCCGCGCGGCATCCCCATCACGGACGTCATCGAGCAGGTCAAGCGCGAACTCGTCTGGCAGCGCAACTGAGCAGCTCGCAACACTGAGAACAGCGCGGCCGCGTCCCGCTCGTCGGTTCACGACGGGGGCGCGGCCGCTGACTTGCGCGGTAGGGCTTCAGCCCAGGTAGACCACGGCCTCGACTTCCACCAGGCCGCCCTTCGGCAGCCCCGCCACCGCCACCGTGCTGCGGGCGGGCAGGCCCTCGCCCATGTAGCGGGCGTACACCTCGTTGAAAGCCGCGAAGTCGTCCATGGTGCTCAGGAAGCAGGTGGTCTTGACCACGTTGTGGAAGCCCGTGCCGGCAGCTTCCAGTACGCCCTTCAGGTTCTCCATCACGCGCGTGGTCTGAGCCGTGATGTCGCCGCCGGCCCACGAGCCGTCCGGGTTGAGGGCTATCTGACCAGCCGTGAACATGAGGTCACCGACCTTGACAGCCTGCGAGTAGGGGCCTATGGCTTCGGGAGCGTTCTTGGTTGCCAGGATCTCTTTCATGCCTCAGGCTATCAGGCGCCGCCCGCGCGGGGCCAACCAGATGAGCAGCGGCAGGCACAAGCCCGTGACAGTGGGTGGACCCGCAGGACCTGCCGCTCAGCTGCGCCAGACTAGGAACAGTGCCAGCAGCACCACCAGGTACGCGGAGCCGAGGAGCCAGAAGCGGTAGGGGAACCACGGATGGCGCTTCAGGCGCTGCAGGGGACCGTTGCTGGGGTAGCCGTCCTCCACCCGGCGGATGCCGGAGAGCGTTTCGCCGATGTCCACGGACTCGGCTTCCAGCGGCGTGCCGGGCAGGTCGTACTGCTTCGGCCGGAAGGCCACCTCGTCAACGCGCAGTACGGCGGCCGTGAGATTGTCGGGCGCGCCGCGCTCGTTGGCTTCGTCTATCAGCTGCGCCGCGGCCTCGTCCGGGTGCGAGCCCGCCGCGATCTCGGCGATGCGCTTCTCGTCCAGCAGCATGCTGACACCGTCGCTCACCACCACCACCAGGTCCCCTGGCAGCACGTTGAAATAGAGCACGTCCAGCCGGAACGTGGGCGTGGCGCCGATGGCGTTGGTGATCACGTTGCGCCAGCGGTGCCGCTTGGCCTCCTCCTCACTGAGGAGCCCCTGCCGCACCCGGTCCGCCACCCAGCTATGGTCCACGGTGAGGCGCGTGGCGGCGCCGTCCCGCACCAGGTAGGCGCGAGAATCGCCCACGTGACCCACCAGGCCCACCTGGTCGTCGATGAGAACTGCCGTGAGGGTGGTGCCCATGCCCTTGTTCTGAGGGTTCTCCAGCGCGTAGTTGTAGACCTCGACGTTGGCCGCCTGAGCGGCGCGTGCCAGCGCCACCGGCGGCTGCGAGCGGCTGCGCCGCAGAGACTCCACCATGGTCTCCACCGCGCGGCGACTGGCGACCTCACCGGCCGTATGCCCTCCCATGCCGTCAGCCACCACTGCCAGGTGGCCACGGCCCGGCACGTCTCCCACGAAGAAGTAATCCTGGTTGAGGCTCCGCACCCGGCCCGGGTCCGTGCGCCCAGCGCTCACCACCCGCGTGCTCTGTGAGCCGGCGCGGCCGCGGGCGCCCGAGCCGGCGGGCCTCGGCAGCGCGCCTACCCCCGCAGGCGCTCCGTCGCGCACGACCTCACCCCCTGCGGCGCCTGGAGCGGCCAGCGCCTCATCAACCGGTGGAAGCGGCCCTGCCATCGCGGCCATGATATAGCCACGTTCATGTGAAGCAAGGACGGTTTCCGAACATCCGTGCCCCATGCTGATATGCTCCGGCGCATGATTCCGCCGCACGAACCCGCCGCCTCCAAACAGACCAGCCCCGTCACCGCGGCGGCCGTGGCCGAGGCGGTGCGCGGCGGCCGCTTGCGGGCGGTCCAGGTGGTCGCAGCCGCCCTGGAGCGCGCCGCCGCTGCACAGGAGCTGACGAACGCCTTCATAACGATCCTCGAAGGCCCGGCGCTGGCCGCCGCCGAGCGGATAGACGCGCGCCTGGCCGAGGGCGACACCGTGGGCCCGCTGGCGGGCGTGCCGCTCGTGGTGAAGGACAACCTCGTCACCGCCGGCACCCGCACCACGGCGGGCTCGAGCATGCTGGAAGAGTTCGTGCCGCCTTACGACGCGACCGTGGTGCGGCGCCTCGTGGCGGCCGGCGCCGTGGTGATCGCCAAATCGAACCTTGACGAGTTCGGCATGGGCTCCGGCAACGAGAACAGCACGTTCGGACCGGTGCGCAACCCGCGCGACACCAGCCGCGTGGCAGGCGGCTCGTCAGGCGGTTCGGCCGCGGCCGTGGCTGCGGGCGTGGCCCCACTGGCGCTCGGCAGCGACACGGGCGGTTCGGCGCGCCTGCCGGCCGCCTTCTGCGGGGTGCTCGGGTTCAAGCCCAGCTACGGCGCCCTGTCACGCCACGGCCTCATCGCTTACGGCAGTTCGCTGGATCAGGTGGGGGTGCTGGGCGCCGACCTGACGGACATCGCCTTG
This sequence comes from uncultured bacterium, assembly GCA_964630175.1. GTDB lineage: Bacteria > Deinococcota > Deinococci > Deinococcales > Trueperaceae > JAAYYF01. The sequence continues at coordinate 16,185 of CAZVTS010000012.1, forward strand.
GCTTTCGAGCTGGCCGCCGGCAGTGACCCGCTGGACGCCACCACCTACGAGCAGAAGGACCACGCCGCGTCGAACGAGGCGCGGGACCTCGCGGGGGTGCGCGTCGGGCTGCTGACCGAACTGATGGATCCTGCCGGGTTCTCCCAGGAGGCGCTGGAGGCCGTGCAGCGCGCCGCCACGCGCCTGCAGGAGCGCGGCGCACACCTGGTGGAACTCTCCGTGCCGAGCGCGGTTCACGCGCCCGCCTGCTACTACGTGGCCGCCACCGCCGAAGCGTCAAGCAACCTGGCCCGCTTCGACGGCACGATCTTCGGGGGTCGCCTGGGCGAACTCGCCGACGGACAAGAGGCGGTGATGAGCAGGGTGCGCGGGGCGCTCTTCGGCTCCGAGGTGAAGAGGCGCCTGATCTTCGGGGCTCTGGCGCTGTCGGACGGTTACTACGACGAGTACTACGGACGGGCCCTCAAGGTGAGGCGCCTCATAGCCGACCAGTTGGAGGCGGCCCTCAAGGAGGCGGACGTGCTGCTGCTGCCCGCCGCGGCCGGCGTGGCGTTCCACCTCGGGGAGTCCCAACGAGCACCGTTCGAAGCGCGCTTCGGTGGAGAGTCGTTCCACTCCGACATGGCCACCGCGCTGGCCAACCTAGCCGGGCTACCGGCGCTGAGCGTGCCGTTCGGGGAGGCGCACGGCCTGCCGCTCGGCGTGCAGCTGATGGGGCGCGCGCGTGCGGACCGCGCCGTGCTCGGCTACGCGCAACACCTCATCTGAGGGACGCCTTCGGCGTGCTCCCGCGAGCTTCCGCCGCGACCTCATGCTCCTAGTCAGCTAGGCGAGCGTGTGCTATGCTTCTTCGGCTTGACCGTTCGGCCCGGACGGTGGGCTCGCCGAGGCTCTCAGCGTTTTTCGCTGCGTGTTGCCTCAGGCTGGGAGCCGGCCCCCGGGCCTGTTCATTCACTAACGCAAGTTGGAAGGAGAGACCATGAAGCGGACTTATCAGCCGAATCGCCGCAAGCGTGCCAAGACGCACGGTTTCCGCGCGCGGATGGCCACCCCAGGGGGGCGCGCCGTGATCAGGCGGCGCCGGGCCAAGGGTCGCAAGCGCCTCTCGGTATCGGACCACTGAGTAGTGCCGCGGTCCTCCGCTCACTCAGCGGGGATCGCGCCTTCCAGCGGCTGCGTAAGGGGCAGAGCGGTGGGAGCAAACACGTCACCATTCGATGGCGGCCTAACGTGCACGGGGAGGTGCGCGTGGGCATAGTCGTGAGCCGCAAGGTCGGCAAGGCCGTGGTGCGCAACCGCGTGCGCCGCCGCCTCCGCGAAGCCCTGCGCGAGACGCTCAAGGAAGGGGTGGCGGCCAACGCCACCAACCATTCCAGGCCCTCCTTCGACCTGCTCATCATCGCCAGACCCACGGCCGCCACGGCCGATTATCACGAGCTGCGGCGCTCGCTGCGTTCGGCGCTGGCGCGCGCGGCCGTCATAGCGTGAGCAGGCCGGCTACCAACAAGTCAGGCGTCACCGGCGTACGCGCCGTGGCCACCTGGCCGCTACGTATCTATCAGCGTTACTTATCGCCCCTCAAGGGCGCCCCCAGCTGCCGCTTCCACCCGACCTGCAGTTCGTACGCCATAGAAGCGATAGAGGTGCACGGCGTGCTGAAGGGCAGCTGGCTGGGCCTGACGCGAGTGCTGCGGTGCCACCCGTTCCATCCCGGCGGGTACGACCCGGTGCCACCCCGGCGGGGCGCCGGACCGCACGCCAGGTCCCTCCCTGAAGGGGCCGACGAGCCGACCGCGCTCACGCCCACCGGTACCGCCAAGAAGGTGGCCAGGAAGCGAGCGAAGAAGGCCACCCTGGGCGGCACCATCTCGGGAACACGTATCCATGAAACGAAGACGCCGGCTACCGACGTCTCCACGGAGGCACCTTGAAACTGTTACGTAACCTGCTACTGGCTCTCGGCCTGGTTGGCGTGGCGCTTGCGTCCCCTGCCCTGGCGCAAGTGGCAACCGCCGCCACCAGCTTCGACGTGGCCGAGTTCAGAGCGCTCGACAAGGTGCAGGCCACCTGTGGCAGTGCGGCGGCTTCCTTCCTATGTGAACTGGAAGACGAGAGCCTCACCCTCATAACCGGCAAGGGTGTCGACTACTTCTTCACGCCCGCGGGCGAGCTGGCGGCCGCCTTCGCCAAGCAGCAGCGCGGACAGCGTTACAACAACTACTCGCTCGACAACAGCATCAACCTGGTGCCGTTCGACTCCACCGTTCCCGGCCTCGCCTTCATGGTGAACGGTGAGTACGCCGCGCCCAGCGGTGCGAGCGGCGACTGGAGCCGCAACGGCGAGGGGCTGCTGGTCGGTCGCTTCAGCGCCACCTACACCACGGAAGTCGGCGCCTACCAGGTGGTCCGCCAGATCGTGCTGCGGGAGGGCTCGGACACGTTCGATGTGAGCCTCGCGGTGGAGCGGCTGAGCGGCGAAGAGGCGACGCTGGTGCAACTGGCTACCCCGGGTATCGGACGCGTGGCCAACCCCACCGTGAAGGTGGGCCACGGTGGCAGCTTCACGCTCAACCCGCCGGAGCAGGTGTTCCCGGCGCCGACCTACGTGGCGTTGCAGCAGAACGACAACAACCGCGGGTTCGCCTTCGTGCTTACCCCTGAGAGTCCTGACGCTATCCTGGACGCCACGTTCCTCCGCCCCAACCGCGTAGCGTTCCAGACCGAGCTAGCGGCGGGTGCCGGCGCCACCGTGGACCTGAAAGCCTCCCTGTACGCGGGCCACAACGAGCTCGTGCGCTACCACCAGGAGGAGTACCTCGAGCTGTCGGGCCTGTTCCGGCCGAACATCCTGGGCCGCCTCTCGCTGCTCATCGTCAGGCTGCTCGAGTTCATCCACACTTACGTGCCCAATTGGGGTCTCTCCATCATCGTGCTGACCCTCATGTTCCGCGCCGTGGTGTGGCCGCTCATCACCACCCAGACCAAGTCCATGTTCGGCATGCAGAAGCTGCAGCCGAAGCTGCAGGAACTGCAGCGCAAGTACAAGGACGACCGCGAGAAGCTGACGCAGGAGACCATGGCGCTCTACCGCGAGGCGGGCGTCAACCCGGCGGGCGGCTGCCTGCCGATACTGCTGCAGATGCCGCTGTTCATCATCCTGTGGCGCGTGTTCGTGAACTTCGAGTTCAACGAGGGCTTCCTCTGGCTGCCGGACTTGGGGCAGTCTGACCCGTTCTACATACTGCCCGTGTTGTACGTGCTGGTCATGCTGGCCACCTCGTACTTCTCCGCGCGCGGCAACCCGCAGATGCTGCGGCAGTCCATGATCATCAACCTCGTCTTCGTCTTCATAATCATCAACTTCCCGGCCGGTGTGCTGGTCTACTATGTGGTATCCATGTTGGTACAAGTCTTCCAGTACTGGCTCCTGAGTCGCGGGCAACCCGCGCCTGCGCTCGCCGGAGCGGGTGCCGGCGCAGCAGCCAAGTTCCCAGGGCTAGGCCGCGCCGGTGGCGAGTCCAAACCCGACAGGGCCGGCAAGGCGGCGGAGGCCGAGAAGAGCAGCAAGGCCCTGACCGCAGGTGAGGGCGGGTCTGGAGGCAGCGGGCAGGGCGAGTCCAGCAAGTCCGCCAAGGGCGGGAAACGCCGTAAGTGAGGCCTGAGCATGAGCGATTCTGATCTCGACAAGTACCTAGAGGGCATCGGCATCGATGTGGGGCAGGACCAGGGCGAGAAGAGCGAGTTCGAAGCTCTGCTGGCCGAGGAACCCGAGTACGAATCCCCCACGTTCATGGCCGGACCCGTGGTGAGCGGTACGCCGCTGGAACGCGCCGAATCGTTCCTCGTGAACCTGCTGCTCAACTTAGATCCCACGTACGCCGTGGAAGTGGACCAGCTGGACGAGACCGAGATCCAGGCCGAGATATACGGCGGCGATCCGGGCCGTCTCATCGGGCGTAACGGCCGCACGCTGGCCGCGCTCGAGTTCGTGGTGAACGCGGTGGTGAACCGCGACGAGGACGATTGGGTGCGCGTGAACGTCGACGTTGGTGGCTACAAGCGCCGGCGCGACGAACGCCTCCGCAAGGACGCCAACGCTGCCGCGGCCAGAGTGCGCAAGAGCGGCGTGGCGGTGGAGATGCAGCCCATGTCCGCCGGCGAGCGCCGCGTGGTGCACATGGCCCTGGCGGACGAACCGGGCGTCATCACCGAGTCTGCCGGTGAAGGGCCCGACCGGCGCGTGGTGGTCAAACCCGCCTGAACCAGGTTCTGCACCCTATGCGTAACGAAGCTCAAGGCGGCGAAGGCGAACGGCCACACGACGTGGCGGCGGCGCGCGGCCTGCTCGAGCGGCGCCTCAGCGCCGCGGGCGTACCCAGCCCGGCGGCGGACGCCATGCTGCTTCTGGAGGACGCCCTCGGGGTGGACCGCGCCACGCTGCTCCTGCAGCCGGACAGGCCCGTTAGCAGGGAGGCGAGCGCGAGGCTGGCCAACATGCTGCGGCGCCGCGTGGCGCGCGAGCCCCTGCAACTCATCCTGGGTCACACCAACTTCTACGGCCTCGACCTCGCGGTGGCGCCAGGGGTGCTGATACCGAGGCCGGAGACCGAACGCCTGGTGGAGATCGTGCTCGAGGAGCTGCGCGGAGCGTGCGGCCAGGAGCCCGCGACCGTGCTGGACGTCGGCACGGGCAGCGGGGCGGTGGCGCTGGCGGTGAAGGCCGAGTTGCCCAGCTCAACGGTGTGGGGCTCCGACGTGGCGCCCGAAGCCGTGGCGCTAGCGAAAGCCAACGCTGCGGCGCTGGGGTTGAACGTCACCTTCAGGCTCTCCAACCTGCTGGCGGACCCGGACGTGGCGTACGTGGCCGCCCACAGCGCGGCTCTGGTGAGCAACCCGCCCTACCTGCCGGACGCGGACCGCCTGCAGGTGCCGCCCGAGGTGAACGTGGACCCGGGAGAGGCGCTCTTCGCCGGCCCGGACGGCCTCGACGTGGCGCGGCGCCTGGCGTGGCAGGCTCAGAAAGTGTTGCCCGGGGGTGCCCTACTGGCCATGGAACTCGATCCACGCAACGTTCACAAGTTCGCCGAGTCCCTAGTCAGTTGGCGCAACGTGAGGGTGGAGGGCGACCTCGCGGGCAGGCCACGGTTCGTGGTGGCCCGCCGATGAGCCAGCGCGTCACCATCTTCGGTGCGTCCGGCACCCTGGGCTCGCAGACGTTCCTGCAGCTCTGGGGCCGCCGGCCGGACTACCACCTCACGCTCCTGCTGCTGCCTCTCGACAAGGCGGCCGCCGGCTTCAAGGCCCACGCGGCCTTCGCCGGCATCGCCTGGGCCCCGCCTGACGGCGCAGCGTGGGACAGCGAACCCGTGGTGCAGGAGGGTAACGGCCTCACCATCGTGTGGGGCGACGCTCGGCACCCCCTCACGGTGAAGCGCGCCGTGGCCGGCGCCGACTGGGTCGTGAACTCCATGGCCGTCATCTCACCCGCTGCGGATTACCGGCCCGAACTCGCCCGACAGGTCAACGACGAGGCCGTGGGCCTCATCCTTGACGCCATCGTGGCCGAACCTGACGGCGCCACGCGCATCGGCTACGTTCACACCGCCTCGGTGGCGCAGACCGGCAACCGGCCCGTGGGCGTTCACATGGGGCGCGTTGGCGACCCGATGAACCCTTCCGTGTTCGACGCCTACGCCGTCACCAAGATCGCCGGTGAGCGGCGCGTGCTCGAGTCGCCCCTGCAGAAGTGGGTGTCGCTCCGCATGTCGTTCATAATGCCGACCAAGCACGAGCGGCTCCTCGGACTGCTCGACCCCATCGCCTTCCACATGCCGCTGAACACCCGCATGGAGAGCATCAGCGACCGCGATGGCGGGTTGGCCCTCGCCAACTGCCTGCTGCAGCCGGGCGACTCGCCGTTCTGGCGGCGCGTTTACAACCTCGGCGGCGGGCCCGGCATGCGCACCACGGCGCTGGGGTACCTGCAGAGCGTGTACGGTCAGATGGGCCTCGACTGGGAGGCGTGCTCCGAGCGCAACTGGTACGCCCTGCGCAACTTCCACCTGCAGTTCTACGAGGACAGCGGGCTGGCCAACCAGTACCTGGAGTACTGGCAGGACGACAACGCGAGCTTCCTAGCCGCGCTGGAAGCCAGCATGCCCCGCTACCTCAGGGCGCTGCGCTGGGTGTCGCGCCGAGTGCCCTTCGTGAAGCGGCTGATGGAGCGCGTGACTTACGGCACCATGCGCCGCCTGGCCGAAGGTCACCGCAACAGCCCCCGCTACTGGTACCTGAACCACGTCGAGCCGCGCGTGGACGTGTTCTTCGGCGGTCGGGAGGCGTACGAAGCGATCCCCGACTGGGACGGTGAGCCCGTGGACGTGCGGCCGGACGCGCCCTGGCGCCGCCTCGACCACGGCTACGACGAGAGCAAGGCCGTTCTCACGCTGGCGGACCTGCAGGGGGCAGCCGAGTTCCGCGGGGGAAGCTGCCTGGCGCACGAGTTCAGTGGTGACGAGCGCGACACGCTCGACTGGGAGTGCGGCCTGGGTCACGCCTTCACTGCCACACCGCTCACGGTGCTGCACGCCGGGCACTGGTGCCCCGTATGCGACGGCTCCTGGAACGGTGGACTGCGGGCCCGGGTGAGCCCCTACTTCGCTCAGGTGTGGTACGCCGATCACGGCCCGGACGAGTTGCAGGTGTACGACATCACGGGCGCCAACGACATCGCGGGGGCCGACGAGGAGTGGCGCCACCGGCGCCGCCGCAGCTAAGCCTGCTCGTCCCGCCCGCGCCCGCCCAGCGGCGGAACCTCGGGCGGTTCCTCCAACACGTGACGGCGCGGCGCCGGCTCGCGCTTGAAGGTCGCGCCGTTGTCGGCCGGCGCCGGCGCCTTGGGAGCGCCGCTCAGCAGGCTGGCCAGCACGAGCAGCGCTGCCCCGATGACCACGCAGCTGTCGGCCACGTTGAAGACCGGGAAGTCGAACCAGCCCACCCGGAAGTGGATGAAGTCCACCACGTAACCCAAGCGGAAGCGGTCGATCATGTTGCCCGCCGCGCCGGCCAGAACCAGAGCGAGCGCAGTGGCCGAGAGGACCGTAAGGCGCCTCCGGTTACGCAGCAGGAACAGCAGCAGGCCGAGCGACACCGCAGCGGACAAGAGGCCCAGCATGAAGGTGCCGTCCAGCGTGAACGAGCCCAGCGGCACGTTCACGTCGCGCAGCAGGCCGAAGGCCGCCCCGTTGTTACGCGAATGCGTGATCGCGAAGCCGAGGCCGAGAGGCGTGCTCGCGCCCAGCTCCATGGTCGCCACCACGAGGTACTTCGAGAGTTGGTCCAGACCGACCAGGAGTGCCGCCAACGCAACAGCCACGCCGAGCAGTATACGGGTGCGCCGCCGCGCCGCAGTTGCGTGGGGAGGTGTATGGAGCCCCTTGTGGTCGGTACACAGGCGAGTTGCCCCGGCGGTATGGTGGTTCGAGTCGTGATGAAGGGAACAGCGGGGCGTTCCCACCAACGAAGGTCCGCCCCGGGAGGTTGAATCAGAATGGCGCCAACCCTTGAGGAAGTAAGGAAGCTACTGGCCGGCGAGGGGGACGCGAACCTCGTCCGCTTCGCCGAGACCCTCTTCGAACGCACGGACGACACACTCACAGGAACGTACGGTGCGGCCGCCCTGAGCGCCATGGCGCGCCAGGGGCTCGCCTTCCTGGCGAGTTCTCGAGGCGAGACACAGGTGGAGGTCTTCAACCCGGACGACCAGAGCGGCTGGAGTTCTCCGCACACCGTGGTCATGCTCACGCTCACGGACAGGCCGTTCATCGTGGACTCGGTGCAGGCGGAACTGCGGCGCCGCGGGCGACCGCTCTACCACCAGCTCCACCCCATCATGAACGTGAGCCGCAACGTCTCCGGGGAGCTGCTCAGCCTGGGCGACGACGAAGGCGGCCGCGAGGCCTTCGAACTCTTCTTCGTGGAACGCATCGACGACGCCGACCAGCGCGCCGCCCTCCAGGCAGCGCTCGAGAAGGTGCTGGCGGACGTGGTGCTGGCCACCGACGATTACGAAGCCATGCTGAAACGCTCCGGGGAGGTGGAGCAGTACCTGGAGGAGCTCGCGGGCGCGGGCGTCACTGGACCCCTGAGCGTGCCGCGGGAGGACCTGGACGAGTACGCGGCCTTCATGAAGTGGCTGGACGAGGACAACTTCGTGTTCCTGGGGTTCCGGGAGTACGAGCTGCTGGACGTGAACGGTGTGCAGTCCCTGCAGGTCGACACCGAGAGCGGCCTGGGCGTGCTGCGCAAGCTCGAGGACAGCGCCTACGTGAAGCCCGTGCCGGTGGAGCAACTGCCGGAGGACCTGCGGCAGCGCGTTACCGGGGGGCGGCTCTTCATCGTCACCAAGGCCAACTCGGAGGCCACCGTGCACCGCGCCCGGCGCATGGATTACGTGGGCGTCAAGAGCCTCACGAGCACGGGTGAGGTGCGGGGCGAGCGCCGCTTCATAGGCCTCTTCACCACCAAGGGCCTGAGCGCCCCCGTGGAGGAAGTGCCGATCCTCAGGCTCAAGCTCAAGCAGGTGCTGGAGATCGATCAGGCCATACCCGGCTCGCACGACTACAAGGCCATCGTGGCCGCGTTCAACGGCATGCCGCGCGAGGAGCTGTTCTGGTCCGACGCCGCCCAGATCCACGCCGACATCCGCACCATCCTGCGCCTGGAACAGGAGCAGGCCGTGCGCCTCACCCTGCGCGCCGACCCACTGAAGCGCGGCGTGGCGGTCATGGTCATCATGCCGCGCGAGCGCTTCTCGGACGAGGTGCGCCAGAAGGTGCAGGAGTACCTGACGGAGCGGCTGAGCGCCAGCCGCGTAGACTCGCGGCTCGCCATCGGCGAGGACGAGGGTCACGCACGCTTCCACTTCTTCTTCGCCACCGACCAGAGCCCGAGCCCCGCGCTCGCCGACGAGCTGGAGCAGACGGTGGCGCGCCTCGCGCGCAGCTGGGACGAGGAGCTGAGGGCCCTGCTGCACGCTTCGCATGGTGAGGCCGAGGCTGCCCGTCTGGCCGCGCGCTACCTGCCCGCCTTCGATGACCGGTACCGGGCCGACACGAGGCCCGAGCGGGCCGTGGTCGACATCGGGCATCTGGAGAAGCTCTCCGCCGTGCCCCACGTCATAGACCTCACCGAGCCCGACCCGTCCGCCGCCATGCCGGCGGAGGACGCCGCGGTCCTCGAGGTGTATCACCGCGACCACGGGCTGGCGCTTTCGGACGTGCTGCCGCTGCTTGAGAACCTGGGCTTCAGGGTGCTGGAGCAGAACCCCTACAACCTCACCGTGGACGGCGAGCATCGCGGCGTGGACGTTTACTCGGTGACCAACGCCAGCGGCGGCCCGGTGGGCGTGGAGGAGAACCGGGCACGGATAGTGAGCGCCCTGGGCATGCTGCTCGCCCGCGGAGCGGACAACGACCGGCTGAACCGACTGGTGCTGCACGCCGGCCTCACGGTGCGGCAGGTGTCGCTCGTGCGGCTCTACCAGATGTACTACGCACAGATAAACAGCGTGATCAGCCGCGCCTTCGTGAACAACGCGCTGCTGGCGCACCCGGAGTTCGCTGCCACGCTCGTGCGGTACTTCGAGACCAAGTTCGACCCGGCGCTCTTCGGAGGAGCGGCCGCGCCGACGCAGGAGCGGCTCAGCGCGCTGGCCGAGATAGAACAGGAGTTCATCGACGCCCTGGCCGACGTGAAGTCGCTGGCCGAGGATCAGGTGCTGCGCGGGCTGCTGGACCTGATGAAGGCCACCGTGCGCGCCAGCTACTTCCTCGACCTGCCGAGGCTCAGCATCAAGATCGATTCCGCCAAGGTCGGGCTCATGCCAGAACCGCGCCCGATGTTCGAGATAGCCGTGGCGAGCCGCGGGGTGGAGGGTGCTCACCTCAGGGGCGGGAGGGTGGCGCGCGGCGGCATCAGATGGTCGGACAGGCCGGACGACTTCCGCACCGAGGTGCTCGGGCTCCTCAAGACCCAGACCACCAAGAACGCGGTCATCGTGCCCGTGGGCTCCAAGGGCGGCTTCGTCGTGAAGAACGCGCCGCAGGGACCCGACCTGAGGGACTACGTGCGCACCCAGTACCAGACCTACATACGGGGCCTGCTCGACCTGACGGACAACCTGGTGGAGGGAGCCGTGGTGCACCCCACGGACCTGGTCATCTACGACGACCCCGACCCGTACCTGGTGGTGGCAGCCGACAAGGGCACCGCCACCTTCTCGGACCTCGCCAACGAGACCGCTGCCGAGTACGGCTACTGGCTCGACGACGCCTTCGCGTCAGGTGGCTCCGCCGGCTACGACCACAAGGGCATGGGCATCACCGCCCGCGGGGCGTGGGAGGCCGTGAAGCGCCACTTCGCGGAAGTGGGCTTGGACGCCACGAAGCACACGTTCACCGCCGCCGGCATCGGCGACATGTCGGGCGACGTGTTCGGTAACGGCATGCTCTACACGGACCGCATCCGCCTGCAGGCCGCCTTCAACCACCTGCACATCTTCATAGACCCGGACCCGGATCCCGACAAGGGGTACGCGGAGCGTAAGCGCCTCTTCGAGCTGCCGCGCTCCACCTGGGACGATTACGACCGCTCCCTCATCAGCGAGGGTGGCGGCATCTTCGAGCGCGCCGCCAAGAGCATCCCCCTCTCCCCGCAGATGCGCGAGATGCTGCAGGTGGAAGCGGAGGCGCTCTCCGGGCAGGAGCTCATCAAGGCCGTCCTGCGCATGCCGGTCGACCTGCTCTGGAACGGCGGCATCGGCACCTACGTGAAGGCCACCGACGAGCGGCATGGCGAGGTGGGCGATACGGCCAACGACGGCGTGCGCGTGAACGGCGGTGAGCTCCGCGCCCGCGTGGTTGGCGAGGGCGGCAACCTGGGCTTCACGCAGCTCGGGCGCATAGAGTACGCCCTCTCAGGCGGCCGGATCGACACTGACGCCATCGACAACTCCGCCGGGGTGGACTCCTCGGACCACGAGGTGAACATCAAGATCCTCCTGCAGCCGCTGACGGCGAGCGGCAGCATGAGCGGCCCGGACCGCAACGCCCTCCTGGCCGAGATGACCGACGAGGTGGCGCGCCTGGTGCTGCGCCACAACCACGACCAGGCGCGGGCGCTGAGCCTGGCGCAGCGCGCGGATCGCCGCGAGCCGGCGCTCTACGCCTCCTTGCTCGAGTACCTGGTGGAATCGGCCGGGCTCAACCCGCGCGTGGAGTTCCTGCCCAGCGCGCGGCAGTTGGAGGAGCGCCGCCTGGCGGGCGAAGGCTTCACCCGCCCCGAGCTCTCCGTCATGCTCGCCTACGTGAAGATGGGGCTCTACAGCCGGCTGCTGGAGACGGAGCTGCCGAGCGAGCCGCACCTGCAGCACTACCTCCACGAGTACTTCCCGCACCAATTGCGCGACCGGCACCCCGACGCCATCGACCAGCACCGCCTCAAGGCCGAGATCACCGCCACGGTGATAACCAACACCCTGGTAGACAACCTCGGCCTGGCTTTCGTGCACCGCGCCATGCGCGACAACGGGGCCAGCGCCATCGACGTGGTGCGCGCCACCCTCATCGCCCTGGAGGTAATGGACGCCCTGCCCTTCTTCAACAAGATGGAGGAGCTGGGGCCACTCATCGGCGCCGAGGCACAGTACGCCGCCATCCTGGAGATGGTGTTCGCCGTGCAGGGCGTGGTGAGCTGGATGCTCTTCAACAACATCGGGCACGGCGACTTCGAGCACGTGGTGAGCAGCTACCGTGCGCCGCTGGCCGAACTGCGCGCCGGCCTGCGCGGCTTCATGCCGGCCGGAGTGGCGGAACGGTTCGACGCGAAGGTGGTGGAGCTCAGCCAACTGGGCCTGGATCACGCCACCGCCACGGACATCGTCGGGCTCGAGTACCTCCCCACGGGCTTCGGGGTGATCCAGGTGTCGAAGAACACGGGCACCCCTCTGCCAGAGGCCGCGGCGCGCTTCTTCGAACTGGGCGAGCGCCTCTCGCTCGGCTGGTTGCGCGACGAACTCTCCGACATGGAATCCACCGGGCCCTGGGAGAAGATCGCGCTCACGGACCTGGTGATGGACTTACGGGACGTGCAGCAGCGCCTCACGGCCACCTACTTCAAGGGGCAGCACGCCGGCACGGTGGAGGAGTTCCTGAAGCCGCTCAGCGCACTCGACCGCTACGACCGGGCCCTGTCCGAGATGCGGAACACCGGCAGCCTGGACCTCGCGGCGGGCACGGTGATGGTGCGCCTGCTGCGGCAGGCGGAAGGGGCCGCCGCCAGGGGCCGCGGTCGGGCGAGCTGAAGGCTAAGAAGGCCTAGGCCCGGGGCCGATGAGCGCCCTGCTGCCCACGAAGGTGCGCAGCAGGGCGTCCAGCCGCTCCAGGCCCGTAGGCGTGGCGCGCAGCACGTCGTCCTCGCCCAGCACGAGCAGGGAGTGGCGGGTGGCGTCGCGCAGCCAGGCGTGCGCCAGGTCGGCCACATGCGCGCCCGTGCGCTCCGCCAAGCGCGCCAGGTTCACGCCCTCGCCGGTGCGCAGGCCCGTCATGAGCCGCTCCAGCACCACGTCGTCGGCGGTGAGCTCCTCGCTTTCGGGCGCCGCCCCGAGCAGCCACGTCTTGATCGGGGGGTTCTTGACGCGCGTGCCGAAGGGTCCCTCCGGCAGGTAGGCGGAGGCGCCCGGACCCACCGCCAGGTAGTGCTGCCCGCGCCAGTACGCCAGGTTGTGCAGCGATTCGTGGCCGGGGCGGGCGAAGTTGCTCACCTCGTAGCGCGTCAGGCCGTACTCGCTCACCACCTCCCCGGCCAGCTCGAAGGCGTCCGCGTCCGCCTCGGGGTCCACCTTCACGCCGCGCCGCCCGAAGGGCGTGTTGGGTTCGATGGTGAGGCTGTACACGCTGAGGTGCGCGGCGCCCAGGTCGAGCACGGTGCGCAGGTCTTCCGCCAGGCGTTGTCCGGGCACGGCCATGATGATGTCGATGTTGGCCCGCAGGTCCGACGCGAGTGCCAGACGTACCGCCTCCAGACCCGCCTCCCGGTCGTGCACGCGCCCCAGGAACGAGAGCACCTCGTCCTGCGTTGATTGCAGCCCGATGGAGAGCCGCGTGACGCCGAACCCCGCGAACGTTGCGAGGCGCTCCTCCGTGAACGTGAGTGGATCGGCTTCGAGCGTGAGCTCCGCTGCCTCCTTGATGGAGTTCCCCCAGCCGCGCTGCAGGGCCCCGAACACGCGCCCGAGCTCCTCGTCTCTAAGGTGCGAAGGTGTGCCGCCCCCGAAGTACACGGTGTGAAGCGCGCCCGGGTAGGCGGCCGCAAGGTCGTGGATCTCCTGTTCCAGGCGGTCCAAGTAGCGCGCTACCAGCGGCTCGGAACGCAGCATCTTGTGGAAATCGCAGTACGGGCAGACGCTGGGGCAGAAGGGCACGTGCACGTAGAGCGCGCGCGGCGCGGCGGTGCCGGCGGCCGAACCTGGCTCGCGGGATGGAAGCGCGGACGACACCCGTAGAGCGTAGCCCGGGTGTCGTCCGCTTGCCTGGTCGCGCCTAACGAGCGGCGCGCCAGTCAGTTCCTGTGTTCCGTTACGGCAGCTGGCTCAGCTGATCGTCCAGGATGAGGTTGGCCTCGCGGTTGGCGAACTCGAGGGTGTTCTCCACGTTCGCGCCGTCCATGATGGCCGACATCTCGGACTCGATGAGCGCCCGCACGAAGTCGTAACCGGGCACGTTCGGCTCGGCGATGCCGTACTCGAGCATCTCGAACGCCGTCTGGTAGGCAGGCAGTTCCTCGAAGATGGGACCCAGGCCGGCGGCCACGCTCTCGCGCACGGGGAAGTACTGGCTGGCAACGGCCCATTCGGCCTGCGCCTCGGTGCCCGTGTAGTACTTGAGGAAGAGCCAGGCGGCCACGTCCGCTTCGGGGCTGTGACCGGCGGGCATGCTGACGGACGCGCCGTACACGTTCATCACGGGGTCGGGCGTGGTGTGCGGTATGGCGGCGACGCTCCAGTCGAAAGTGGCGCCGGCGTCGATGGCCTGCTGGTAGAAGGGCAGGCCGGAGGAGCTGCTCACCGTGAAGAGGGTGCGGCCGGCGCCGAAGTTGGTCTGGTCGCCGAAGCGCTCGGAGATGAACACGGCGCAGCCGTCCTCGAACATGCCCTGCAGGAAGTTCATGGCTGCCACGGCGCCGTCGCTGTCGAGCGTGTAGCGGTTGGTGGCGTCGTCGTAGATGTTGCCGCCGAAGGCGAAGGTCCAGGAGGCGAAGCGGCTGGCGTCGACGCTCAGTTCGTAGCCGAAGGAGCGGCCCGCGGCGGTGGCGCCGCTGAACGGATGGTCACCGGCTGCGCAGGCGGCCGCGCGGAACTGATCCGGGGTAACGGGAGGGCCGTCGAAGTCGATGGCGCCCGCGGCGCGGAGTTCCGCCAGCCAGGTGGCGTTGTAGAAGAGCACTTCCATGGAGCGGTTGGGAGCGATGCCGAGGCGCTGGTTGTCGAAGGTCGGGAAGACGTCCGACTGCCAGAAACCCGGGAAGAAGTCGTCGATGTCGGCCTGCGTGAGGCCCCACTTCGCGGAGTGAACCAGCGGGTTCATGTCGAGCAGGCCGTCCACCAGCTGGTAGGTGGCCGCCTGGTTCTGGTACGCCACGACGATGTTGGGCACTTCGTTGGTGCCCATGAGCGCCACCATCTTCTGGAAGATGTCGTCGTAGCTCCCCTGGAACTCCGAATCGACGGTGATGCCCCACTCGTTCTCGGCGTTGAAGTCGTCTACTATCTGCTGCATCATCGTTTCGCGGATGCCGCTGTGCTGGTGCCAGAAGGTGACGGTCTGACCGGTGGGATCCACGGAGTCGTAATCGACCTGGGCGAACGCAGTGATGGACAGCATCAGCGCCATCAGTGCCGTGAACAGGAACTTGCCTCTCTTCATGTAACTTGCTCCTTCCGAACCTGTTACTGCCTGTGCTGGGATCGCGCGCGTCGCCGATCGACGGGCGCAGAGCTTATGAACCGGACCGCGACCGAAACGTGAAGCGGACCTTCGCTGCATGAACGGACGCTGCGTCCGTGGATGCCGAGTGGGGAGTGGGCGGCTGCGGGTGGGAGCATGCCATCAGCCCTTCAGGCCCGAGGTTGCGATGCCCTCGGTGAACTGCTTCTGGGTGAAGAAGTAGACGATCAGCACGGGTATCACGGTGATGACGGTGCCGGCCATCAACAGGTGGGTTTGCGGCCCTGCCTCGGAGATGAAGGTGTAAAGACCCACCCCCAGCGGCCGCCAGGTGGCCGTGGTGGTGACGAGGAGCGGCCACAGGAACTCGTTCCAGGCGATGACGAACGTGAGCAGGGTGGCGGTCATTAGCACCGGCTTGCTCATGGGCAGCACCACGGCGGTGAGGAAGCGCATGTGGCCGGCGCCGTCGATGACGGCGGCGTCGTATAGCTCGTTGGGCACGCTGATGAAGAACTGCCTCAGCAGGAAGATTATGAAGGCGGACGCCATGAAAGGCACGGTGAGGGCGGGCAGCGTGTTCATCCAGGAGCCCCAGGGGATGATCTGGCCTCGGATGAGGAGCAGGTTGGGGATGAAGGTGACGGTGCCGGGGATCATGAGCGTGGCCAGCAGCACCATGAAGATGGCGCTGCGCCCGGGGAACTGGATGCGGGCGAAGGCGTACGCGGCCAGCGTGCAGGTGACCAGCATGCCCAGGATGATGACCGCAGTGATGATGACGGAGTTGCGGAAGTAGAGCACGAAGCGCGCCTCGTTCCACGCTTCGCCGTAGTTGCTCCACTGCGGCGTGGCGGGCAGGGGTACCCGGTTGATGGTCTCGCCCAGGGTCATGAACGAGGTGGAGATCATGTACAGGAACGGCGTGAGGCTGATGAGCGCCCCCACGATGAGCAGGAAGTAGACGGGGAGGTGCGAGAGCCTGAACTCGCCCGCCGGGCGCGGCGCGCGCCGCGTGGTGGCGGCGGGCTTGGCGGCGCGCGCGGTGGTGTTGGCAGTAGCGTCAGCCACCGAAGGCCCTCTTCCCGAAGAAGCGGTTCTGCATCAGCGTGAGTATGAGGATGATGACGAACAGGATCACGGACTGCGCCGCCGCCGTGCTGAAGTCGTTCCGCTTGTAGAACGTGTCGAAGATGACGATGCTGGCGGTGTCCACCGCGTCCCGCGTCTGCGGGTCTCGCATGACGAAGATGTGCGTGAACGCCTGGAACGTGCCGATGAAGCCCAGCACCGTGAGGTAGAAGGTGACGGGCGCCAGGAGCGGCACCGTGATGAAGCGGAACTGCTGGCGCTTGTTGGCGCCGTCCGTTGAGGCCGCCTCGTACAGCTCCGGCGAGATGCCGCCCAGGCCCGCCAGGAAGATGACAGCGTTGTAGCCCGTGTACGTCCAGATGCCGAAGATGATGATGGTGACGAGGGCCAGCGAGGGGCCGGCCCAGAAGCTGGTGAAATCTGCGTTGGGGAAGAGGCCGCCGAAGATGAGCTGGCTCACGGGCCGCGTCTCCGTGATCCAGCGCTGCGGCTCCAGACCGAAGAACATGAGCACCTGGTTGGCGATGCGCTCCTCGCGGGCGTTGAAGATGCTGCGGAAGATGGCGGCACCGGCCACGGCGGGCGTGACGTACGGCAGGAAGTAGATCATGCGGAAGAACTCCTGCCCGCGGATCTTCTGGAACAGCAGGCTGGCGATGACGAGCGCCAACCCGATCTGGATGGGCACCGACCCGAACCCGTAGTAGACGGTTCGCACGAGACCCTTGAGGTACACGCGGTTGCCGCTCTCCATCATCAGGCCCCAGCCGAGCGAGATGCTCACGCCGGCGCCGATGAGTACCAACGCCCCCACGGCCTTGGCGATGGAGGGCCCCCGCCCTTCGCCCTTGAAGGCGTCGGTCCAGAGCCAGTGAGCCACGAGGATGAGGAGCAGGCCGCCGAAGAACGCCAGCGCCCCCCACCAGTTGCCGATCGTGTTGTGGTAGTTCGTGAGGCCGATGAAGGCGCCCTTGCGGATGCGCCAGGTGTGCACGCTCATGTAGACGGCGTAGATGATGGGGAAGAGCCCGAACACGGCTATGAGGAGCGTGGCGGGCAGGATGAACAGGTAGCCGGTGAACCACTCCCGCCGCTGGCGTCCAGTGACGCGCGGTCTGCGCGGGGGTTTGGAAGTGGAGGCTATGGCCACGGTGGCTTGCCTTTTCCCCTCAGGCGGGCCCAAGGCTCGTTACCAGGCGGCCGGCCCCAAGAACGTAACGGCAGGCGGTCATGGTTCGGTCAGCCAGGGTGGCGCGACCCATCCGCTCGGAGACACTACTCAACTATAGCCAACCGGAGCGGGTGGACGCTGTTCGTGCGGCGGGTTTCCGGTAATCGTCCGTTAACCTCCGGGAGCGCTAGCATCTACCTCATGTGGTTCGCGGAACTGGTGGGGGGTCTGGAAGAGGTAGGAGTGAACGAGCTCGTGCGCCTCGGTGCCGGCAAGGTGCGGCGCGTGGCGGACGGCGCTCGCTTCGAAACCGGCGCCATCCGTCGCCTGCTCCAGGCGCGCACGGTGGCGGCGCTGTACCGGTCGCTCGCGTTCGACGTGCCAAGGCCCAAGGCGCTCTTGGGCGACGCTGCCCTGCGCAGGCTGGCTGCAGCCGTGCGGGAGGTAGCAGGCGAGCCAGGCCGCGGCACGGAGCTGTCCGGCGGCGGCTTCGACGGGCTTAGGTTGGCCGCTGCGGGTAAGGACAGTGCGGTCATGCGCAGGCTCGGAGAGGAACTGGCGCGCGCCGCCGGCCTTGCCTACGACCCGGAGGGTGGCGAGCTGCTGGTGCGGTTGCGCCCCGACCCGCTGGGGCAGGGTTGGGAGGCGCTGGTGCGCCTCACGCCGAGGCCCCTCACTGCCAGGTCGTGGCGGGTGTGCAACAGAGCGGGCGGGCTCAACGCTGCCGTAGCCGCCGCCATGAACGATCTCGGCGGCGTGGGGCGCCAGGACCGCTACCTCAACCTCATGTGTGGTTCGGGCACCCTGCTCGTGGAGCGCGCTCTTTCGGGGCCCGCCGCACGCCTGGTGGGGGTGGACAGGGAACCGGCGGCCGTCGCCTGCGCCCAGCGCAACCTGGCCGCCGCCGGCGTGGACAAGAGGTGCGAGCTCGTCACGGCCGACGTCGCGGCGCTGAGCAGCGAGCTGACCGCCTCCAGCGGCCCCTTCGACGTCGTGACGGCTGACGCGCCGTGGGGTGACGCCGTCGGGCATCACGCCGACAACCGCAGGCTCTACCCCGAACTGTTCGCGAAAGCGGCCGAGCTCTCCGCGCCAAACGCGCGCTTCGTGCTGCTGACGCATGAGGTGAAGCTCGTACGGGCTCTGCTGCCCCGGCTGGACGCGTGGCGCTTGCAGCGCGAGCTGCAGGTGGCTCACGGCGGTCACAACCCGCTCCTGCTGGTGCTCGCCAGGCGCTGAGGGAGCGGCCCGATGGCAGTTCGGGGCTCTCACGGCCCTGTGCTACACTTCGCCGCGTGATGGCCCGCCTGACACGGCTGAAACCGGGCTGGTACGTGTTGCTGGCACTGGCGCTCTACGCGCTCGTCGTGACGGTGCTTCTCGCCCGCGCTTCCGGCGCGGAGGGGCCCGCCGCTCCAGCCAGCGAGCCGGTGGCGGAGTCCGCCCCGGTCGCCCGCGCCGCGCTCGCACCGGAGGGTCTCTGGCTCCCTGTGCCGGGCGCGAAGCTGCCCGCTTCCGACGACAACCTGCCCGGTGCACCGCGTGCCTACCGGCACGGCGTCAGCCAGGGCTTCGACTTCTTCCCCGAAGACGCCGGCGTGCCCATCGTGTACGGCACCCCGGTCATAGCCGGCGCCGACGGCCAGATCGTGCGTGCCGACGTGGGCTTCACTGAGATGGACCCCCGCGCCTGGGAGGTCCTCATGGCCGACGTGGAAGACGCCGGCGCCGACGAGAGCCAGCTGGATCAGCTGCGTGGCCGCCAGGTGTGGCTCCGCAGCGCGGACGGCACGGTGCTCCGCTACGGGCACCTCTCCGGCGTGCGCACGGGCGTGCGCGTGGGCACCAGCGTCTACCGGGGGCAGGTGCTCGGCTTCGTGGGCAACTCGGGCACCGACCGCGCCGTTGCCGGTAGTCAGGAAGGCGCCCGGTTGAGGTTCGAGATCTGGCTGACGGAAGACGAGTTCTTCGGAGCGGGCATGGAGGCTACCGAAGTGAGGCTCGCGGCGGCTACTCTGTTCGTAGGACCATGAAGGAGCAAGGCAGCAA
This sequence comes from uncultured bacterium, assembly GCA_964630175.1. GTDB lineage: Bacteria > Deinococcota > Deinococci > Deinococcales > Trueperaceae > JAAYYF01. Next base: position 35,499 of record CAZVTS010000012.1, read on the forward strand.
ACCTCGCGGCTCGCGCCTACCGGTGGTAGTGGACGGCTCCGAACCAACGGCCCTGCAGATCGTATGGCAGAGCGTGTGGGTACGGGCGGTCACCTACGTGGCGCTCACGGTGCTCGTGCTGGCCGTCCTGTGGCGCTTCCGCAACGGCTACGCTTTCGCCCTGCAGGTGGGCATCATCGGCTTCCTCATCGCCTACATACTTCACCCGGTGGTGGCCTGGCTGGGCCGGCTGCGGGTGGGGCGTGGACTGGCCGTGGGACTCACTTACGGCATGCTCCTCCTCGTCATGGCCTTCGGGTCGCTCGTGGTGAGCCAGGTGGTGGTGGAGACCGGTCGCTTCGTGCAGCTCATCCCGAGTGCGCTCGACAGCGTGGGCGACTGGTTCGCCTCGGTGCAGGCGTGGCTCGTGAACATCAGTGAACGGCTGCCCGACTTCCTCTCCGACCGTCTGGCCGGCACCGAGGAGGGCGGCTACCTCGCCGTGCAGGTGCGCGAGCAGTTCCAGACGTTCCTCCAGCAGCTGGTGCAGAGCGTTCAGCAACTGCTCCAGCGGCTCATCGCCGGGGGACCGGGCCTACTTCTGTCCGGCGCCACCGCCGTCATCTCCACCACCTTCCAGATCTTCCTGATCTTCCTGGCCGGCGCCTACTTCCTCTACGATTTCCCGCGCTTCGTGGCCTCGTTCAAGCGCCTCGTGCCCGTGCGGTACCGCAGGGTCACGGACGACCTCATGGTCAAGGCCGACCTCGCAGTGGGCGGCTACCTCCGCGGCCAGCTGCTGATAACCATGCTGCTCGGGGTGATGATCTGGATAGGCCTCACCCTCATCGGCATCCCGCTGGCCACAGCCATCAGCTTCCTGGCAGCCGTGTTCAACCTGGTGCCGTACCTGGGCCCCATCCTGGGCGTTCTGCCGGCCATGCTGCTGGGCTTCACCGTGAGCCCGCTGGCCGCGGTGCTGGCGGTGGCGGTCTTCGTCGCTGCCAACCAGATCGAGGCGCACCTGCTCTCGCCGCTCATCCTCTCGCGCAGCACCAACCTGCACCCCATCACCGTGATGCTGGCCATCATGGCCGGGGTGGGGCTCATGGGCCTGCTGGGCGCACTCATAGCCGTGCCGCTGGTGGCCATGATCAAGGTGATCCTGGACGACTACCTGCTGAACCGCCCCGCCTTCACGGGGGTGGCGCGCGAGCGGGTGCTCGTGGGAGCAGATGGTGCGCTCACCGCGGGGCCGGCGGACGAGGCGGCAGGCGCACTACCGGCCGCGGAGCGCGAGGCGCGCGGCGTGGCCGAGCCGGGTGACAGCGGCGATGGAGAGGCGTAGGCGGAGCGGCTGGGTCGTCGACCGGAACGGCTGCTGAGCCCCCGGCTGGTCTCAGAACTCTCTTAGGGCGCGCGTCTGCTTGCGGCTCACCGTGCGCCTGGTCGGGGAATCCACCTTAGCCTTCTTCTCGTACATGCGGCCGTCCGCCCGGTGCAGCAGGCTCTCAGCGTCGAGGCCGTCCGTGGGGTAGCTGGCCAGGCCGACGCTTGCGCCGAGCCTGAGTCCCTGAACGTCGATGGCCGATACCCTCTCGAGCAGGCGCTGCATGGCGCTATGCGCCGCCTCGGGCCGCACCTCGGGCAGCAGCACCACGAACTCGTCGCCGCCCCAGCGGAACACCGAATCCGTGTCGCGCTTGGACGCCTTCAGCGCCGCGGCCACTTCCTTCAGCGCAGCGTCACCCGTGGCGTGGCCGAAGCGGTCGTTCACCTGCTTGAAGTTGTCCAGGTCGAGCATCACCACGTTCAGGTGGTGTTCGTAGCGGCGGGCCCTGGCGAGCTCCTGACGCACCACGCGCTCGAAGCCCTCGCGGTTGCCCAGCCCGGTGAGCTGGTCGGTGACGGCCGAGCGTTCCAGTTCCATCACCTGTTCCGCCTGGCGCACCAGAACGGCTATGTGCTGCGCGAACGATTCTGCCAGCCGCACCGAGTTCTGGCTGAAGCCGTCCTCGGTCGAGAAGTTGTCGAGGTTCAGGACGGCCACGATGTCGCCCTCCTGGTCTGCGATGGGAACCATGACCTGACTCTTCATGCCGGCCAGCCGGCCGTCGAAGAGCTGCTCCGGGGAGCGCGCGCTAGCCCCGCTGTGCCTGGAGATCGCTGCACCCTTCAGCACGCGGGCCATGCCCTCCACGAACGAGGCGGGGTCGCCCGCGTACCAGCTGAGCTGCTCCTCGTAGGTGAACGGACCCGCGTGAGCCTGCAGCTCCTCCAGGTCCCAGCCCACGGCCGCCTCGTAGTAGTAGAGGTCTCCCTGGCGCACCAGGATGCTGGCCGCCTCGGCGCCCGGCACCAGGTCGACGGCGGCTTCGGCCGCTCTGCGGTACAGGACGTTGGGCGCTTCCGAGCTGCTGAGCTGCTTGATGACCGCCAGCATGGCGATCAGCTGCCGGTTGAGAGTGGCGCGGTCGAGCGCGGCCGAAAGCGAGTTCGTTACTGCCCGCAGGATCCTGCGTTGATCCGTGGTCCACGGGCGCGCTTCGCCCACGCGCGTGAGGGTCACGAGCGTCTGGACCTGCTTCGAGGCGTCCACCACCGGCATGATGGCAACCGACCGCGCGTCGTCGGCGCCGCTCCACACGGGGCCAGGCACGGTGTCCAGGAAGAGCGGCTCCCGGGTGTGCCAGGCGCGTGCGAGGGCGCCCTCGTTGGGCAGGCCCGCCTGCAGGGTCTGCTCTCGCGCCTCCGTCAGCACGCCGCGCGCGCCCAACGAGCGGAACTGGTTGTGGTGCAGCACCATGAGCGCCCCGCAGTCCACGTCCAGGGCCGGCAGCAGCACCTCGAGCGCCCCGCCCGCCGCGTCCGCCACGCCGTCGGCAACGAGCATCCGCTGGCTCAGGTCGGCGAGCACCTTCTGCTCGAACTTGTTGCGCGCCAGCTCCTCGGCGGTCTCCAGGCGTTGGAGGACCTCCTCCACCATGCGAACGAAAGCGCTCAGCGCCCTCTGCACCTCGGGTCCGAAGGCGTCCTCGCGGTCATGCTCCAGGTTGAGCACGGCGCGTACCCTGCCGCCGGTGATTATGGGCAGCGCCAGCTCGCACTGGGTGGGGCTGGCGCCAGGCGCCACGAGATAATCCGGGTCCTTGTGGGCGCTAGGCACGTACTGGCGCTCACCCGAAGTGAACGCGCGACCCGTGACCGACCTGAGCGGCACCTTGAAGCCCTCGTTGACGCGCCAGCGGTAGCTGGTGTGCACCTGAAGGTGGTCGCCCTCCGGAATGAACACCTCCGCGTGAGTGAAAGGCAGCAGGTCCGAGAGCAGCCGCGGCGCGTTCCGGAAGAGCGCGTCCACCGAGGGGCTCTGGTTGAGTTCGATGGCCGCCTCCTGCAGCAGCTGCGCGCGCCGCTCGGAGTGCCGGGCGCGGCGCTCCGCCGAGCGCCACAGCGCGAAGATCTGATGGCCGGCCACCGCACCGAGCAGCATGGCGAGCGCCATGCCCACGTAATCGAACGGGCCAGCGGGGATGCCGGAGAAGGAGGAACGGAGGAACACGAGCGCCAGACCGAACGGCGCCAGCAGCGCTCCCGCCTGCCAACCGAGCCCGGTGGTGGTGACCAGGAACGGGATCGCCAGCAGGAAGCCGTGCCAGAAGGTGACCTCCGACATGGTGAAGCTCGCGAGGAACACCAGCGCTGCGAGGATCGGCAGGAACACCGGCAGCGACCGGAGTCGCAGGCGGGTGAGGCGCCTTGGCAGCAGCTTGGGAAACTCTCGCTCCACGTCCGGATTCTGGCAAAGGGCGTATGACGGCGTCCTTATCGGTCTCTTACGGGTTTGTCACGTTGCGCACGGCAAGGAAGGCACGCCGTGCGAGGCCTCATATGGCGCCTGAGCAGCGGCGCGATACACTGTTGCCCGTGAAGAAGGGCCGCACGAAGCGTACCGCCGGCGGTAGTTCACGCCTCGATCTCGAGGCGATCGGACTCGTGCTGTTGGCGCTCGGCATCTTCGCGTCCGGTATCCTGCTGCCCACACTGCCCACGGGCGACCTGGGCGCCACCGTGCGCAACGCGCAACTGGACCGCTACGGCTGGGCGGCCTACGCCCTCCCACTGCCCCTGCTCGTGCTGGGCGCCCTGTTCCTCATGCGCCGCAACCCGCGCTGGTGGCCGCGCGCGCTGCTCGGGTACCTCCTGCTGGTGGGCGGGCTGTGGGGCGTATCGGTGGGCCTGATACCAGGCGCCACCGGCTTCTGGGGCCTGGGCCTGCGGCAGGCGCTGGGCGCCACCTGGGGCACGCTCGCCGCGGTTCCCGCCGTGGTGCTGGCCACCGTGGGCTTCGACCTGCTCGTCGGCTGGGCGCCCACGCGGCTCCTGCGTTCGGTTCTCCGCAGCGTGTTCGGCGCCATCCGCCGCACGTGGCAGTGGCTCACCGAGACGCGCAAGAAGGTGCGCAAACGGGCCGCTTTCCAGGCCGACGTGGCGCTGGCCCGCAAGGGCCTCACCGAGGTGGACCGCGACCTGCAGGCGCTGAGCAGCCTGTACCCCGGCAGCGCGGAGCTGCAGCGCTGGCGCGAGGACGTGCAGGGCAGCAAGCGGCTCCTCACCGATCCGGACGAGGCCGCCCTCAAGGAGGCGCGCGCCGACGTGAGGGCGTGGCAGAGCGCCGTGACGGGCTTCACCAAGGACCGCGCGGTGGAGCTTGGCTACCAACTGGCTGCGGAGAGCGCCGTGGCGCCCGACCCGGACGCCGCCACCTTCGAGGTGTGGGCCGCCGGTCTGAAGCGCGGCCTGGACGATCCGCTCGAGGTACGGGGTGTGGCGGCCGACGCACTGGAGAAGGTGCGCAAGTCGTTGGCTCTGGACGTGGTGGCGTTGGTGGAGCGGCAGCGCCGCCTGGCGCGCGAACGCGATCAGGACCAGCGCGAGCTGAAGCGCATGACGCCCAGGCAGCTGGCGGGCGCCTACCAGGCCCACCAGGCGCGTGTGGCGGAACTGCGGCAGACGGAGGTGGACGCCGACGAGTTGGCCGCGCACGCGGTGGAGTTCGAGCATTGGCGCCCGCTGGCCGAACGCCTGGCTGGTGCTCTGGAGACCTACCCGCAGTTCGAGGAGCTGGCCGATTACCACCAGACCTTGAGCACGGAACTGAACACCAGGGGGCGCGACATCCTGCTTCAGGACCAGGGCTGGGAGGACGCGCTCACGGCGGTGCTGGGCCGAGCGGAGCAGCACCGACTGGACCTGGATCGGGCGTTGGCCGAGCAGCAGCGCCTGGAGCGCCTGGCGGCGGAGCGGGCGGCCGAGGAAGCGGCCGCCGAGGCTGAGGCTAGCGAGGCGGCGGTTGCCGCAGCCGCTGCGGGCGGAGAAGACTGGGTGGAGGGCTACCGCTCCGCCGAGGAGTGGGGTGGCAAGGGACCGGACGAGCCGTTCAGGGTGGTCGAGACCGAACTGGACCGCGCGGGCCTCGTCGGCAAGGAACATCGCGTGGAACCGGTGCCCCGCGTGGTCCACGGAGCGCACGCTGCGGACGCGGACCCCAACGACCGCGTGGAACGGGCGCTGCTCGACGAGCAGGAGGTGGGCCCCGAAGGCGTAACGGGTCCAGGCCCGGTGCCGGTCGGCAAGGCGAACACCGCGGCCAGCGCCGCGTCGGGCGCCACACCGGGTCAGGCGCCGGACATCCCGGCCGTGGGCGCCATCAAGATCCAGATCCCGCCACTCGACATGCTTGACACCCCCAAGCCGCTCGCGTACGACCGCGCCGAGGCCGAAGCCGAGCGCCAGAACCGCATCCGGCAGATCGACGAGACCCTCTCCAACTTCCGCCTGAGCGGCCGCGTGGTGGCCGCCGTGCGCGGCCCCACGGTCACGCGCTTCGAGGTGGAGCCGGCTCCGGGAGAGAAGATCAGCCGCTTCGCCAACCTGTCCGACGACCTGGCGCTGGCCATGGCCGTGGGCTCGGTGCGCATCGAGGCGCCCATCCCCGGCAAGAGCGTCATCGGCCTCGAGGTGCCGAACGCCTACCCCGAGGTGGTGCGCTTCCGCGAGGCCATCGAGTCCAGCGAGTTCCGCCGGTCGCAGGCGCGCATGCCGGTGGTGCTGGGCCGCTCCATCGAGGGCGAGATGTGGATAGGCGACCTCACCCGCATGCCGCACCTGCTCATAGCCGGCTCGACGGGCTCGGGCAAGTCGGTGGCGGTGAACACGCTCATCAGCTCGCTCCTCTACCGCTTCCTGCCCACCCAGCTCAGGTTCCTGATGGTGGACCCAAAGATGGTGGAGCTCACGCCGTACGACGGCATCCCGCACCTGCTCCGGCCCGTGGTCACCAACCCGGCCGACGCGGCCGGCGTGCTGCTGGGCGCCGTGTCGCACATGGAGCGGCGCTACAAGATGATGTCCAAGCTGGGCGCCAAGAACCTGGA
>CAZVTS010000013.1:0-40683 GCA_964630175.1 uncultured bacterium
AGTTCCCGCTGGTGGTGTGGCAGACGGGCTCCGGCACCCAGTCCAACATGAACATGAACGAGGTCGTCTCCAACCGCGCCGCGGAGCTTACCGGCAACGCTCGCGGGAGCAAGACGCCTCTCAACCCGAACGACGACGTCAACAAGAGCCAGTCTTCCAACGACACGTTCCCGACCGCCATGTCCATCGCGGCCTACACGGCGCTCGTGCAGCGCACGCTGCCGGAACTGAGAAGGCTCCAGGCGGCGCTCGAGGCCAAGGCGACCGAGTTCGCCGGCAAGGTGAAGATCGGGCGCACGCACCTGATGGACGCCACCCCGCTCACGCTCGGGCAGGAGTTCGGCGGCTACGCCACCCAGGTGCGCAAGAGCGTGGAGGCGGTGGAGGCCACCCTGCCGCACCTGGCCGAACTGGCCCTGGGTGGCACCGCAGTAGGCACGGGACTGAACACCCCGAAGGGCTTCGCGGAGCGCGTGGCTGCCAAGATCGCGGAACTGACCGGTCTGCCGTTCCGCACGGCGGACGACAAGTTCGAGGCGCTCTCCGCCCACGACGCCATCGTGGAGGCGTCAGGCGCGCTCAAGCGCACGGCCGTGGCGCTCTTCGCCGTGGCCAACAACATCCGGCTGCTGGGTTCGGGCCCGCGCAGCGGCATCGGCGAGATCCGGCTGCCGGAGAACGAGCCAGGCTCGAGCATCATGCCGGGCAAGGTCAACCCCACGCAGGCCGAGGCGCTCACCATGGTGTGCGCCCAGGTCATGGGTAACGACGTCACCATCGCCGTGAGCGGGTCCCACGGGCACCTGCAGCTCAACGTGTTCAAACCCGTGATGATCCACAACTTCCTCGAGTCCGCCAACCTCCTGGCGGACGCCTGCAACAGCTTCGTCGAACACTGCGTGGTGGGCATCGAGGCGGACGACGGGCGCATGAACATGCACCTCGGCAACTCGCTCATGCTCGTCACGGCCCTCAACACCAAGATCGGCTACTACAAGGCCGCCGAGATAGCGCAGAAAGCGCACCGCGAGGGCACCACCCTGAAGGAGGCCACGCTGGCGCTCGGCTACCTCACTGCGGAGGAGTTCGACGCGGCCGTGGTGCCGGCGGACATGGTGGGCAACTAGCCGCCCGGACGTACGGAAGGTCGACCCGGCCGGCGCTGAGGCGAGCAACGCGCTCGCACCTCAGCGCCGGTTGTCTATCACCTCGGCGTCGCTCGGCAGGTCCCTCACGTAATCGGGATCGAGGCCCGTGTTGGTCTCGAGCCGGTTGGCGTGCAGCTCGGCCAGAACGTGGCCGTTGGCCTGCATGAACACCAGCGAGCGCGGGAGCCAATCGGAACTGGGAACGAGCGCCATCACGTCCAGGATGGCCGCGGAAGGATCCTTGTTGGCGAACTGCAGGCGGTACGTCTCGCCGTACTCGCCCTCGAAGACCTCCACCACGGAAGCGTCGAAGCCGGCGAAGATGGTGCCCAGGTCGAAGTTGAAGTTCACCGACTCCCCGTCCTCACCCGCAGGGAGCAGACCACCGAGCGCGTCCGGGTCGTCGGCGTCGAAGATCATGACCTGGTTGGTGAGGAACGTGTAGTTGTAGACCGCCGCGCCGTCCATGACGATGATGTTGTCGGCGAGGGCGTCCGGCTGGATGATGTACGCGCTGGCCAGGTTCAGTGGCGGCACGACCAGGATGTCCACCTCGAGCGTGAACGTGGTGCCGTCCGTGTTCACGAGCTTGCCCTCCAGCAGGAAGCTGGCGTCGTCCAGAGCGCGCGCCGCCGCCGTGATGTTGGCCAGGACCTCGTCCACGTCCTGAGCACGGGCGAACGAACCGAGGAGCAGCAGGGTGGTGGCGAGCAGCAAGGTCGCCGCGACGGTGGGCAGGTGCGGCCGCCGTCGGCGGCTCGTGATGGTGGCACTGTCGGTGTGTGGCATACAAGGGGATGCTACCCCTAACGCTGTTAGTTACTTGACAGTTTGTGTGAAGGTGGCTTTAAGGCCCGCATCATGACGCTTCAGAACCTGATGATAGGCTCGACCGCAAGAAAGGAGGCAGACCGTGAAAAGACTCATCGCCTCACTTGCATTACTCCTTCTGCTTCCGTTTGGGTTCTCCCAGGGAATCGTGATCTCCCCTCAGGCAATCGTCGTCAACCCGGCCCCCAGCTTCGGTGTGGACGTGTGGCTGGACCGCGACCGTTCCGGGGATGGCTCGCCCGAGTACCAGGTGGGTGACACCGTCAACATCTCCGTGCGGGTGGACGAAGCGAGCTACGTTTACCTCTTCGACGTCAGGCCCAACGGCGACATCACCCAGATCTTCCCGAACCGTTACGACAGCGACAACTACCTCCGCGCCGGCGAGGTGCGCAGCTTCCCGCCGTCGGGCGCCCGCTACGTGTTCAACATCGCCCCGCCGCGTGGCCTCTCGAAGGTGATCGCGGTGGCCAGCAAGACCGAGCTCAACACCCGCCAGCTGGCCAGCTTCCGGCAGGAGAGCGACGTGTTCGCCCAGAGCTCCATCGGCGAGTCGGGCTTCATCGAGAACTTCGCCATCATCGTGCGCCCCATCCCCCAGCAGAGCTGGGTCACGGACACCGCGCTCTATTACGTGGGCAACCGCCCCGCCGAGGCCGCCTTCGGCAACATCCGCTTCACCTCCAGCCCGTCCGGCGCCTCCGTCTACCTCGACGGCGACTTCGTGGGCTACACCCCCACGACGTTCGGCGCCAGGCCCGGCACCCATAACGTGCGCATCGAAGCCGACGGCTACGAGGCGTTCACCAGCCGCGTGACCGTGCGCGCCGGCAGCACCGAGAACGTGAACGCCACCCTGAACGCCGTTCAGCGCGCCGGCACGATAGCGTTCAGCAGCTCCCCATCGGGCGCGGACGTGTACGTGGACGGCCGCTACGTGGGCACCACCCCCACCGGCGCCATCCGCTTCGACGCCGGCCGCTACCAGGCTCGCTTCGAGGCGCCCGGCTACGACGCCGCCACCGTCTCCTTCGACGTGCGCGCCGGCGACAACCGCACCGTCAGCACGCAGCTCACCGCTCAGCGCGCCACCATCGTGGTGCAGGGCAACGTGGGCGGCGCGCTCGTGTTCCTGGACGGCCGCCAGGTGGGCACGCTGCCCAACGGCTCCGGTCGCCTCACGCTCAACGACGTGGCCTCCGGCTCCCACGAGCTGGTTGTCATAGCCCCGGGCTTCACCACCTACATCACCAACATCACGGCCAGCGCCGGCCGCACCACCGAGGTCAACGTCCGTCAGACCCGCTACTGAGGCCTGGCCTGGCGCCTGCCGCCTCGTAACACGGCAGCCCTCGGCACTGGAAAACTCCTGATGTTCCGCCCGCCACCATCGATAGGTGGCGGGCGGCGTTGTGGCGTCCGGTCCAGACGTCAGCCAGTGAGCGCGCCGCGTCGGCGCGGTACACTCGCGCCATGAACGACGACTCCGTCGTGGCCGTGGTGCTTGCCGGCGGCGACGTCAGCGACCGCCTGGCTACCGCGGCAGGGGTCGAAGCGAAGGCGCTGCTGCCGCTGGGCGATCAACCGCTCGGTGCCTACGTGCTGCAGGCGCTGCGGGAGAGCGGCGTGGTGGCCTCCACCGTGTACGTGGGGCCCACCAACGCGCGGCTCACGGGTCTCTACGACCTGCAGGTACCCGCCGGGCACCGCATGGTGGATTCGCTCGCTCTGGGTCTCGGGGCTGGCCTGTCCGTGCCCGGCACCGGCCCGCTGCTGCTGCTCGGGGCCGACATCCCCTGGGTGACGGGCGCCATGATCGCGCGCTTCGCTGCCGGCGCTCGGGCCGCCACCACTCCCGAAGGCCCCGCTCAGCTCGTGTACCCCGTGGTGCGCGAGGCAGCGGCGGAGACCCAGTTCCCGGGCCAGAAGCGCACCTACGCCAAGCTTAGGAGCGGCAAGTTCACCGGCGGCAACCTGGTTCTGATGCAACGCGCGCTGGCGCCGGCGCTGCTGCCGCAGATAGACCGCGTGTTCAGGGCCCGCAAGAACCCCTTCGCGCTCGCTGGCATCATCGGACTGGACGTGCTTCTCGCGCTGCTCCTGGGCCGCGCCGACATCGCTCAGCTGGAGCGCCGCGTGAGCACCCTGCTCGGAGCGCCTGTGCGCGCGCTCATCACCGACGACGCTGCGCTCGCCGCAGACGTGGACAAGCCCTCGCAACTACCCGGTACCCTGTCACCGCACCTACCCACTACCCCGCACGTAAGCAACTGAAGACCGAGGAGAGAAACGAGTGAGACGCCCCGCCCAACTTCGTGTAGCTGCCCTGCTCGGCGCCCTTTCTGCCGTGGCCTTCGCCCTGCTGCTGGCGTTCATCGTCTTCTGGAGCCTAGGCAAGAGCGGCCGGCTCGGCTTCACCACGCTCAACGCCGCCGGCCTCCTGGAAGGCGTGGTGTTCGTGCTCGCATTCACCTTCGCTCTCATCTACGTGCGCAGCGCGTTGCGGCTACCGTCACCCACGCTGCTCAGCTTCGGACTGCTGGTGCCGCCAACGGTGGGCCGGGCAGCGGCCAAGGTGCCGGCTGTGGATTCCTCCCAGGTGGCCCAGACCATGATGGCCAACCGCATAGTCATCGTGGAGCAGGGCGGGGTTCCCATCGGGGTCACGGGCCTGCACCACGACCGCATCACCTCGTGGGAGGAACTCGTGAAGGCCGAGGCGGACATGGCGGTCACGGACCTGCGGCGTGTGCTGGCCCACGAGCAGCTGGTGGTAGCCATGGACGGTGACGTGGTGAAGGGCATCATCACGCAGGAGATGTACTTGGCCGGGCTGTGGGGAAGCGTGCGCTGAACCGCGCCGGCTCAGGCTAGCGGCAGGTACGGGGAGGCGTCCGTGGCTAACGCGACGCCGGGGTCGTACTCGTTACCGGCAGCGCTGCGGCTGCCTTCCAGCACGAGCCTGCCCGCCAGGGCGATCATGGCGCCGTTGTCCGTGGCCAGGGCAGGGGAGGGGAAAGTGGTCTCCACCCCGAGCTCCGCTCCGAGCGCCGCGACCTCCCGCCTGAGCCGCGCGTTGGCGGCCACACCGCCGGCGATGACCAGGCGCCTCAGACCCGTGAGCTCAAGCGCCCGCCTGGTTACCTCCAGCAGGGAACCGACCACGATCCGCTCGAACGTAGCGGCCACGTCCGCCCGGTTCGCTTCGGGTTGCCGCTCCAGAAGCAGCGCCACGGCCGTCTTCAGCCCGCTGAACGAGAACTCGGTGCCTTTCGAGCCCGCCATCGGCCAAGGCAGCTTCACACCGTGGTCATCGCCGTTCTCCGCCAGCTTGGAGAGCGCCGGACCGCCTGGGTAGGGCAGGCCGAGTAGCCGGGCCACCTTGTCGAACGCCTCGCCTGCGGCGTCGTCGCGTGAGCGGCCCAACTCCTCCACCTGGTCCCAGCCGCGCACGGCGAACAGCGCGGTGTGGCCTCCGGAAGCTATGAGCGCCAGGAAAGGGGGCTCCACGCCGGTGGCCGCAGCCAGGTGCCCCTGCAGATGATGCACGGGCAGGAACGGCACGCCCAGACCCCAAGCCAGGGCCTTGCCATAGCTGAGACCCACCAGTAGCGCCCCGACCAGGCCCGGCCCGTGCGTGGCCGCCACCGCGCCAACGTCCGAGAGCTTCAGGCCCGCCTCGGCCAGGGCGCGTTCCACGGCTTCGTCTATCACTTCCAGGTGCTCGCGGCTAGCCAGTTCGGGCATGACGCCGCCGTAGCGCGAGTGGAGCGCCGTTTGCGGTACGACGACGTTGGCCAGCACCCGCTCGCCGAGCGCGATGCCCACACCGGTGTCGTCGCACGAGGTGTCGATACCGAGGATGGGAACGGGAGCGGCTGGAGGGGCAGCGTTCATCGGCCGGATGCTAGCACCGCTCGACCTGGAAGCCCGTCGCCGGCGCCAGGTCCAGCACCTGGCCCTCCGTTCCCGCGAAGTCGCCGAGCGCGTCCAGGCACTCTGCCGCGGCGGCGTCGTCACATACCACCGCTACTGTGGGTCCAGCCCCGGATAGGTACACGGCGTAGGCGCCTGCCGCCCGGGCGCGCTGCTGCACCCGCTCGAAACCGGGCACGAGGTGCGCCCGGTAAGGCTGATGCATGACGTCGAGCGACGCGGCGCGCAGCAGGTGCGGCCGGTCCAGCGCCACCGCCGCGACCCATAGCGCGGCGCGCGAGGCGGTGAGCACGGCGTCTGCCAGCGCCAGGCTGGTGGGCACGACCTCACGGGCGGAACTGGTGGCGAGCGGGAAGGACGGCACGCCGAACAGCAGGCGCCAACCGGAAGGGACGGGGAAGCTGGCCGTCTGGAAGACGCCCGTCTCGTCGGCGGCCGACACTGTGAAGCCGCCGTACACGGCGGGCGCCACGTTGTCCGGGTGGCCCTCGAGAGCGGCGCACAGCCGGAACACGGCGTCCCTTCCCAGGCTCGCGCCACCCTGCAACGCCAGCAGTTCGTCGGCCAGGGCGGCGCCGGCCACGAGCGCGGCCGAGGAGGAGCCGAGCCCGCGCGCCAGTGGGATCGGGTTGTGAACGGTGAGCGCCACCGCCGGGGCCTCTCGGTTGGCGGCACCGTAAACGGCGCGGAAGCCCTGGTGGATGAGGTTATCGGGGCCGTCCGCTACGGCTCCATCGCCGCTGTAGCTGAGGCTATCCCTGTCGGACGACCGGGCTTCCACCGTCAGGTGCAGGTTCACTGCCAGGCCGAGCGCGTCGAAGCCCGGGCCCAGGTTAGCGCTGGTGGCGGGCACCGAGACCCGCAGCGGCGGCAGCGGGGCGTGGCTCATGGGCTCTCCGTCCCCTCCGTCTCACCGATGTCGGTGCGGTACTGACCGCCGGCATAGTGGACGTCTGCCACGGCGGCGTAAGCGCGTTCGCGAGCGGCAGCCAGGTCTGCGCCAGTGGCCGTGACGCTGAGAACGCGGCCGCCGGCGGCGACCAGCCGACCGGTGTCGTCTCGGCCCGTGCCCCCGTGGAAGACCACTATCCCGCCGTCATCGGCCGGGAGGCTCGCTATGACCCCGCCGCGGGCGGGGCTCTCAGGGTAGCCGGGCGCCGCGATCACCACGCAGCAGGTGGTTCCCTTCGCCCAGGTGGGTTGGACGCCGGCCAGGTCGCCGGTGGCGGTGGCGTACAGCACCTCGTACAGGTCGCTTTGCAGGCGCGGCATCAGCGACTGCGTTTCCGGGTCGCCGAAGCGGGCGTTGTATTCGAGCACTCTGGGGCCATCGCCCGTGAGCATAATGCCTGTGAAGAGCACACCCCTGAAGGGCGCGCCGCGGCGCGCCATCTCGGCCAGCACGGGCTGCACGCAGGTGCGCAACAACTCGTCCGCCAGTTCGGCGTCGCAGCCGGGCACGGGCGAAACGGAGCCCATGCCGCCGGTGTTGGGGCCTTCGTCGCCGTCCAGCAGGCGTTTGTAATCCCGCGCGAGGGGCATGGGCACGGCGTGCGTGCCGTCGCAGAAGGTGAGTAGCGACACTTCAGGGCCGCTCAGGCACTCCTCGAGCACGACCCTGCTACCGGCGCCTGCCAGCATGGCGCCCGAGAGCATGTCGTGCGCCACCGCCTCGGCCTCGGCCTGCGAGGCGCAGATCACGACGCCTTTGCCTGCCGCGAGGCCGTCGGCCTTGACCACGAGGGAGAGCGGGGCACGGGGCGCGCGGGTAGATGCCCCGCTGCCGTCGGCGTTGGCCTGATCCGACCCTGCCGGGCCGTCCCAACCGCCGCTCCCGAAGTACTCGCGTATGAGCGCAGAGGCTTGAGCCTGGCTGGCGGCCGTGCGGTAGGAGGCCGTGGGCACGCCGGCGGCTTGCATGACTTCCTTCGCGAAGCGCTTGGACGCTTCCAGCTGCGCCGCGGCGCGGCCCGGACCCACTACCGCGATGCCGGCCCGCCGCAGGTCGTCGGCCAACCCGAGGGCAAGAGGCGCTTCGGGGCCAACCACCACGAGGTCGGCGCCCACCTCCTGGGCCAGGCGCACCTGACCCTCGATGTCGTCCGCGGCAACGGGCACCAGCGTGGCCAGACCGCTCATGCCGGCGTTGCCCGGCGCGGAGTACAGCCTGCCCACCTGGGGGCTCTGCGCCAGCTTCCAGGCGATGGCGTGCTCGCGGCCACCGCTGCCCACCACCAGCACCGTCTTACCCTGGTTCACGTCGGTCCTGCGCGCTTTTCGCTAATGCCTGAAATGTCGTTCCTCCGTGAACACCATGGCCAGGCCGGCCCGGTCGGCGGCTTCTATGGAGGCGGCGTCCTTCACGGAACCGCCCGGTTGCACGATGGCGGTCACGCCGGCTTCCGCAGCGGCCTCCACCACGTCGGGGAAGGGGAAGAAGGCGTCGGAGGCCAGCACGCTGCCCAGCGGTCCAGAGGGGCCGCCTATGGTTCTCGCGTGGTTGATGGCGTGGCGCGCGGCGTCGATGCGGTTCATCTGACCGGCGCCCACGCCCACCGTCATGTCGTTCTTGGCGAGCACGATGGCGTTGGACTTCACGTGCTTGCACACGAGCCAGGCGAGCTCGAGCTGGCGCCACGCGGCCTCCGGCACGGCGGTACTCGTGACCGTGCGCCATGCGGAGCGCGTGAGCCCACGGGGGTCGGGCGACTGCAACAGGAGCCCTCCGCCGATGCGCTTGAGGTCGAAGCCCGCTGCGCTGAGCGGCTCGGAGCCGGCGGGGCTGAGCGCGGCCACACTCCCGCCCTGGGGCGCCCCGTCCTGGCTGCCCGGCCAGTAGCCGGTTCGCAGCAGCCTGAGCGACTTCTTCCGTTGCAGTAGCGCCAGCGCGTCCGAGTCGTAGTCCGGCGCGATGATGACCTCGAGGAATATCTCGGCCAGTTGCTCCGCGGTGGCGAGGTCCACGCGGCGGTTGAGCGCCACTATGCCGCCGAAGATGGACACCGGATCGGCCTCGTACGCGCGGCCGAACGCCGTAGCCAGGTCCGGGCCCAGCCCCACGCCGCACGGGTTGGTGTGCTTCACGGCCACGGCCGCAGGCACCGCGAACTCGAGGGCCAGGCGCAGCGCAGCGTCGGTGTCGTTGAGGTTGTTGAACGAGAGCTGCTTACCGCCCAGCTGCTCGGCGCTCGCCACCGACGGCGCCTCCTGCGCTCCCTCCAGGGCGTAGAACGCTGCCACCTGGTGAGGGTTCTCGCCGTAACGGAGGTCGTACTGCTTGGTGAGCGAGAGCGTGAGGGACGCCGGCAGTGGCTCGGCCTCAGCCTCGTTCGCGACGTGTGCAGCGAACCAGGCTGCGATGGTGGCGTCGTACTCCGCGGTGTGCTGGAAGGCGCGCCCCGCTAACGTGCGGCGCAGTTCCGGGCTCACCCCGCCGTCAGCCAGGGCCTGCAGCACGGTCCCGTAGTCGCTTGGCCGCGTCACTACAATCACGCCTGCGTGGTTCTTGGCGGCAGCGCGCAGCAGCGTGGGACCGCCGATGTCTATGTTCTCTATGGCGTCGTCCCAGGTGGCGTCCGGTCTCGCCACCGTGGCAGCGAAGGGGTA
Organism: uncultured bacterium; assembly: GCA_964630175.1. Taxonomy (GTDB): domain Bacteria; phylum Deinococcota; class Deinococci; order Deinococcales; family Trueperaceae; genus JAAYYF01. Next base: position 9,522 of record CAZVTS010000013.1, read on the forward strand.
GAGGTTCACGCACACGAGGTCTACCGGCTGGATGCCTTGCTGCGCCAGTTCCGCCATGTGCCCCGCGTCGTCGCGCCTGGCCAGCACGCCGCCGTGCACCTTGGGGTGCAGGGTCTTCACGCGGCCGCCGAGGATCTCGGGACTGCCCGTGAGCTCCTCCACGGACGTGGCGGTCACGCCACCGCTACGGAGACCGCTCAGGGTTCCGCCGGTGGAGACGAGCGTGTAACCCGCCTCCTGCAGCCCGCGCGCGAACTCCACCAGGCCCGTCTTGTCGGAAACGCTGAGAAGAGCCAGTTTGCCGCGGCTCGCTTCGGGTGTCATGTCGTTCCGCTCCCTTCGGAAGCGGGCCGGTGGCCAGCCAGAGGCGCTGCCCCGAGCAGCAGTTCGTTCAGGGCCCGCCAGTACAGGTCGTGCTCGGCCGCCTGGATGCGCTGCGTAAGCGTGGCCACGCTGTCGTCTGCCAGCACCGGCACCGCCCGCTGGGCCAGGATCGGCCCGGTGTCCATGCCCTCGTTCACCAGGTGCACCGTGCAGCCGCTGACTTCCGCGCCGTGTTCGAGCGCCTGCCTCTGAGCGTCTAAGCCCGGGAAGGCGGGGAGCAGCGACGGATGCACGTTGACGATACGCCCTGCGTAGCGGCTCAGCACCTCGCCGCCCAGCATGCGCATGAAACCGGCCAGCGCCACGTACTGCACGTGGTAGCGCTCCAGCATGGCCGCGAGTGCGGCGCCGTAACGCGCGCGCGAGTAGCTGCCACCGGCGCTCACCCCCGCAGCCGGCCCCAGCACCTCGGTCGGCGTGCCCCTCTCACGTGCCAGTTCCAGTACCGGTGCGCCGGCCACGTCGGTGAGTACCAGCACGATGTCGGCCGTGAGGTCGCCGCGCTCCACCGCAGCGGCCAGTGCTGCGTAGTTGCTGCCGCGGCCCGAAGCCAGCACTGCCAGGCGCGGCGTGCTCACTCGAAGAGCACCTCGCTTGGCCCCGCGCCGGCCACTACCTCGCCCACCAGGAAGGCGCGTTCGCCCAGCGCGGTCGCGGCGGCCAGCACCGCCGTGGCCTGCTCGGCCGGTACCACGAGCGTGAAACCGAGCCCCATGTTGAACGTGCGGCGCATCTCGTCCGTTGCCAGGTTGCCCCACTCCTGCAGCAGGCCGAAGATGGGCGGCGCTTCCCAGCTACCCACCCGCAGCCGGGCGTTCAGGCCGGGAGGCAGGGTGCGGGGCACGTTCTCGGTGAGCCCCCCACCGGTGATGTGGGCCAGGGCCCTCAGGTCGAAGCCCTGCTTCAGTAGTGCCAGCACGGTGGCCACGTAGAGGCGGGTGGGTTCCAGAAGCGCCTGGCCGAGGGTGCGCCCATCCAACTCGGCCGGCACGTCGGCAAGCTCATGACCCCCGTGCGCGAGCACATGGCGCACCAGCGAGAAGCCGTTGCTGTGCACCCCGCTGCTGCCCAGGCCGATGATGGCGTCGCCGGCGGTCACGCGGCTACCGTCGATGATCGCGGGCCGGTTCACTACGCCCACGGCGAAGCCGGCCACGTCGTATTCGCCCTCCGGGTAACTGCCGGGCATCTCCGCCGTTTCGCCGCCGAGCAGCGCGCAGCCTGCCGCCGCGCAGGCGTCCGCCATGCCCTTCACCAGTTGCTCCACCACCTCGCCGTCTATGCGGCCCGAAGCGATGTAATCCAGGAAGTAGAGCGGTTCTGCGCCCTGTACCACTATGTCGTTCACGCACATGGCCACGCAGTCCGTGCCAACGGCGGCGTGGCCGCCGAGCTCGAACGCCAGGCGCAGCTTGGTGCCCACGCCGTCCGCGCCCGAAACGAGCACGGGTTCCGGGTAGCGCTCCGTGTCCAGCGCGAACATGCCGCCGAAGCTCCCGAACGCGCCCAGCACTCCGGGGCGCGAGGTGCGCGCCACGTGCGAGGCGATGCGGCTGACCACGTCTGCGCCGCGCTCTATGTCCACGCCGGCGGATTCGTAGGTCAGGCGCTTCTCACCGTTGTCATCAGTCATGGCGTGCTGCCCTCCGTCGCGGCCGCGTGGCCCGCGCCCGGCGGTACCGGGAAGCGGCCCAGGAAGCAGGCGAGGCAGTACTGGCCGGCCGACGCGGCTCCCTCCTCCGCCTCCGTGTCGGCCACCGGGGAACCGTCCTGCATGACCGTGCCGCGGAGTTGGGCGGCCAGCCCGCCGGCGGCCCCGAACGCGCGCAGCATGCCTTCGGGACTCAGGAACTTGAGGCTGTCGGCGCCGATGAGTGCGGCCATCTCCTCCTCCGAGCGCCCGCGCGCCACCAGTTGGTGCTCCTCGGCTGCGTCGAGGCCGTAGGGGCAGCCGTAGAGGTAGGGGGGCGAGCTCACGCGCATGTGAACCTCCCTGGCGCCGGCGCTGCGCAGCAGGTCGAGCAGGCGGATGGAGGTGGTGCCGCGCACTATCGAGTCGTCCACCAGCACCACCCGCTTGCCCTCCACCACCTTGCGGACGGCGTTGAGGTTGAAGAGCACAAGTTGCTCGCGCGCCGCCTGCGTGGGCCTTATGAAGGTGCGGCCGATGTAGCGGTTCTTCACCAGGCCCACCTCGTAAGGCAGGTGCGCCTCCTCCGCGTAGCCACTGGCAGCTGCCAGCGAGGAGTCGGGCACGCCTATCACCACGTCGGCCTCCGCGGGCTGCTCCTTGGCCAGCTCGCGGCCCAGGTTCTTGCGGGCTATGTGCACGCTCTGGTCGGCCAGCACGCTGTCCGGGCGGGCGAAGTACACGAACTCGAACGAACAGAGGCGCGTCTCGGTGCCCGGTGTGGCGGCCAGGCGCCTGCTGTGCACCCCCGACTCGTCTATCACCAGCATCTCGCCGGGCTCAACGTGGCGCACGAACTTGGCTCCAACGGTGTCCAGCGCGCACGTTTCGGAAGCCACCACCCAGGCTGTGCCGCTGGCGGCCGGCGCGCTCCCGCTGCCGGGCTCCTGCCAATCGAGCCTGCCAAGCGAGAGGGGCCGGAAGCCGTGCGGGTCGCGCGCCACGAGCAGTTGCTTCTGCGTGAGCCACGCCCCCGAGTAGGCGCCCCGCACCTGGTTGAGTGCCTTGGCCAGAGCCTCGGCCGGCGCCTCGTGGTGGTGGCGGGCCATGAGGTGCGCTACCACCTCGATGTCCACGTGCGTGTGGAAGATGGAGCCGGACTCCTCGAGGTCGTGGCGCAACTCGTTCGCGTTCGTGAGGGCGCCGTTGTAACAGAACGCCATGTCGCCCCAGCGGTGGTTCACCATAAGCGGCTGCAGTTCGGAGGCGGCGGCAGTGAGGCCCCGCCGCAGGTAGAGCGTCTGGCCTATGGCCGCGGAGCCGCGCAGCGGCTCGAGGGCGGCGCCGCTGAACGCCTCGCTGACCGAGCCCGCGCGCTTGTGCACGCGGAGGCGGCCGCCCTGCGCCACGGCCATGCCGGCGCCCTCCTGACCGCGGTGCTGCAGCGCCAGCAGGCCGTAGTAGGTGAGCCTGGCAGCCTGCGGGTGCCCGAAGATGCCGAACACGCCGCAGTACTCTCTCAGTTCTCCCATCGGAACGGGCTCGCCTCCTTCCACTCGACCTCGAGGTCGGCCGTGTTCAGCGAGACCACTTTCTCGCCGCCGGCCGTGGCCAGCTCCAGGGAGTGGCTGGTGACGGTGCCCAGCGCCGTGGCCGGCACGCCGGCCGCCTGAGCGGCCGCGAGCAGAGCGCTCACGGCGTCCGGCGCGCACTCCAGCAGCATGCGGCCGTGGCTCTCACCGAACAGGGCGGCGGCCACCGGCAGCTCCTCCAGGGTCGCTCGGCAGCCCGCCGCCCCCGGCGCCGCCGCGAGGGCCATCTGCGTGAGTGCCGGCGCCAACCCGCCGTCGGCCACGGCGTGCGCGGCGCGTAGCAGGCCCTGGGCCGCCAGCCCATGCACCAGCTCGTGAAGCCGCCGCTCCGCCCCTAGGTCGATGGCCGGCAGGGCCGTGGGGCCCGCATTTCCTGGCGCGGTGGAAGCTTCGTAGGTGCTGCCTATCATGGTGGGTTCCGTACGTCCCAGCAACACGACCGCGTTGCCTGCCTGCTGGAAGCCCTGCGGCAGGGCGGCAGCGGCGCTCCGCAACACCCCTACCATGCCGATCATGGGTGTGGGCGCTATGCCCTGGCCACCCTTCTCGTTGAAGAGACTCACGTTGCCGCCGGTGACCGGCGTGCCGAGCGCCCGGCAGGCGTCAGCCATGCCGGTGATGCTGCGCTCCAGTTGGCGGTAAACCTGCGGCCGTTCGGGGCTGCCGAAGTTGAGGCCGTTGGTGATGGCGGCCGGCTCGGCGCCGGTGGCCGCCACGCGCCGTGCCGCCACGGCCACGCACGCCTGGGTGCCCACGTAGGGATCGAGCGCCACCAGCCTGCCGTTGCCGTAGACGCACACGGCTATGGCGGTCTCGTCTCCGGCGCCGCCCAGGTCCACCACGCCCGCTCGCGGGATGCCGGGCTCGTCCTCGCCGTAGCGGCGCCGTAACCCGCTCGCGTCGGCGAAGTCGGGGGAGAGGAGCAGGCTGCGCAGCGCCTCGTTCCAATCGTGCTGGGTGGACGTCTCGGGCGCTCTGACCGTGCCCCGTTCCGCGCGCTCCTCGGCGGCGATCGGCCACACGTACAGCGGCGCCTCGCCGGCCAGGTAGTTGGCCGGTACGGTGGCCAGCTCCTCCTCGCCGTTCACCACGCGCACCAACCCGTCGTCCGTGACCTCGCCGCAGAACGAGTAAGGCACCCCGTGGCTCTCGAGGATGGCCGCCACGGCCGGCTCCTGGCCCGCTCGCACCACCGCCAGCATGCGTTCCTGCGTTTCCGATAGCATGACCTCGAACGGCTGGATGCTGTCGTCCACCGTGTGCACCTGCGCCACGTTCACCACCACGCCAGTGCCCGACTTCGCCGCCATCTCGCACGTGGTGGAGGTGAAGCCGGCGGCGCCCATGTCTTGCATGCCCACGATGTTGCCCTGCTCGAGCAGTGCCAGGGTTGCCTCCATGACGCGGCGCCCAATGGCGGGGTCTCCCGCCGGCACCAGCGGCATGCTGCCCTCGTCTCCCGGCAGCGCCTTGGAAGAGAAGCTAGCGGAGCGCACGCCGTCGCGGCCGGTGGGCCGGCCGAACACCAGCAGGCGGTTGCCAGGCCCGCTGGCCACGCCCTGGTAGAGCTGGCCACGCGTGACGCCGATGGCCATGGCGTTGACGAGCGGGTTGTGCTGGTAACTCGCGCCGAAGCGCACCTCGGAGGCTGCGCTCCTCACTCCCATGCCGGCTGCGTAGTCCGCGATGCCGGCGCTGGTTCGTTCGAGCAGGTGCCGTTGCCGCGCCTCCTCTGGCGGCCCGAAGCGCAGCGAATCGAGCACCGCCACGGGCGCCGCGCCCATGGTGAAGATGTCGCGCAGCACGCCGCCGACACCGGTGGCGGCACCGTCGAACGGCACCACCGCCGAGGGCGAGTTGTGCGATTCGATCTTGAACACCACCGTGTGCTCACCCACCCGGATGGCGCCGGCGTTCTCGCCCGGGCCCTGCACCACGCGCTCGCCGCTGGTGGGCAGCCGCCTCAGCAGTGCCTGTGAGCTCTTGTAGCTGCAGTGCTCCGACCACATGACCCCGAACAGCTCGAGCTCGAGCGGGTTGGGCTCGCGCCCCAGAAGCTCCGTGATCAGGCGGTACTCGTAGGCCGACAGGCCCACGTCCCGCCACACGCCTGGGGTGTCGTCAGGGGTGGCCACCACGGCGTTGGGTGGGGCGTCGGGCAGTATGTGCTGCGCCTTCAGCATCGTCGAACCCTCCAGCTAACGTGTGAGCTTGGCATGTTAGGTGAGCACCGCCCGCAGCCGCTCCAGCGCCTCGCCGTAGCGTGCGCTGCTGGCCCTCACCACGTCTTCCGGCAGTGGCGGTGGCGGCGGCTGCTTGTTCCAACCGGTGGCCTCCAGGAAGTCTCTCACCGGCTGCTTGTCGAGGCTGTCGATGGCGCTGCCGACCACGTAGCGCTCCTGGGGCCAGAAGCGGCTGGAGTCGGGCGTCAGCAGTTCGTCTATCACGATGAGCTCGCCGTCGAGCAGGCCGAACTCGAACTTGGTGTCGGCGAGGATCAGGCCGGCGGCGGCGGCGCGCTCCACGCCGAACTCGTAAAGCCTCAGGCTGGCGTCACGCAACTTGGCGGCCAGATCCGGCCCGTAACGAGCCTCCACCTCGGCGAACGGCACGTTCTCGTCGTGCCCGTCGTCTACTTTCAGAGCAGGCGTGAAGATGGGCTCGGGCAGGCGGTCGTTGAGCTGCAGCCCGGCCGGGAGGGGGTTGCCGAGGACCTCGCCCGTACGCTGGTACTCGGCCCAACCCGAGCCCGCCAGGTAGCCGCGCACCACGCACTCCACGTCCACGCGCTCCGTCCTGCGGCCCAGCATCACGCGGCCCGCCAGGCGTGCCCTGACGTCCGCGGGCAGGTCGAGCCCCAGAGCGTCCACGTCGGTGGTGATGAGGTGGTTCGGGACGATGTGCTCGGTGGCAGCGAACCAGAGCGCGGAGAGTTCGGTGAGCACCCTGCCCTTGCCCGGTATGCCCTCTGCGAACACCACGTCGAAGGCCGAGAGCCTGTCCGTGGCCACGAACAGCAGGTCGCCACGCAGGTCGAACAGTTCTCGCACCTTGCCCCTGTGCACCAGCGGCAGGTCGATGTGCCCGGCGGTCAGCAATGCTTCCGTCATGCCGTCCTCCTCGAACTCGGCGACGCCATCCGTGATGACGCTGCGGTGCGTTCGCTCACTGGGCGAGCCCCAGTCGCTCGTAGATGGTGTCCAAGTGCCGCAGGTGATGGCTGGGGTCGAAACAGTCGTCCAGTTGCTCCGCGCTCAGGTAGCGTGTCACTTCCGGGTTAGCGCTGATCCGTTCCCGGAACGTGAGCGCGCTGCCCGGCGGCTTGCCGTAGTCGTTCCAGGCGGCCATGGCCTCGCCCTGAACGAGGCGGTAGGCGTCCTCGCGCGAGAGGCCGGCGTTCACGAGCGCAAGGAGCACCCGCTGCGAGAAGACGAGACCGCCGGTGCGCTCCAAGTTGAGGCGCATGTTGTCGGGGTAGACGTGCAGGCCCTCCAGCACGCGGTTGAACACGTTCAGGAGATAGTTGACGAGGCTGGTGCTGTCCGGCACGATGACGCGCTCGGCGGAGGAGTGGCTGATGTCGCGCTCGTGCCACAGGGGCACGTTGTCGAGCGCCGTGCCGGCGTTGGCCCGCACCACGCGCGAGAGGCCGGTGATCTGCTCGCACAGGCGCGGGTTGCGCTTGTGGGGCATGGCGGAGCTGCCTTTCTGGCCGGCGGCGAACGGCTCCTCCAGCTCGCGCGTCTCCGTCTTCTGCAGCGCGCGGATCTCGGTAGCGAACTTGTCCAGACTGGCGGCTATGAGGGCCAGGGCCGTGAGGTACTCGGCGTGCCTGTCGCGCTGCAGCACCTGGGTGGAAAGCGGGGCGGGCTCCAGCCCGAGCGCGCGGCACACGTGCTCCTCCACGTAAGGGTCGATGTTGGCGTAGGTACCGACGGCGCCCGAGATCTTGCCCACGCGGATGTTCTCCACAGCGCGGTCCCAGCGTTGGCGGTGGCGCTCCACCTCCTGCCACCAGAGGGCGAACTTTAGCCCTAAGGTGGTGGGCTCCGCGTGCACGCCGTGCGTCCGGCCGATCATGAGCTGATGCTTGTGCTGCACCGCCAGGCGCTGCAGGGTGGCGCTCACCGTGGCCAGGTCGCGGGCGATGATGGCGCCGGCGTCCACCATGAGGCTGGCCAGCGCGGTGTCCACCACGTCGGAGCTGGTGAGGCCGTAATGGAAGTAGCGCGCGGCGGGGCCCACGTTCTCGGCCACGTTGGTGGTGAAGGCGATCACGTCGTGATGCACTTCGGCTTCGATCTCGAGGATGCGCTCCACCGAGAACGCCGCCTTGGCGCGCAGCTCACGCGCCGCCTCGGCCGGGATCTGACCGAGTTCGGCCCACGCGTCGCAGGCGGCCAATTCGACTTCCAGCCAGCGTTGGAACTTGGCCTCGAGCGTCCAGAGACGCTCCATCTCGGGCCTCGTGTAGCGTTCGATCATGCGCTTCGTTCCTGCTCTATGGCGGCTTGCAACCGTTCGTTGGCGGCCGTGGCGCCACCGGCCAGTTCACGCTTGTAGGTAGCCAGGCGCTCCGTTAGCGCCGGGTCCGCTACGGCCACGATCTGCGCGGCCAGCACACCCGCGTTGCGCCCCGCGTCGATACCTACGGTGGCCACGGGCACGCCAGGCGGCATCTGCACGATGCTGTAAAGGGCGTCCACCCCCTTGAGGGCGCCGGCGCCCACCGGGAGCCCCACCACCGGCAGGGTGGTGTGAGCAGCCACCACACCGGGGAGGTGGGCGGCGAGGCCGGCGGCAGCCACGATGGCCTTCAGCCCACGACCGTGGGCCGAGGCGGCCCACTCCACCGCGCGCTCCGGTGTGCGGTGCGCGGAGGCCACGGTGGCCTCCCACGGCACGCCGAGCTTGTCGAGAACCGCGGCGGCCTGCTTGACCACCGGCCAGTCGGAATCGCTGCCCATTATCAGGCCGACGACGGGTGCCGCCATGTTCAACCTCCAGGTCGGAAAGCGGTGTGATGACGCGCTTCTGCGCATGGGCCAGGGACCGGGCGAGTGCCCGGGTGCAACCGCTTACGAGTTTACCCGTGTGAGGAGCTGCCTGGCGCGGTGCAGGGCGGTGACCACGTCGCTAGCCACCAGGGCCGAGCCGACCTGGGCGGCGGCCAACTCGCCCGCCACGCCGTGCAGCCACACTCCCAGGCAGGCGCGCTCGAACAGCGCCTCACTGCCGCCGGGCGCTGCCAGCAGCGCTCCCAGCAGGCCCGCGAGCACGTCGCCCGTGCCGCCGCTGGCGAGGGCGGGTGAACCGCGCGGAGAGACCGCCACGCGGCCGGTGTGGTCGGCGATGACGGTGGTGGGTCCCTTGAGGACCACGGTGGCCTGCGCCAGCACGGCCAGACTCGTGGCGGCCGCCAGTGGGTCGCTTCGGGTGAGGCCCGAGTGCTCGGGCGCCCAGGCGGCGAGCAGTGCCTCCGCCTCGCCGGCGTGAGGTGTGAGCACCACGGGTGCGTTGCCGAGCTGTTGGCGGCAACCGCTGAGGGCGGCCGGGTTGAGGGCCGTGGCGTCGAGCACCACTGGGCCCGGCGCCCAGCTGAGCATGGTCGGCAAGTGTGGCAGCGCCGCGGGGTCGAGCCCCGGGCCTATGACGCAGGCCGCCGCGAGCTTAGGCGCCAGCCCGGGCGGCGGCCACGGTTGACCGGCTTCATGCGGCTCGAGCATGGTTTCGGGCCAGCCGCTCGGGTGGCGCTCCGCTGCTACCAGCGTCACCAGCCCGGCGCCGCCCCGCCACGCGCCGCGGCAGGCCAGTTCGGCGGCGCCTCGGTAGCGTTGGGAGCCGGCCACCACGCACACCGTGCCCGCGCCGTACTTATGGCCGCCTGGGCGCCGCGCCGGCAGCGCGGCGCGAGCGTCGGCGCTGGTGACGATGGTCACCTCGGAGGCGGTCTCGAGAACGTGGAGGGGGATGCCGATTTCGGCCAGCACCGACCGCCCGTAGGCTGCGCGGGCCGGATAGAAGAGCGAGGCGGCCTTGTGGCCGGCCAGTTGCACGGTGAGATCGGCCGTCACGTGCGGCCCGGGAACCAGCGCCTGGTCAGTGTTCAGGCCGCTCGGCACGTCTATTGCGACGACGGCAGCGCCGGTTCCTCCGAGGCCCGCCGCCAGTTCACCGAGCCAGCCAGTGAGCGGCCGGTTGAGGCCACTGCCCAGCAGGGCGTCGATGACCACAGGACGGGTACCCGGAGTTCCGGCCTGAGCGCCTAGCCAGGCGAGCAGTATCGGGGCACTGCCGGCGTCCAGGCGTTCGGCGCGTCCGCCGGCCGCCAGGCACGCGGCACGGGCGGTGCTGGCGTCACCGGGTCGCTCTCCAGCACCCTCCAACTCGAGGAGGCGCACCTCTCGGTAACGCCCCCTCAGCCTGGAGGCCGCCACGTAGCCGTCGCCGCCGTTGTTGCCAAGACCGCAGAGCACCACCACCGGCCGCGCGGCCGGGTAGTGCTGGAGCACGGCCCGGGCCACGGCGGCGCCGGCGGCCTGCATGAGCTGGTAGGTGGGCACGCCTGCGGCAGCCGCGCCTGCGTCGGCGCGGCGCATCTGCTCGGCGGTGTAGAGCTTCATGACACACATTACTCTTGGGGCCGAGGGCGCCTTGGGTGCGAGACCCATGGGTGCCGTCCCTTGTGCGGCGTTCTACCGAACTGCGTAACTTGGCGCTGTACTGGCGCAGGTCGGAACCTCAGCGCAAGAGGTCACCCACTCGGCGCCACGGCCGACCCGCCAACTCAATTCAGAACGGAATCGATGCGCTCCAAGACCTCGGCGTTCAGCTCCACGCCGGCGGCGCGCACGTTGTCCTCCAGCTGCTCGACACGTGTGGCGCCTGTTATGACGCTGGCCACGCCCGCCTGCCTAAGCACCCAGGCCAGCGCGAGCTGCGCGCGAGTGATGCCCAACTCGTCTGCGATGGGTTTCAGGGCCTTCACCTTCGCGGCGTTCTCCGCGGTGAGGTTCTGCTCCTTGAAGCGCTCGAAGTTGTCGAAGCGGCTGCCTGCAGGCACGCCGTCGTCGTACTTGCCCGTGAGGAGCCCCTGAGCCAGTGGGCTGAAGACCACGAGCCCGACGCCGAGCTGCGTGGTGGCGGGCAGTATGTGCTCCTCCACCCGGGAGCGCTTCACCATGGAGTACTCGGGCTGCTCCGAGATGGGCGCCACGAGGCCGTTGGACTTGGCGTAGGTGTGCGCCTGCGCGATCTGCGCGGCGCTCCACATGCTGGTGCCCCAGTAGTGCGCGCGCCCGGAGCGGACCACGTCCGAGAACGCCTCCACCGTCTCTTCGAGCGGAGTATCAGCGTCGTAGCGGTGAGCGAAGTAAACGTCCAAGTAATCGAAACCCAGCCGGTCCAGGCTGCGGTCGATGGACTCCATGATGTGCTTGCGCGAGAGGCCGCGGTCGTTGACGTCGTCCGACATCGGCCAGTACACCTTGCTGGACACCACCAGGTGATGTCTGGGGGCGCCGGAGGCGTCCAGCGCGGCGCCCATGAGCTCCTCGGCCTTGCCGGTGGCGTACACGTCCGCGATGTCGAAGAAGTTGACGCCCAGTTCCAGGGCGCGGTCGATGATGCGCTGCACCACGTTCTGCTCGCCCACCGTGTGACCGTAAGTGGTCCAACCACCTAGGCTGACCGCGCTCACCTTGAGGCCGCTGTTGCCGAGCTTCCTGTACTGCATCTCTGAGTTAGCCATGCCCTAGGCTAACCCTAGGTGAGGCCTGGTGCTCAGCGCACCAGCAGGGGGCCTAGCCGCCGTCCGCCCAGCAGGTGCATGTGCAGGTGGTACACCTCCTGATGCGCGTCGTCCTTGCAGTTGACGATCAGGCGGTAGCCGTTCTCGAGGCCCTCCTGCTCCGCCACCTTGCGCGCCACCGTGAAGAGCCTGCCCAGGGCCGGCTCGTGCTCGGGCAGCACGTCGTCGGCGGTGGGGATCGGCTCGTTCGTGATGATGAGCACGTGGGTGGGCGCCTGCGGGTTGATGTCGCGGAAGGCCGTTACCAGTTCGTCCTGATACAGGATGGTGGCCGGTATCTCGCGGGCCACGATCTTCTCGAAGAGCGTCTTCTCGTTCTGCGGGTTCTCAGCCATGCACCAAGTCTAGCCGCGGCGCCGCGATCACGCTTGCTTGAGCTCGTTCATGGTGAAGAGGGCCCGCAGTTCCACGCCCTCGGCTCGCAAGGCCTCTACGCCGCCCGCCTGGCGGTCGATCACGCAGAGCGCGGTCTTCACGGTGGCGCCGCGCGCCTTAAGGTCCCGGGTCGAGAGCACCACCTGGCCGCCGGACGTGACCACGTCCTCCACCACCAGCAGGTTCCGGCCCTCCACCTCGCCGCCCTCGGCGAGCCGCTGGGTGCCGTACTCCTTGGCCTGCTTGCGCACGAACAGGGTGGGCAGGCCGGTGACTTGGCCCAGCATCACGGCGAGGGGTACCCCGCCGAGTTCCAGGCCGGCCAGGGCGTCGACGTCGGCGGGTACCAGTGGCGCCAGCGCCTCCGCCACGGCCCTCAGGAGCGCCGGGTCCGACTCGAAGAGGTACTTGTCGAAGTACTCGTTACTCACCGCGCCGGAGCGCAGCAGGAACTCGCCTGTAAGCAGGGAGCGTTGGGTTATGAGGCGGGCCAGCTCTTCGCGGTTCATGGCGTGAATGCTACCCCAGGCGTTTGTGCCCACGCGGGCCCTTGTGCTAAACTCAAGCGCTCTGCCGCCTGAGCCCGCAACTTTGGGCGCGGCGCACCACACCAGAAAGCCCCTCGTGGCCGCCTGGCCACACCTAACCTGTTGGAGGAAACAACGATGCCGCGCGTTTGTGCCATCACCGGACGCAAGACAAGCACCACCACAACCAGCAAGCACAAGGGATCCGCCAAGCGCAAGGGCGGCGTAGGCCTCAAGCAGGTCGGCGTGCACAAGCGCACCGTGAAGCCCAACCTTCAGAAGCGCACCATCTGGCTGGATGGCAAGCCGCAGCGCGTGTGGCTCAGCGCCAAGGCCATCCGCGACTTAGACCCCACCGTTTTCGTCAACCCGCACAAGCTGGGTTGATCCACACGGCGCTCCGGACGGGTTCGGGCGCCTGCGCGGAGGCACTCCGCGCTCCAGTACACCGTTACGTGCCAGTAACCAACGAGAGGCCGACCGATGGCGCCTGAAGCCACAGGTCGGCCTCCTTCTTCGCCTGCCGGCGTGCCCGCACTGCACGTGCACCACGTGTCCTTGCGCTACGGTGACGCCAGCATCCTCGAGGACGTGAGCTTCGACCTGGCGGCGGGGGAGTTCCTCGCCATCGTGGGCCCCAACGGCGCCGGCAAGTCCACGCTCGTGAAGGTTGCCCTGGGGCTCAAGACGCCACAGAAGGGGCACGCCCTCATCTTCGGCGAGCTGGCCGGGGTCGAACCCAAGCGCGTGGGTTACGTGCCGCAGAGCAAGACTTTCGACCGCACTTTCCCAGCCACCGCCGAGGAACTCGTCATCACCGGCCTGCGTCAGCGCTGGCCCGCCCGGGTGAGCGCCGCGGAGTCTGAGGTGGCCCTGGCCGCCCTGGAGCGGGTGGGCGCCGGCGCCCTGGCGCGGCGACCGCTGGCTCGGCTCAGCGGGGGAGAGCTGCAACGCGCCTACCTGGCTCGGGCGTTGGTGCGGCGCCCCGAACTGGTGCTGCTGGATGAGCCCGCCACCGGCGTGGACTTCCTTGCTGAGCACGACCTGTACGACCTGCTCGAGTCGTACCAGGCCGCCACGGGCGCCACGGTGGCCATGGTCACCCACGACCTCTCCGCCGCCCGCTACCACGCCACCCAGGTGCTGGTGCTCAACCGCCGCGTGCACGGCTACGGCGCGCCCGAGGCGGTGCTGTGCGAAGAGTGCCTCGAGCAGGCGTTCGGTCACCGTCACCACGCGCACGCCATGGCCTTATGACACTTGCGGCGCCGGGCGCAGCGGGCGCGCCCACCAACTCATGAGCATCATCGACGCTCTTTCGTTCCCGTTCTTCCAGCGCGCCCTCTTGGCGGGTCTCGCCATAGCGGTCATGGCGGGCCTGCTCGGCGTGTTCGTGGTTCAGAGGCGCCTTTCGTTCCTGGGCGATGGCCTGGCGCACGCCGCGTTCGGTGGCATGGGCATCGGCGCCTTCGTGATCGTGAGCGCCGACCTGGTGGGCTCGCGCTTGGGCTTCATTAACCACCCGATCCTCATAGCGCTGCCCTTCAGCATGCTGGCCGCCCTCGTCATCGCCTGGCTGAGGCGCGGCACGAGGCTCAGCTCGGACACGGCCATAGGCGTATCGTTCGCCGTCTCGGTGGCGCTTGGGGTGCTCCTCTTCTCGCTCATCCCGCCGGACGCCAACTTGGGCGTATCGGCCATGGATCTGCTCTTCGGCTCCATCCTGGGCGTGCGCGCTAGCGACCTCTGGCTCATCGCCGCCGTGGCGGTGGGGGCGAGCGCGCTGCTGCTGTGGCTGTGGGGCCGGCTGGGTTACGCCACCTTCGACGACGAGCTGGCGAGAGCCGACGGCATAAAGACGGACAGGCTCGAGCTCGTGCTGTTCCTCGTTGCCGCCGTGATCATCGCCGTCAGCGCCTCGGTGGTGGGTATCATCCTCATGGCCGCCTACCTGGTCATCCCCGCGGCGGCTGCCAGACTGCTGGCGCGCACGCTGGCGCAGATGACGGTGCTGGCGGTGGCCATCGGCCTCGTGAGCACCGTTCTAGGGTTAGCCATATCGTTCTATCTAGATGTTCCCAGCGGCGCCACGATCGTGCTCACGCAGGCCGCGCTGTTCATGCCGGCGGCCGTGTTCGGCCGGCGCTGAGCCGGCCCGGCGTCCGCTTCAGGCGCGCAGGTCCGCTAGGAACGCCCGTGCTGAGGGCGAGACGAGCTCGTCCGGCGGGCAGAGGCAGGTGAACTCGCGACTGAGGCTCAACCCCGTTACCGGCACCTCGACCAACCGGCCGGCCCTCAGGTCTTCGGCGATAGCCAGGCGTGACACGAAGCCGGGAGCGAGCCCTGCCCGTAGCGCCGCCACGACGGCGGTGACGCCGGTGACCTCCAAGCGAGTGGCGGGAGCGATGCCAAGGCCCGCCAGGGCGCGGTCCACGCTCTCGCGCGTGCCGGAGCCGGGCTCGCGCCTCACCAGCGCCAGGTGTTCGAGGGCCTTGGGAGGCACGGGCCCACTGCTTGCGAGTGGCGTGCCGGGCCGGCAGGCCAGCACGATCTCGTCCGTGGTCAGTACCGTGGCCACCATGCCTTCCGGAACGGGCTCCTCGTCCAGCGGACCCTCCACCACGGCCAGCTCGGCCTCCCCGCGGGCGAGCAGGGTTACGGCGCCATGCGTGTTGCGCGTGAGTACCCCCAGTTGCAGTTCGGGGTAGCGCTCGGCGAAGCGCGTCAGGCGCTCCGGCAGCCACCAGTGCGCCACGGTGGTCGACACGGCCATCACGAGGCGGCCCCGTTGCAGCGTGCGCCAGGAGTCGGCCAGAGCGCGGGCCCCCGAGAGGGCGCGCGAGAGCGCGTCTGCGTGCGGCAGCAGCGCTTCTCCCGCCGGCGTGAGGCTCACGCCGTGGCGCGTGCGGCGGTAGAGCGGGTCGCCTACGGCGTCGCGCAGGCGCGCCATCTGCTGCGACAGGGCCGGCTGGCTGCGGTGCATGAGCTCGGCTGCGCGGGTGACGCTGCCCTCGGCGGCGATGCGCGCGAAGGCGATGAGGTGGTCGGGCTCAACGATCATGCACAGACCATAGCGCTTGCATAAGCAGCATGCATAGTGTGATAAGGAACATCTACTGGCCTTATGCATGGTGGCGGCCATATGGTCGCTTGTGCCCTCTCTTCTTGGTCAGCCCGACATGACTGCAGACGCGCGCCGCGAACCGGCGGGCGGCAGATGGGCGCTCCTGCCCGGGCTGGCGCTGGTGGCGCTGCTAACGGGCGCCGCCTGGCTCCTGGTGGACGTGCCCGGGCTGCGCCTGCTGGGGGCACTCGCACTGGCGCTCGTGCTGGGGGTTGTGGCTCGCACCGTGCTCGGCCCACGGCTGTGGTTGGCCCCGGGCGCGCGCTTCGCCGCCAAGCGGCTCCTGCGCCTGGGCGTCGTGTTGCTCGGCGTGAGGCTGCAACTCGATCTGCTCGTTGCGGCGGGACCGACGGCGCTGGTGCTGGCCTGCGCCGCCGTGCTCGTGTGTCTGGCGGCGATGGAACCGCTGGGCAGGCTGCTGGGCGTGGCGCCCGGGCTGCGGCGCACCCTGGCCGTGGGCACCGGTGTGTGCGGCGCTTCGGCCATCGCAGCTGCCGCCCCGGTGGTGCGGGCCGACGACGACGAGGCCGCCATGGCGGTCGGGCTCGTGTCGCTCCTGGGTGCCGCGGGCGTGGTGGCGTTCTCGTTGGTGGCAGAACCGCTCGGCCTGGGTGAGCGTGCCTACGCCCTGGTGGTGGGCGCCACCCTGCACGAGGTGGGCCACGTGCTGGCGGCGGGCGCCGCCATGGGCCCCACCGCACTGGACCTGGCCACCCTGGTGAAGCTGGTGAGGGTAGCCATGCTGGCGCCGGCCCTGCTGCTCCTGGGGCTCCTGGCGCGCGCCCCGGTGGGCGCCGCCAAGGAAGCGCCAGTCGGAGCCCAGAAGGGCCGTGCGCTTCTGCCCGGCTTCCTCATCGGCTTCCTGCTGCTCGGAGCGGCGCGCAGCGCGGGCGTCGTGCCGAGCGCCTGGGTGACACCCCTCTCCACCTCGAGCCTGCTCCTCACTGCCGCCGCCATGGCGGGCATCGGGCTGGGCGTGGACCTAGCCGGCATAAGGCGCGCCGGCGGGCGGGCCCTGCTGCTTGCGGTGGTTGGTTTCCTGGCCAGCCTGCTGGTGGCCGGACTGATCGTGCTGCTGGCTAGCTAGGGCGGCTCAGCCGTCCGCCTCTGCCTCGCCGCCGAAGATCTGGGGCCACAGCTCGTCCACCCGCTCCCGCACCGCCGGCGCCATCTTGAGCTTCTCGGGCCAGCCGCGACCGAAGCCTTCGGAGGCGAGCTTGGGCGTGGCATCAATCACGAACACTGGGCCCGAGCCGAAGGTGTCGTCCACCACCTGCACGTCCCTCTCCGGGTCGATGTTGTTCAGCATCGTCCAGATGGCGTCCTCGAAGTCGCGCGGGTTCGTCTCCTCGTCCACCACGGCTATGAGCCGCACGCCCTTCACCACCTGCTGCCTGGCTGCCCACTCGCCCAGGTGGCGCCCCTGACCCGCCCGGCTCTTGCGGGTGCAGATGAACCAGAAGCCGCCGGCATGCTGGTGCTGATCCAGCACCTCCATGTGACTCGGCAGCGCTTCCGCCGTGCGCTCCGGGTTGGGCTGGTAAGCCCGCGGCCCGCCCTCCTCCGGCAGCTTGGTAGTGCCGTCCAGGATGAGCTTGCTGCCGAAGCCGAAGGAGCGGCTGGAGTGATCCAGCACGTCAATGGGCCCGCGCGCGAACTGGCTGTCCTTGCCGGGCACCACCTTCGCCATCACCCCGCGCCAGAACGCCTGATGATCATTGACGGGCAACGCCGGGTCGTCGGATACGAGGATCATCTTGGCGAGCATCATCTGGCCCAGCCCGAGGAGGCCGTTGGCCACCTTGTAGGCGTGCCCCGGGTACTGCTTGCCTATGCGCACGTTGACGAGGTTGTGGGCGATGCCGGCGGGCGGCAGGTGATAATCCTCGATCTCCGGCATGATCAGCTGCGCGGGCATCAGGAAGATGCGTTCGCTGGCCTCGATCAGGTAAGCGTCCTCCATGGGCGGCCTGCCCACCACGGTGGCTGGGTACAGGGGCTCCTCGCGCATGGTGACGGCGGTGACGTGGAACGCCGGGTAGTAGTCGGGCAGGGTGTAGAAGCCCGTGTGGTCGCCGAAGGGCCCCTCCACCACCAGCTCCTCGCTGGGATCCACGTAACCTTCCAGCACGATCTCCGCGTGGGCGGGCACCTCCAGATCCACGCTCACGCCCTTCACCAGCTCCAGCGAGCGGCCGCGCAGGAAGCCCGTGAGCGAGTACTCGTTGAGCCCCGGGATGGGCGGGAGGGGTGCGGTGGCGGCGTAAGTGAGGGCCGGGTCGCCGCCGAGAGCCACCGCCACCTCCAGGCGCTGGCCGAGCTTGCGGGCGTTCTCGAAGTGGCGCGCGCCCGTCTTGTGGCGCTGCCAGTGCATGGCCGTGGTGCGCGGGTCTAACACCTGCATGCGGTACATGCCGATGTTCACCTCGCCGCCCTCCGGGTCCTTCGTCACCACCAGCGGCAGCGTCACGAAGGGGCCGCCGTCCTGCGGCCACGTCTTGAGAACGGGGATGCGGCGCAGGTCCACCTCGTCGCCGCGCCACACCACCTGCTGCACGGGTGCGCTGCGTACCCGCTTGGGCGGCAGCGAAGCCACCTCGCGTAGCTTCGGCAGGTTGGACATGAGGCCCAGGAGTCCGCCTCCCAGCTTCACGTCCACCAGCGCGCGGAGGCGGTCGCCGACGTCGTTCAGGTCGTTCACGCCCAGCGCCCACGCCATCCGTTCGCGGGTGCCGTACAGGTTCATGACCACTGGGATGTTCAGGGGCTGCCCGTCCTCGGCAACCGGGCGTTCGAACAGCAGCGCGGGTCCGCCCGCCTTGACGGCGCGGTCGGCGATCTCGGACATCTCGAGGTGCGTGCTGACTGGCGTACTGACGCGCTTCAGCTGACCGCGCTGCTCGAGCAGGGTCAGGAAGTCGCGGAGGTCGTTGAAGCGCAGGTCGCTCTGGCTCATGCCTCCATGCTATCCAAGCCTGAGAGGTGATGAGCCTGTGGCGCCTCCGCGACGGGGCCGCCCAGCGGGCGCTCGGAAGCCGACTCGAGCTGGGCGGTGAGCGCCGCTCTCAGGTCGTCGAGTCCTGCGCCCGTGACGGCGGAGACCGTGACGGCGTCGTAGCGCTCGGACAGCTCCGCGATGTGCACCTGGTCCGCCTGGTCGGACTTGTTGAGCACTATGAGGCGGGGTGGTTCCAGCTCCAGGTCGTCCAGGATGCGCTGCACGGCGTCCACACGGTCCGGTGCGCCGGGTGCGGCGCCGTCCACCACGTGCAGTAGAACGTCGGCGTCGTGCAGCTCCTCGAGCGTGGCCCGGAACGCGTTCACCAGCTCCTCCGGCAGGTCGCGGATGAAGCCCACCGTGTCCGTGAACACCACCTTGCCGCCCCACAGGCCGAGGTCCGGCAGCCAGCCCTCGCGGCTGGTGGGCCTCAGGGTGGCGAAGAGGCGGTCTCGCGCCACCACGTCGGACTTCGCAAGCGCGTTGAACAGCGTGGACTTGCCGGCGTTGGTGTAGCCCACGAGCGCCACCACCGGGGTGCCGCTCACGGTGCGCGCCTTGCGCGTCTGGCCGCGACGTTTACTGATGTCGTCTACTTGCGACTCCAGCGAGGCGATGCGGTCGCGGATGCGGCGCCTGTCTACCTCCAGCTTCGTTTCCCCCGGGCCGCGCGTGCCGATGCCGCCACCCAGGCGGCTCATGGCTGTGCCGCGGCCGGCCAAGCGTGGCAACTGGTAGTGGAGTTGAGCCAGCTCAACCTGCACCTGCGCCTCGCGCCCACGGGCGTTCTGCGCGAAGATGTCGAGGATCACCTGGGTGCGGTCCAGCACATTGAGCTTGGTGAACGCCTCGATCTCGCGCACCTGGGCAGGAGCCAGCTCGCGGTCGAACACCAGCAGATCGGCGTCCTCGTGGAAGGCGAGCGAAACGAGCTCCTGGAGCTTGCCCTCGCCGACCAGCGTGCGCGGGTCCGGCGTGCGCTTCTGCTGCAGGCTGCTGGCCGCCACCACCGCGCCGGCGCTGCGCACCAGTTCGGCCAGCTCCGCCATGCGCGATTCGGACTCGTAGGCGCCGTCCCTACCCGTGATGCCCACCAGCACGGCGCGCTCTGCGCTGCTCCGCACGGCCTCACGGGCGCCGGTCTCGCGCTCGATCTCCTCCTCCAGCGCCCGGATGCGCGCCAGGATGTCCACGTTCTCGAGGTCGCGGATGCTCATGGGTTCCTCCACGAGCCAATCCTCCTCGTCGGCACCCGAAGGCGCCACGAACGCCAGGTAGGCGGGGCCCACCTGCAGGCCGGCGCCGGCGCCCTTGCCACCGGAAACTGCGGCCACGTCGAACGCCACCATGGCGTCGAGGCGGTTGATGAAGAGGGTGGTGAGGTCCGAGGGTGAGAGGCCGCCCGGCTTGAGGTGCGTGTGCACGAGCCGCAAGCCGTAGAGCCGCGCTTCGGCCTCCCCGTGGAGTTCGGGTACGGGCGTTTCGCCGGCGTCGCCCACGGCTACGGTGATCACACGGCCGCGCCGGTCCAGCAGCAGGCTCACCCCGCGGTTCATCTCCAGCGCCAGCTCACCCATGGCGCGCGCCAACTCGTTCGAGAGCGCGGCCTCCGGCGCCACGCGGCGCCTGTACAGGTTGCTGAGGCGTTTGATCTGGTTCTTCTTGAGGCCCGACGTTCTGCCGTGAACCTTCTCTATGGTCTAGCTCCTCTCCGCTCGTGTTAGCCGGCGCGTGCAACTGCAACGAGGCACCTGATCGCGCCCATGCGCTGCCGGCTCAGGATGCGGTTGCACCCATCTTAGCCTCGGTCATGTGCGTGCTAGGCTCGGCGCGATGCAGCCCCCCTTCACCGTTCGCCTGCTTCTCGCGCTGCTTCTCTTGCTCGGTACCGTTATGGCCCAGAACAGCGTGGGAGTACGCGCTTTCGCGGCTGGCCCCACCGTTTACGTGGAAGTGGCAGGGCTGGCGCGCGCGCTCGGCGTGGTCACCCAAGCGGACGCCAACGTGCTCACGTGGCGGGGCGCCGATGGGCCCACGACCCTCTTCGCCGACTCGGCCGATGCCCTGGTGCACTTCCCCGGCGACGCGGGAGCGACGGACGTGGCGCTGGCGGCGCCCGTGCGGGTGGTGGACGGTGCGTGGTTCGTGCCGCTCGACGCGCTGCCACTCTTCGGCGTGGAGGTACCCCCGTTCGGGGACCGGCCGGCTTCGCTGGCCGCTCCCAGCGGGCGTGAGATCACTATCGAATACTTGCCGAACACGCCTGAGAGCGAAGTGCCTGTTGAACCCGCGGGCGTACAGGAGGAGACCAACCGAACGGAGGCCGGTACGCAGGCCCGCCACACCCTGGGCACGACCGGACGGCCGAGCTGGGAGGCGCTGGAGGCGCCCCTGGCTGGCGTGCGCTTCTTCGACGGCGACGGCGTGAGCCTGCTGCTGGTGGACCTGGCGCTGGTGCCCCTGGCCGAGCCCGGCCTCACGGCAGACGTGGACGGCGCCATCGACCGTGCGCGCGAGGCGGGTAGCGACCACGTGCTGCTGCTTATGGTGAACGCAGTTGCCGACCTGACTTGGAGCCCCGTGCTGGTGTTCGAGCAGGACGGCCGCCGCATGGAGGTGCGGAGCCCCTACCGGATGGTGCTGGAGGCGGGAGAGGAGGGTCGGGTGACGCCGACCGAACCCGTACTGGGCGCCGTTCTGCTGCCGCCCAGCTTCAGTCTCTACCGGGACCTGACGGTGGAATGGGCCGGGTCGCGCGCGGTGGTACGCTTCCGTAAGTAGTAAGTGGAGGTTCAGATGTCGGTTGTCATAGCATCCGCGGTGAGGACGCCAGTAGGCGCGTTCCAAGGCGCGTTCTCAAGCCTGAAGGCGAGCCAGCTCGGCGCCGCCGCCGTGAAAGAGGCCGTGGCGCGCGCCGGCGTGGACGCCGGCGGCGTAGACCTGGTTCTCATGGGTAACGTGCTGCAGGCCGGGCAGGGTCAGGCGCCCGCGCGGCAGGCTGCGCTGTACGCGGGGCTGGGAAACGGCACCCAGAGCGTCACCCTCAACAAGATGTGCGGCAGTGGGCTCGAGGCCATCATCCAGGCCTCGCGTGCGCTCCAACTGGGCGACGCGGAGGTGGTGGTGGCCGGCGGCATGGAGTCCATGACCAACGCCCCCTACCTGGTGCCCGGCGCCCGCGGCGGGCTGCGCCTAGGCGACGCCAAGCTGGTGGACTCCATGGTCTTCGACGGGCTGTGGGACGTGTACAACGACAAGCACATGGGCTCATGCGCTGAACTGTGCGCCACGAAGTACGCCTTCAGCCGCGAGGCTCAGGACGAGTACGCGGAACGCTCCTACCGGCGGGCGCAGGAGGCGATGCAGGACGGCACGTTCGCGGCCGAGATCGTACCGGTGGAGGTGCCCAGCCGCCGCGGTCAGGTGACCGTGGTGGAGCAGGACGAGGGCCCCACCCAGGTGGACTTCGCCAAGATGCGCACGCTGAGGCCTGCCTTCGATGGTGAGGGCAGCGTGACGGCAGCCAACGCGAGCACCCTGAACGACGGCGCCGCGGCTCTGGTGGTGACCACCGAAGCGGTGGCCGCCCAGCGCGGCCTGCCCGTGGTGGCGCGCGTGTTGGGTTACGCCGGCAGCGCCGCCGAGCCTGAGTGGTTCACCACGGCGCCGGTGGCCGCCATGCAGGCGCTCTACGCCAAGCTCGGGTGGCAGCCGGCCGACGTGGACGTGTACGAGATCAACGAGGCCTTCAGCGTGGTGCCCATGGCCGCCATGCAGGAGTTCGGCCTGGACGCCGGCAGGGTGAACGTGCTGGGTGGCGCGGTGGCCTTGGGGCACCCCATCGGCGCTTCGGGCGCGCGCATCATCGTCACGCTGCTGAGCGCGCTGCGCAAGCAAGGCGGCAAGCGCGGCATGGCCAGCATCTGCATCGGCGGCGGCGAGGCGCTGGCCCTGGGCCTCGAACTCGCCTGAGCCAGGTGCACGAACAAGCGGAGGCGCCGCCGGCAATCGTGCGGGCGGCGCCTCCGCTGCCTAATATCTTAAGGGTCTAGATCGCCGCCTGTGCCCATGCGCTCGGGCATGCGCCCGTGCTGGATGGCTTCCGCCACCTCTGCAGGCAGCCCCCAGGCAATGACCTCGAAGGCGGCCGCGGCGAAGTCGTACTCCACCTTGTCCATCTCCAGGCTCATGCCCGTGTCGGTGATGCTGAGAAGTGCGTAATCCGCTCCCGGTTCCCCGTTGAGCGACAGCCCAACGGAGCCGGGGTTGAGCACCATGCTCGTGTCCGAGATCTTGCGGTAGAAGGGCACGTGCGTGGAGCCGGCCACCAGGATGTTGCAGCGGTGGCGCTCCAGCAACCGGCCCAGCGTGAGCGGGTCCTGGTTGAGGTTGAGGCGCACCGACGTGGAGTCCGACGAGCCGTGGAAGAAGCGAAGCCAGCCGGTGGGGGTCTGGATGCGCTGCTGCACCGAGAGGCTCTGCAGGAACGCCAGGTTCTCGGGCTCCATGACGCTCTTCGTCCACTCCAGGATCTCGTCCGCCACGCCCTTGCGGCGCGCGCCGGGGCCCGCGAAGCTGTAGGCTACGCGCTCGTCGGCCGCCCCCAGCGTGGTGAGCACGTTGCGCTTCTTGATCATCTCCACGGTCTCGTTGGGCAGCGGACCGTAGCCCACCAGGTCGCCCAGGCACACGATGACCTCTGCACCACGCTCATCCAGAGCGTCGAGCACCGCCTCCAACGCGATGACGTTGGCGTGCACGTCGCTGATCAGACCGATGATCATCTGCGCCTCAAGCGTAACCTCACGGACGCCCCCTGTGTGCAACCGCGGCCATGTTGCCCAGCCGTCAGTCGCGACCCTCCGTGCTCACGCCCTCGCTGATGAAGCTCGTCAGCAGCGTGATGGTGCCCTCGAGGTCGGCCTTCGAGACCATCTCTGTCACCGTGTGTACGTAGCGCGACGGGGTGGAGAGCGTTATGGAAGGCACGCCGCCGCGGCTCTTCTGGATGGCGGCTGCGTCGTTGCCGCCCAGCGGCAGCACCTCGAGCTGGTAATCCACGCCCTTGCGCTCGGCCAAGTCGATGAAATGATCGAGCAGCCAGCGGGTGCTGATGATGCTCGAATCCATCACCTTGAGGCCTACGCCCTTGCCGAGCTGCGTTACGCGCAGGTGCTCCTTGATCTCGGGGGTGTCCACCGCCAGGGTGGTGTCGAGCGCCACGCCCACGTCGGCGTCGCCGCCGTACGCGCTGGTGATGGCGCCCCGCAGGCCCACTTCCTCCTGCACGGTGAACGCCGCGATGAGGTCGGCGCCCATCTCGGCCCCCTCCAGCTGCTTGATGGTCTCCACCAGCACCCAGCAACCCTGCCGGTCGTCCAGGGCCTTGCCCGTTACCACGGAGCCGAGGTCGTGGAACTCCTGGCGCAGGGTGACCATGTCGCCTACGCGCACCTTCGCCTTCACCTCGTCGGCGCTGAGGCCTAGGTCGATGTAGAAGGCGTCCAGCGTGGGGATCTTGCTGCGCTCCTCGGGCGTGCTGATGTGGATGGGCTTGCCGGCGGGGTTCATGAGGCCCACGAGCTCTTCGCCCGAGAGCGAAGCGTGCACGGTCACCTGGCGCGCGAAGAGGTTGCGGGTATCGAAGCCGCCCACCGAGTGCACGCGCACGAAGCCCTTGTCGTCGATGTGGCGTACGAGGAAGCCGATCTCGTCCATGTGCGCCGCCACCATCACCTTGGTGGCGTTGGCTTTGCCGCTACGCTTGATGGCGATGAGGTTGCCCAGGGGATCCACCTTCAGCTCGTCCACCTTGCCCTCGAGCTCCGCCCGGATGATGGCGCGGATCTTCTCTTCGCGGCTCGGAACGCCGGCGGCCTCACTGAGCTTCTTCAACAACTGGTAATCGGGTTTCATGAGGGAGAGTCTAACGCTTAGTGGCGAGGCCCGTTTTGTCGAGCCAGTCGTGCAGCACGTCCATCAGCGCTCCGGGGCACTCGAGCTGCGGCACGCGCCCGCAGTCTCCCAGCGTCACCAGTTGGGCGTCCGCCAGTTCGCTCGTGAGCTGCTCCGCGTCCTCCAGTGGGTAGCTCGTGCCCTCCGAGCCGGTCACCACAAGCACGGGCACTCGCAAGGCGTTCAGGCGTCCTTCCAACGAAGGTGGGCTGCCCACGCGGCTGATCTGCCACAGCGCGCGGTCCCAGTCGTCCACGCTGGTGGTGAGAGCGTGCTTGGCGCGGATGTCGTCAGTTACCACCGTCTTGTCGGCGAAGGCGTTCAGCAGCAGTTGCTCCCCCGGGCCCTCCGCCAGCTGGCGCAGGAACACGGGACCAAGCTTGCGCATCTGTGGACTGTTCAGGAACCAGCTGGGCGCCGCCCGCCCCTCCTGCAAGAACGCCGGCGTGTTCAGTAGCACCAGGCCCGCCACCCGCTCGGGGTGCGTCAGGGCCACTTCCAGCGCCACGCGGCCGCCCATGCCGTTGCCCACCAGGATGGCGCGCTCCTGCTGCAGGGCGTCGAGCAGCCCCACCGTGAGGCGTACCTGGGCTTCGCTGGTGTAGGGGTCGTAGCCGATGGCGTAGGTGCCGCCCGTGGGCATGGGCCTCTCGGTGAGCCCGAACCCCGGGCGATCGAAGGCTACCGCGGCGCCGTACCGGGTGAGCTCGGGCGCCAGCGGCTCGAACGTGTAGGAGCTGAAGGCGTAATCGTGCAGGAGGAGGAACAGCGGCGTGCCTTCGTCGCTTGGAACGGACGGCTGAGGCGCGTAGCGCTCCACGTGGAGGTTCACCTTGTCCACGGTCACGTAGTCGGCGCCCTGCGCCAGTTCCGCGAGCGGCCTGGTGTTGGGCGCGTCCGGCACGGGCACCACTAGCGGTACCACGAACACCAGTGCCACGAGCAGACCCAGGACGATGAGAGAGATCTTGATGCGAAACGGCATGCCCCATGGTACGTGGGCATGCCGCTGGTTGGGTTGATTTAGGGGCGGGCGGGGGCTCAGTGCCCCTTGAAGTCCGGTTTGCGCTTCTCCAGGAAGGCGGTGGTGCCCTCGCGCATGTCCGCCGTGGTGGTGACCATGCCGAAGAGGTCCGCCTCCACCTCGAGCCCTTCGGAGAGGGTGACGTCGAGCCCGCGCACCACGGCCTCCTTGGCCAGGCCCAGCGCCACCGGGGCGTTCTTGGCGGCCATCTGCGCCAGTTCGAGGGCGGCCGCCAGGGCGTCGTCGGCCACGCGGTTCACTAGGCCCATCTGCAGGGCTTCCTCCGCGCTCACGTGGCGGCCCGTGAAGATCATCTCCAGCGCGCGTCCCTTGCCGATTAGGCGGGGCAGGCGCTGTGTGCCGCCGTAACCTGGGATGAGCCCGAGGCTCACCTCCGGCAGGCCCAGCTTGGCGCCCGGGGCGGCCACCCGCATGTCGGCGGCCAGGGCCAGCTCCAGCCCGCCACCCAGCGCGAAGCCGTTGATGGCGGCCACGGTGGGGAAGGGCAGCGCCGCGAGAGCGTTCATGACCTCCTGGCCGATGAGCGCCGCCTCGCGGCCCGCGAACGGGTCGCTCAGGGGTTGCAGCTCCGAGATGTCGGCGCCCGCCACGAAGGCGCGGCCTGCACCGGTGAGCACCAGTGCGCGCACCTCCGCGTCCGCCTGGGCCACATCGAACGCCATGGCCAGTTCGGTCAGCACGTCCTGGTTGAGGGCGTTGAGCGCCGCCTGGCGGTCTACCGTCACGACGGCCACGCCGTCATGCATGTCTATGTTCAGATGCTCGAACTCGAGCTCCTCGTCGTGATGATGCTCATGATGATCGGTTGCCATGTACTGCTCCTAACGTGATGTTCCGTGGGCGCCAGCCCACGAAACACCTACTCGTAGTCGAAGAAGCCTTCGCCAGTCTTGCGGCCGAGCTTGCCGGCGCGCACCATCTGCCGGAGCAGCGGTGCCGGCCGGAACTTAGGGTCGCCGAACTCGGCCAGGAGGGACTCGCCGGCGGCAAGGCACACGTCCAGCCCCACCAGGTCGGCCAGCGCCAGGGGCCCGATGGGCATGTTGGCGCCGAGCTTCATGGCGCGGTCGATGTCCTCGGCGGAGGCCACGCCCTCAGCAAGCGCGTGCATGGCGTCGTTGATGTAGGGCACCAGCAGGCGGTTCACGATGAAGCCCGGCTTGTCTTCGCACACTATGGGGCTCTTGCCCAGGCTTTCCACGAACTCCTTGGCCTCGTCCAGCGCAGCCTGGCTGGTACGCAGGCCCCGCACCACTTCCACCAACGCCATCATGGCCACCGGGTTGAAGAAGTGCATGCCCACCAGGCGCTCCTCGCGCCCGGAGTAGGCGGCTATCTGAGTGACGGAGAGGCTGGAGGTGTTGGTGGCGAGCAGGGCGCCTTCCCGCGCCACCTGCGCGAGCTTCTGCCACACCTGCCGCTTGGCTTCGGGCGATTCGTACACGGCCTCCACCACGATGTCCGCCGCGCTCACGTCGCCATAGTTGGTGGTGGTGACGATGCGGGCCAGGGCTGCACTCGCGTCCTCTTCGCTCATCTTCTCGCGCTTAACGAGCCGCTCGAGGCTGTTCTGGATGCCCGCTTGGGCGCGCGCCAGCGCCTCGGCCGTGGTGTCCACCAGCACCACCTGGTGCCCCTTGGACGCGCACGCCTGCGCGATGCCGGAACCCATGGTGCCGGCGCCGATGACGGCTACTCTCATCAGTTACCCCTCTCGGTAAGGCCTTGCTCGTGAAGCGCCACGCAGGCGTCCAGCGTGACGCGGATCATCTCCAGTACAGCACTAGTGAGCACGTCCGGTTCGACGAAGCTCGGGTCGCCTATGTTGTTGCTGGCCACCAGCATGCAGCCGGTGCGCACGTTGCGCAGCTTGCCGAGCAGGAACAGGGCGGAGGCTTCCATCTCTATTGCCAGCACACCGCGGGCCGCCAGTTCCGGCACGTCTTCGGGCGCCGCGGCGTAGAAGCCGTCGTCCGTCTGGATGAGGCCGACGTGCGAGGCGAGCTCGGACCGCGTTGCCGACTCGGCCAGCGCCCTGGTCACCTCGAAGTCGGCCACCGCGCTGTACGCCTCGCCCTTGAGGTAGTGCCGGCTGGTGCCTTCGTTGGCCACGCTGGCGCTGGCCACCACCAGGTGACCCGGCCGAACGTTATTGGCTACGGCGCCGCTGGTGCCGATGCGAACCAGGGTCTTGGCCCCCAGCCGCACCAGCTCCTCCACCACGATGGCGAGGCTCGGGCAGCCCATGCCGGTGGTCTGCACGCTCACGGGCACGCCCTTGTAGGTGCCCGTGTAGCCGAACAGGTGCCGGTACTCCGTATAGCGGGTAGGGGAGTCCAGGAACTTCTCCGCCACGAGGGTGGCGCGGTCAGGGTCGCCTGGCAGCAGGACGATGGGGGCCACTTGGCCCGGTTGGGCGCGAACATGGAGCTGACTCATCACCTAGAAAGATACCAGTTGTGCACGTATGAACCGCC
This sequence comes from uncultured bacterium, assembly GCA_964630175.1. Classification (GTDB taxonomy): domain Bacteria; phylum Deinococcota; class Deinococci; order Deinococcales; family Trueperaceae; genus JAAYYF01. Next base: position 37,439 of record CAZVTS010000013.1, read on the forward strand.
TTACGGAAGGGGCTTCCGGGGCCGTGCTAAAGTGCCGCCGTGACGAACCTGGAAGACATCCTGGCCGGTCTGGCCTCGCGCCTCGAAGGGTGCCGGGTGGTAGCCATAGCGGCCATGGACGGCCTGCTGGTGGAGCGGTACCCGGGGCCTCTGGAGGGCCCCGACAAGAAGGCCGCGCCCGGCGCCACCGAGCTGGAGCACGTGGCTGCGGACCTCACTACCGGGCTCACGCTCTTGGCAGGCGAGATCAGCCGCCAGATGGGTAGCCGTGTTGACCTGCTCATGGCGCTGGGTCAGACGGGTGGGTACCTGGCGCGCCGGGTGGGCGACGACCTGTTCTGCTTCGTGCTCGTGGACGGCACGGCCGACCTGGGCAGCATGCGCGATGAGGTGGAGCGCACGAGCCGCGAACTGGCGGCGGTGTTCCTGTGAGCGAGGTTGGGGGAGCCTGCCGTGCAGGCTAGTGAGGACCGGATGGACCCGGACGGTTTCGACACGCTGCCGGATGGGTTCGAACCCGACGCCGTGGACCTGAACCCGTTGTTGGACGCCATGCTCGAGGTGCGGGGCGCCACGGCGGCGGCGGTCGTCACGGCGGACGCCGAGGTGCTGGCCAGCCGCTCCGTGGACCGCGCGCTGCTCGAACGCACGGTGGAGATAATCACGAGCGCGTTGGCGGCCGGCCAGGCGCTGGGTGAGCTGCTGGAACCCGACGGTTCCGGTGAGGGCGCGGCGCTCGAGCAGGTGACTTTGATATTCGGAGAGGGCCCCATCGTGCTGAAGCCCGTGCCGGCCGCGAACCGCGTGCTGGTGCTGGCCGTGGCCAGCGAGCAGGACCTGGGGCGCGCGCGGCTCATGCTGCGAGGCTCCATCGGCCGGCTCGCCGAGAGCGTACTTACAGTCGGATAGACCCGCAAAACCGGTACCCTGCAAGGGTGAACCAGCTCAAGTTCGACATAGACAAAGAGACGGCGCGCGGCCGCCCCACCAACGGCGCCGTGCTGGCGCACACGCCGGACGAGTTCCTCTTCGACTTCGTGCTGGCCATGCCGGGCCAGCAGCCCGTGATAACCGCGCGTCTCGTCACTAGCCCGCGCCACGCCAAGGCGCTGCTGCGCAGCCTGGAGGACAACATCCAGCGCTACGAGAGACGCTTCGGCGTGATACCCGAGCCGCCCCAACGCGTGCTGCAACCCGGGGTGCCGTCCCCCGACGACGGCGAGGACGCCAACTGAGTTCTCGAGGTGTGAGGGGCTCGGCTGTCACCTCGGCTACCCCCGAAAGGGGTGGGCGATGCTGTCATTGGCCATATGGCCGAGCGGCTCACCGTCTACTTCGACTTCGTCTGCCCGTTCTCCTGGCGGGCTGCCGAGGTGTTCGAGCTGGTGTCGCAACCTCTCGGACTCGAAGTTTCCTGGGAGCACTTCTCCATCTACCAGTTCAACTACGAACGCTTGGAGGGCCGCGGCCGCTGGCAACTGTGGAACGAGCGGCTGGACAGCGCGGACGGCAACGGCTGCAAGGGCCTGCTGCCGTTCATGGCTTCGCAGGCCGCCCGCAAGCAGGGCCCTAAGGCGCATCACGCGTTCAGGCTCGAGCTGCAGCGCGCCGTGCACCGCGATTACAAGCCCCTGAACCTCACCACCATCCAGGACGTGGTGGAGCGGGTGGGTCTACACCGGGCCCGCTTCGACGACGACCTCGCCAACCCCGAGAACCGCACGGTACTGGCGCAGGAGCATGCGCGCGCCGCAGCGCTTGACCTGTTCGGCACGCCCACGGTGGTGTTCCCTGGCGGTGGCGCCGCCTACTTCAGGCTGCGCGACCTGCCCAGGTCGCGCTCCGAGGCAGTGGACCTGGTGAAGGACACGCGCAGGCTGCTCGAGCGCTACCCCTACCTGCAGACAGTGAAGCGCCCCAGAGCGAAAGAGAACTGAGCGGCGAAGTTCGCCTTTCGATACTCCCAACCTGAACGAGTTGGCCCTAACAGCGGCTACTCGCGGTAAAGTGGCTGCGTGCGGCTCGGACAGAACGTAGGTCACGGCTCCGACGTGGGGCGCGTGCGACCCCTGAACGAGGACTTCCACCGGGTGTGGCAGTTCCCGCTGCCGGGCGGCGACCTCACACTGCTGGCCGTGGCCGACGGCATGGGCGGCGCTGCCGCCGGCGAGGTGGCCAGCAAACTGGCCACAGAGGTGCTGGACGAGTCGTTCTCGCGCTACGTGGAAGAGGTCAAGTCAGGCCACCCCGTGGTGGGTATAGACAAGCTGATCGACAAGGCGCTCCGCCTGGCCAACCGCCGCGTGTACACGGAGGCCTTCAGCAAGCAGAGCCGGCGCGGCATGGGTTCCGCCCTCACGTGCATAGCCATCCTGAAGCGCCGTGCGTACATCGGACACGTGGGCGATTCGCGTGCGTTCCTGGTGCGCGGCAAGAAGATCTACCAACTGACGAAGGACCACTCCTGGGTAGAGGAGCAGGTGGCGCAGGGCAACCTCACCGAGGAGCAGGCAGAGCACCACGAGTGGCGCAACCTCGTGACGCGCGTGCTGGGCACGCGGCCAACGGTGGCGCCGGACGTCATCGAGCTCGAGGTCCAGGTGGGCGACGTGTTCGTGCTGTCTACCGATGGCCTGCACGGGCTGGTGAAGCCCGAAGAGATCCTCGCCGAGATAAAACGCACCGATAACCGCCAAACGAACGTGGAAGTAATGCTTGCCCTAGCCAACGAACGGGGTGGGCCGGATAACATCACTGTAGTGATAGCGGAGATGGACTCATGATCGTGCTTCTGGTCATGGGCGCGCTGCTAGTGGCGGTGCTCCTCCGGGCGCCGGTGTGGGTGCTCGGCGTGCTCATGGCCGTGGCGCTGGCGCTGGCCATCGGCGTGGTGCTGCTGGGCGACGTGCAGCGCGGCATGGCGCCTCTGCTGCTCACCATCGTTGGCTTCGGGCTGCTCATGCCGGGCGCCGTGAAGGCCGCACGCAGCGCGCGGGTGGCGCCGGCCCGCCGCAAGGGCAAGCGGGCGCCCACCGAGGTGAAGGGCGCCAAGGGCTCCAGGGTCTCCAACTTCGACGTGGCGGACGTGCCGGGCTACGAGCTCCTCGAGAAGGTCGGTTCGGGCGGCATGGCCAGCGTGTTCCGTGCGCGGCGGCTGGCCGACGGCGCGGTGGTGGCCCTCAAGATCCCCATGGAGCAGTACGTGGCCGACGCGAAGTTCATCCGCCGCTTCCACCGCGAGGCCG
>CAZVTS010000014.1:0-38529 GCA_964630175.1 uncultured bacterium
TGATCTTCGTTTCGCCTTCGACGATGCGGCGCACCGTTTCGCCGAAGCGCTGCTCGATGTCTTCGAACGTGACGTCGGTGTCCTCCACCGTGTCGTGCAGCAGGCCCGCCAGCAGGGCGGCCACGTCCAGGTTCATGTCCGCCAGGATCTCGGTAACCGCCACGGGGTGGATGATGTACGGCTCCCCGCTGCGCCGCTTCATGCCGCGGTGCGCCTCCTCAGCGAAGGCGTAACCCTCCGCCACTATCGCCGCGTCTTCGGGCGCTAGGTAAGAGGTGGCGGCCTTAAGGCTCTCGGGGATGGTCATCACCATCAGGCCCATGAGCATACCACCCCGTCGGGCACGTTTATGCCGTCTGGAGCGAGGCCTGAGCGGTTGCGGCGGCTGGTATCCGCTCGGCTATGTGTCAATTCTGCGTGGTTCCGAACTGCATCACTTCCACAGCACCTGTAGCAGTTCGGAACCACGGCACAAACCTAGTCGGCCCCCTCCGCGCCAACCGATCAAGGAACGTGTTCCGCCAACTCCAGGTACCGTTCCAACGGTCCCAAGGCGCGGTTCTCCCCCGCCACCTCGAACAGGCGAGTTCGGTCCTCATGCAGCGCTAGGTATGTCCTCAGGGCCTCCATTGCCCCCTCCCAACCAACGCGGCTCCTGAAGCGCAATAGGTCGACCACCGTCTTCTCCATGTTGGTGAGGCGCACCGGCGGCAGTCTGGGGGCCTGCGGCCAGGTCTCCACGTATTGTGCCAAGCGCGTTGCTGACATGCGGATCACTTCCACTCGGGCCCATGCCATCGCGGGTGGGCGCGAACCAGGCGCCACGGTCACCCAGAGGGCTCGCGGTGCCTTCCCTACCAGGCCGTGCAGGAACGCCGCCGACAGCGAACAGACCACCGCCCGGGGCGCGGCCGCGCACGCCACCGCCGCCGTGAGCCTGTGCGAATCTTGAACGAACGCGTACACGTAGACACCGCGCGCTTCGCGGGAGAGGCCCATGCCGGCCACCAGCTGCGCCAGGTAGAGCCGTGGGATACCCAGAGCCTCCACCTCCCGGGTGGTAACCACCAGGTTCCGCGCGGCAAGCTCCGCGATTCGGAACAGGTACTCCTCCGTAAGGTTCTCAGCCACCGGCGGCCACCATCGTGAGCCGATGGTAGGTCCGCGGGTCGTGCGGCCAAGGGCATTCCGGGGCTCGTGCCTATGACTCGTAGGTCCAAGTGCCGCGGCGGCTCTCGGGTGGTGGAAAACAGCAGGTTCCGAACTGCATCACTTCGGCGGGAAGTAGTGCAGTTCGGAACATCGCTATTAGGCACTGACTAGCCCTGCCCGAGCCCTGCCCGAGCCCTACCCGAGCCCTGCCCGAGCCCGAACGAAGCGGCCCAGCTACTGCCTCGCCCTACGTACCAGCAGCGCCAACCCCACCGCCGCGAACACGATGTTGCCCAGCCAGGCGCCCAGCCACACAGGCAGCTGTCCGGACTGCGCGAACATCTGCCCGAAGGTGTAGAAGAGGTACCAGACGAGCGTCACCACCAGGCTCATCCCGAACGCCACGCCACGCGTGCGCGCGTACTTCAGGCTCAAGGGCACCGCCACCAGGAGCAAGGCCAGGTTCGTGAACGGCTCCGCCAGCTTGCGGTGAAAGAGCACGGCCGTCTGCCGGCGGTCGTCGGCCGAAACGCTCTCGCGTCGGCTGTCCGTGTACAAGCGGGTTATGGAGCGCGCGTCCTCGAAGCCGCCCTGCCCGTAGCGCGTCACCAGCTCTTCTAAGTCCGTAGAGGTGGTGATGGTGAGCGCGGCCTCAGGGTCCACCGGCACGTTCCTCAGGCGCACCAGCCGCGCCAGCACCGCTGCCGGATCCTCCCCCTCAGCGTCCAGCGCAGCGAAGTCCAGCGCGTCTATGCGGTAACCGGTGAGTACCAGGTCCACGCCCTCGAAGCGGGCCTTGTCCGCGCGCAGCACCGTGAGCACGTCGCCGTCCCAGCGCTCTATGCGCACCTCCGACATGACCTGCCCGCGCTGCTCCGCCCGGGCGAAGTAGAGCGTGAAGTCGTCCACCGGCAACGCCTGCCGCGTGAGTCGGAACAGGCCGGTCTGCCCGGCCGTCAGCTCCCAGTAGAGCTTCGTGGTCTGCGTGTTGGTGTAGGGAATGACGAACTGGTTGATGGCTAGTACGAGCAGCGTGGCGGCCACGCCAAGGCCCACGAACGTGTGGGTGGTGCGCCTGAGCGGCACCCCGCCCGCCTGAAGCGAAGTGAGTTCGTTCTCCGTGGCCAGCCGCCCGAACGCCAACAGCACGGCCAGAACCAGCGCGATCGGGAAGGTCTGAACGATGGCCTGCGGCAACTGCATGGCCAGCCACCCAAGGAGCGGCAGCACCGGCGTGCCCACGATCCACTGCATGCGCGGGATGGTCACGCTCACCACCGCCAGGCTGGCGTAGAGGAGCAGGCCGAACAGCAGCGGCGGCAGGCTCTCGCGCAGCAAGTAGCGGTCGATTATGCGCAGGGGGTTCCTCATCGGTCGCCGGGCATGATAACCGCCGCGCGCCGGCAACTGCCGCGGCTACCGGCTCGCGGGCGGGCGCCTCTCCAGGTCCACCCCTACCCCCGCACCCCAAGCACCCCTGTCGTTCAACACGCTCACCGTTACGGAACCGCAGCAGGTGATGAACGTAGCGTCCAGCCCGTAACCGCTCCACCACGGCCACAGGCCGTGCAGCACGGTGGGGGCGAAATCGAAGGCCACGTAGGGCCGCAACTCCATGGTGTCGAACGCCAGCGGCACGGCGCCGCTGAGTTCCAGGGCCGCCAGGCCCTCCGCACCCGGCTTCAGGGAGTAGTTGGCCATGAGCGCCACCTCGAGCGAGCCATGCGGCGTATTGGGTGCCTCGGCCTGCGGGTTCAGCACGGGCCAGGCGCCCCGCGACGCAGAAAGGTCCACCTGTACGTAGGGCGCACGGCCCACCGGCGTGATCACGCCGGAGAGCTCCGTGGCAGCGCCCAGCCGCACCGTCCACGGGTCCGTGACGTAGGTGACAGCGCCGTCCAGCAGGAGCCGCTTCAAGCCGGGCAGGCTGCTCGTGAGGAACGGGTCGTACTGCACCTGCGCGCCCAACGAGCCACGCCACAGCCCGTGCTCCGTTTCCAGCACCGGCCCCGCCACCCGGAACGTGCCCGTGAGCCGCTGCAGGGGTGTGAGGCGGTCCAGGAACACGCCGTAAGGAGAAGCCGCGTTCGTGAACCTCGCGTCGTAACCGAGGGTCACCGTGATGGGTCCACTGGCGTACCGCCACGATGGCGCCACCCGCACCCCCCATTGAACCGGCGCCGAGCCCGGCACCACCTGCGTACCGAACACCACCGGGTAGTAGGTGGCCTCGGCGCCGGCCGTGAGGGTGAACGTGCTCACGCGCGTGGCGCGCCACGTGGTGGTGGACGAACCCGCCAGGCCCAGCCGTGCACCAGCAGCCTGCGGCTCCGCCACCTCTGCAGCGCGCGTGACCGCGGTGGCCGCCGCGAACAGCCTGCCGGTGAGCTGCGTACGCAAGCCCGAGTTGGCACCCAGCAGCGGCACGGTCTGGCTGGCGTTCAGCGCCACGATTCCCTGGTGCAGCGCCTGGCGCGCGGGAGCCGCGCCGCTATGTACGCCGAACTCGAACTCCAGCCACGGTTGCAGCGGCTTCTTCACGCTCACGTCCACGTACGCGCTGCCGGCCTCCAGGCCGGTCACGGCCGTCACGGTGCTAACGCCCACGTGCTCTTCTCGCTCGGCCTCTACTTCCAGGAGCACCACCGCTCCGGCGGCATGATCCGCGTCCAGCCCGGTGCCGCCCACCACCAGGTTCACACCCTGCGCGGCGGGTATGCCCACCACGCGGATGTCGAGGCCCGCCCCGCGTCTAGCGGCACCGCCGGTGTGCACGGCCACCTTCACGGGCAGCTCCAGGGCTGCCAGGCTGGCGTCGTTAACCACGACCTCGTCGCGCAGAGGCACCGTGAGGCGCCCTACCCGTAGGGAGCCGCCGCTAAGGCGGACCTCCAGGTCGTCCAGGTTCACCAGCGCCACCTCGCCCATCACCTCGTAAGGCGCCACCTCCATGCCTATGCAGGTCGTCAGCCCGACCCCCTCGACCCTGAGCGCGTTACCCTCCAGTACGGCCAGGTCGCCCCGCAGCGCCAGCACGGAACCCTCCATCTGCGGCTTCGTCATGAACATCTCGCCCGTAACAAGGTCCACCCGCAAGCTGGCCGCGGAGCCGACCAGGTCCGGGCCGCGCACCCGAGCGTTGGAGAGGGTGAGGCCCACGGTGCTGGCCCGCAGCAGGTCGCCCGTCATGCGCCACTGATCCATGTACAGGGTGGGAGCCGGCGCCTCAAGGCGGATGTCGCCGCTCAGGCCCTCCACCCTCACCTGCTCCGCGGTCACCGTCCACTCCCCGCCCACGGCGGTAACGCACACGCCGCCGTAGAACTCCGCCGCGTCTTCGTGGCTGAGCGAACGGAACTGCGAGTAGTAAACGGCCAGGAAGTCCGGCAGCGTAACGGAAGCCGTGTTGGGGCCAACCGAACACTGCGCCGCTGCGGTGGCGGCCAGCGCCAGAACCAGCGCAGCAACGACGAGGTGCCGGGAACTCACCCGTACATAATGACCCAGGAAGCGCGTAAGGGACGTGAAGGCTCGGCCCGGAACCCGGGCTCTACGTAATAGACGCAGGCGCCTAGAGCAGGCCCTCGAAACGGGCCAGCAGTTCCGGCCGCACCTCGGTGGCGGCGTCGTAAGAAGGTCGGCCGTCCACCACCACCAGGCGCAGCTCCAGGTGACCGCCGGCCTCCGGCGAGGTCATGGTGAAAAGCGCGTCCTGGTACCGGTACTGGCCAACCAGCAGTACGTCGCCGCTGGCGGCGTCCAGGAAGAGGGTATCGGCCTCGAACGCGGGGCCCGTGGCGGCCACGCCACCAGCGAACACGGCCACCTGCCGGTTGGCGTAATACACCAGGGACGCGGCGTTGACGGTGAGGCCGTCGCGCTCCAACGAGAGGCTGCCGGAAGCGTTGAGCACACCCGTTTCCAGGTCCAGACGCAGCGAGTCCGCCTTCACCACCCCGAAGTCGCCGTTCACCTGCGCGAAGCTCGCCTGCACGAACGAGCCCGCCAGGTACTCGATGTACGCCGCGTGCAGTTCCACTCCCGTGCTCTGGTCCGTTATGACGCCGCCATCCGGCAGCACCGAAACGCCCGTGGCGATATCGAACTGCTGCCTGCCCGTGGGCGTGACCGTGAGGGCAGCGAACGGCTCCGCTCCGAAGCTAACGGGCCACGCCAGCATGAGTGCGACCAGCAGTGCCGCCAGGGTGAAGTGCCGAGTGCGTAGCGACCGCACGAACATGGTGCGAGTGTACCGGCCGCCCCATGAGAAGCCCGCCCGGCAGTCCACCCCGGCCTTAACGCAGTTCACAGGTTCCCCCCTCATTCCTTTCACCAAGCTCAGCCGCCGGCCTCGCTCACCCCGTTGGCGCCGTTGGGGCCCAACGTCATCACGAACAGCTTGTCGAACGGCTTGCCCGCCAGGATCTCGGTGCCGGCCGCCAGCGGGGTGGTCATCACCTGCTCCACTACCTGGTTCACGGTGGTGTACTCACCGAGTGCCTGATAGTAGGTGCCGAACGACATGAGCCGTCCGAGCGGCGTTTCCGCCCTGAACGTGAGGCTGGTGGCAATCTTCCGCTGGGCGCGGCGCCACTCCTCCTCGGTAACGCCACCCTCCTGCACCTGCTCGAGAACCTGCCGGTAACGCTTCAGGACCTCCCCCGCCCTGTCTGGCGCTGCGCTCAGGTAACCCACGAAGGCGCCGGCACCCTCCTGGGCCTCGTGGCTCAGCCACGCCGAGTCGGTTACGCCCTTGTCCACCAGGTCCCAGTAGAGCCGGCTGCCGCTGCTGTCACCTATGGCGTTGGCCAGGATGCTCGGGGCGAAGCGCAGCGGGTGCTCCACCCCCAGGCCCGGGGCGTACAGCACGGTGTGCTGCCGGTTGAGGGTGGCGTCCACGACCCTCTCGTAACCTACGGCGGGTTCGGGCTGGGGGCGCTCGCGTCCCACCTCGTAGTCGTGCCATCCGGCGGTAGCCTCGGTGGCGCGCGCCACCAGTTCCTGCCAGTCGTACGCGCCCGCGAACACCAGGATCACGTTGCTCGGCGCGTAGCGCCTGTCGAAGTAGGCGCGCATGGCGTCCCGCTGCATGCCGCCCACGCTCTCGTTGCTGCCAAGCACGCTGTTACCGAGCGGATGACCGTTCCAGTAGCGCGGGTTGGCCAGGTCGAAGAGGCGTGGCGCGGGGCGGTCCTGATACATGGCGATCTCTTCCAAGATCACCTTCTTCTCCATGTCGAAGTCGGCCTGACGCAGGCTCGGCTGCATGAGCTCGGTGAGCAGATCGAGCAGTTCCGCGGCCCGGCTCGCGGGCACCGCGCCGTAGTACACGGTGCGCTCCTCGCTGGTGAAGGCGTTGTAATCCGCCCCCAGTTCGTCGAACCGACGGTTGATGTCGTCCGCGCTGAGGCGCTCGTTGCCCTTGAACAGCATGTGCTCCAAGAAGTGCGATACCCCAGCTATGTCCGGGCTCTCGTCACGCGAGCCCGCGTGAACCATGTAGCCCACCGCGGCGCTCACGGCACGCGGGTTGTGCTCGCCGATGATGGTGAGGCCGTTGGGCAACACCGCCTTGTCGAAGCGCAGGTCGCTGCTCACGCGTGCGCCTCCTCGGCCGGCCGCGCTCCCAGTCCCTCCGGGGGGAGCTGCCCCAGAGTGACGATGGTGGGGTTTGGAACGGGGTTGGCCGCCAGGTAGTCGTTCACCTGCTGCAGCGTGGCGGAAGCGATCTTGTCGCTCACTTCTGCCAGGGTGCGAGCGCGGCCCAGGTGGAACGCGTCGGAAGCCAGGCGGCCGGCTGTGGCCCCGCTCGACTCGCCGCGCATGACCACGGACGAGAGCAATCCGGTGCGGGACCGCTCCAGTTCTTCCTCCGTTACGCCCTCCGCCAGGCGCTGCAGCTCCGCCAGGAACACCTGCAGGGTCTCCGCCGCGCGTTCGGTGGTAGTGCCGGCGTAACCCACCGTGTAGCCGAGGCCCTTGAGGGCGCGGCTGCCAGCGCTCACTGAGTAGACCAGCCCGCGCTTCTCGCGGATCTCGGTGAAGAGGCGCGCGCCCATGCTGCCGGAGAGCACGCTCAGTGCCAGGCTGTAGAGGTAACCCTCGTCCGTGCCCACCTGGGCACTCGGGTAGGCGAGGCCCAACTGGAGCTGCGTGGTGTCGGCCGGCACGTGATGCATGGCGGGTGGCGCCAGCTCCGGTGCGGGGGCGGGCACCGTGCTTCCGGCCCAACCACCGAACGTGGCCTCGATGATGGGAAGCAGCTCACCCCAGTTCGAGCCACCGGCCAGGGCGAGGATGGAGCCATCCGGTCCGAGGCGGTCAGCGGCGTCCGTTCGCACGCCTTCCACCGTGAGCGCGGCCAGGCCGGTGGGCGTGCCCAGGGCTGAGCGACGTTGCGGGCTCGCCAGGAAGCGGGCGGTGAGCTCCTCGAACATCTTCTGAGTGGGTGCGTCTTCCAGCGAGCGGAGTTCCTCCTGCGCCAGCTCCACGCACGGCGGGAACTCGGTGTCCTCCAGGCGGGGCCGCATGACCATGGCGGCCAGGAGGGGTAGAGCCTTGGCGGCGTCGGCTGCCAGGAAGCCCACGCCCAGTGTGCTCGACTCGCGGCCGGCGCTGCCGCCGCGCCGCACGCCCAGGTCCTCGAAGGCGTCCGACAGGGCGCGCGAATCCAGCTCCCCTGCGCCGCGCTGCAGCCATTCGTGAAGCACGGTGGCGGACCCTTCGGCGCCGACCGGGTCGGTGGCAGACCCGAACTGCATGAGCAGCGTCACGCTGAGGGTAGGTAGCCAGGGCATGGGTTCGTAAAGCACTCGCAGCCCGTTGGGTAGCGTAACGTCGAACGGGCCCGAGTTCGTGGTGGAGTCAGCCTGCATGTGGGCGAGTATAAACGCCTCGTAACTCTCTCAGAGCGTGCGTCAGGTCGCCGCTGCCCACCAGGCTGGTGCCCACCAGCACGGCATCGGCCAGACCGTTCAGCTCCTGCAGCTCGGCGGCGTGCCGGTAACCGGACTCGGCAACGGCCACGCCACCGAAGCCTGCCTCCCGCGCTCTGTCGATGAGCCGGGGCGCGTTGCCCAGGTCTATGTGCAAGGTGGTCAGGTCGCGGTTGTTCACGCCCAGCAGCGTTGCGCCCGCGGCCAACGCCACCTCCAGTTCCGCCTCGTCGTGGACCTCAACGAGGGCGTCCAGCCCGAGCGCGCGTGCGTACGCCAGGTACTGGCCCGTGCGCTCGCCCAGAAGGGCCACGATCAGGAGCACAGCGCCTGCCCCAGCGGCTGCGGCCTCCACCACCTGGGCAGGGTGAACCGTGAACTCCTTGCGCAGTAGCGGCAGGGTCACGGCCCGGCGCACGGCTCTCAGGTGAGCCAGGTCGCCTCCGAAGTGACGCGGTTCCGTTAGCACGCTCAGAGCGGCGGCACCGCCCTGCGCGTACGCCGTTGCGGCGCCGGCCGGGTCGATGTCGGCTATGGCTCCCTGAGAGGGGCTGGAGCGCTTCACTTCGGCTATGAAGGCCAGGCGGGTGGCGTGCGCCTCGCTCTCCGCGGCGGCCCTGGCGCTCACCAGCGCCGTCACGAAGCCTCGGTGGTCGGCGGCAACCGAGCGCGCCTGCTCCACAGCCGGTTCCTCCTGGGCTAGTACCGAACCCGCGTAATCCGTAGCCCGCTCCCTGCCGATGCGGCCCAGCACCCCTGGAGCCGCTGCCAGTTCCGCGGCACCGAGGGGCGCCGGCGTGAGCGCCAGAGCATCGTCAGTAGACATAGAAGCCTCGCAGCCCGACAGCTTCGCTCCACTGCACGTCCAACGCTCGTACGGCGCTGTGGGTGGTGCCGGTCCGCATGCGCACCAGCAGCACCTCGAGGTCCGTGCGGTAGCCTTCCGCCACTACCTCCACGCGGCCATCCGGGAGGTTCTCGGCGGTTCCCGCCACCTGCAGGTCGTCGGCATTACTCTTCACGAAGGCTCGGTAGCCCACCCCTTGAACGGCTCCGGACACGATGGCGGTGATGCGTAGGCGCTGGTGATCTGCTGAAGCTTCGGTCATCGCAAGACATGCTACTTCAGCCGTGAAAAGCGCGTTTGGAGCGAATAATTCTCATGCGCACGTGATACTCTTGACGGCACCGTAAGCGCGTAGGGAGCGGGGTTCCTGCCGCCAGCTGCCGCCCCGATGGCCTCTTTGCCCTGAACCGTCAAGGAACACGCCCTTCGCGAACCTTCATGTCTCGCAGAGTCCTACTCACCTCAGCCGTCATCGCGTTGCTTCTAGGCGCCGTCTTCCTTGCTCCCGGCTTCCCACCGGTGCGCACGGCGCTGCTGGAATGGGCGTTGCGGTTCGCTGCAGACGCCGGCGTGCAGGTGTCGTTCGAGCGGGCGGAGGGCAACGCGTGGCGCCGGGTAGAACTGCACGGTGTGAAGCTGGCAGGGTTCGGCGCCGAGGCGCAGGTGGACCGCCTCGAGCTCGCCTACCACCTGCCCTCACTGCTGGGCGGTGAGTTGCCCCTGAGCGTGGCGGCCAGTGGAGTGACGGGCGGCGCGGACCTGCGCGATCTGGGCGAGCGGAGCGGCAGAGAGGCGAGTGAAGAGCCCGTGGCTGGCCTGCCCATCCGGGTGGTGTTGCGCGAAGTGGACCTGCAGGACGTAGTGTTCGCCTCCGCCAACGCGCCGTTCACCATCCCGGACGCCACCGTCTCGGATGTGACCGTGGTTCCCGAGCCGGGCGCTCTTGTGCTCGGAGCGCGCGTTACCACCGAGCACGGCTCCGTCGTCGCAGAGGGGCGTCTCACCCTTCCCGGCTACAACCTCACCGGCACCATCACACAGGGCGACGTGGCGGTGGCGCAGCACTGGTGGCCGGGCGCCACCGGCGGCACGGTATCCGGCCCCTTCTCGCTCCGCAGAGGCCAGCTCAACGCGGATCTCCGCCTGGTAGATGGGCAGATAGACCAGTCTGGCTTCACTGTTTCGAAGCTGGCTGGCAACATCGCCATGCGCTACCCCATCATTACCACCGCCCTCGCCGGTGAGGGCCTGGGCGGTCCCGTGACGGCGGAGGGCACGGTGAACATAGCCGCCCTCAGCTACACCGCCACTGGCACGGCCACACCGCAGTTGGCCGAGGCGGCGGGCTGGCTCAAGGACCTGCTCGGGCTGGAACCCGACGCGTTCGAGGCGAGTGGACGCGCCAGCGTCACCGCCTCCGTGGACGGTTGGACGACGCCGGCAGTGCGGGGCACCGCCTCCGCCCGTGGTCACTTCGCAGGTCTGCCCCTCGATCAGCTCTCCGCTTCGCTCAACTTGCAGGTCGGGGGCGCCACGCGCGGCACGCTGGACGCCCTCCTGGCCGGCGGCACCGTTACTGCCAGCATCGCCCCGAGCACTCTGGGCAGCCGCCTGGAGTTCACGGGCACGAGCCTAGACCTGAACAGCCTGGAGGCGTTCCAGTTCTCACCAGGCGGGGTGGTCGAGGAGGTCCGGGGCCAGGTGGAGCTGGCGGGCACCCCGGCTGGCACCGTCACCGCGCGCTGGGGAGGTCGGCTGGCCGACTATGTGACGAGCCTGAACGTGGACGGGCGCTTGGATGCCGACGGGCTCCAGGCGTTCTTCGTTGCGGCCGGCACCCCTGCCACGTCGGTCGATGGCGCTGGCACCGTGAACGCCACCGGCGCGGTGGTGCTCGCGGGCGAACGGCTCGAGGCCGGCGTGTCCGTAGCGGACCTGCAGGTACCGGGGCTGGACCGCCCCCTGCGCCTGGGACTCACGGCGCAGGGCCGCTTCGACGACCTGCTTCTCTCCGCCACGGTCGAGAACGAGCGACCGGTGCTGCTGGACGTGGCGTGGTTGCAGCCTGGCGGGGCGCTCGCGGCGAGCGATCCGGTGGACGTGCGGGGCGGCGCCACCGGCCGCCTCACGGGCGGCGCCATCCAGGACGTGGCGGGCACCTTCGGCCCCGTGACCGTGTTCGGTGCGGTCGACCTGGCACCCCTGAGCGCGCGGCTCGACCTGAGCGTGGCGCCGCTCACCGTGCGCGTGGGCGGCGCCAATCACTCGAGCTCAGCGCCAGTGAGCGACCCGGCCATGGCTGCCGGCGAGCGGCTCGGAACCACGGAGTTCGCCACCCCACCGGTTGGTGGTGAGCCGGTCCGGTCCCTTGCCAGCCCCGACGCCGCGGCGGCGCCCGTGCGCGCCACGCTGAGCTCCACAGCCGGAACGCTCTCCTACGCCTCCGGCGCCCTGGAAGTGCGTGCCAGTTCAACGGTCTCGGAAGCAGTAGCGAGCAGCGTCACGTTCGGCCTGGAGGGCATCGATTGGCGCTTCACCTGGCGAGCCGCCGGGGAGGAACCCGGAGCTGGCCTAGGAACGGACGCGGCTGACGGTGACACCCGCGCGCTCCCTGTCGTGACGACCTGGCGCTTCGACGCCACGGCGCAGGCCGAACAGGCGCACTTCAGAATCGATGCGAGCGGCGACCCATACCTCCTCACGCTGAACGAACTGCCCGTGAGCGTGGGCGGTTCCGGCCGCCCGGCTCTGGTATCGGGCCGTCTGGTGCCAGCCCCAGGCGGCGCTCTACACACGGTGGTCTCGCTGACGCCGAACAGCGGCGTGGCCGGACTGAGGCTGGTGAACGGCGCCACCTTCACAGGTGCCATGGAAGGGTCGCGGCTCAACCTGACGGGAGCGGTCGGCAACCTACCGGTAACGGGCGTCGTCAGCTGGGCGCAGCCCGAGGTGATGGTGGAAGCGGTGGTCGTCACCGCGGACGATCCACCGCAGGGGGCTGGCACCCTGAACGTGTCCTACACGCCCGCCACCACCGCGTGGAGCCTGGCGGGAGCAGCGCCACTGGGGCCCGTGCTCACCGAACTCGGCGTGAGCACACCGAGCATCGACTACGTGGGTCAACTGGCTTACACGACCCAGGCCGGTTACGTGGGCGCAGCGCAGATGCGCCTCACCGATCCGTTGCCCTTGAGCCTCCGCCTGCTGGGGCAGGGTCAAGAGCTGAACCTGGACCTGCAAGGCGAACTGGGGGGCGTACCCCTGGCGGGTGGCGGTGTCATCGCGGAGCCCCTGGTGCCAGCCCTGGTGCGCGCTTTCGGCAGCAGCACCGTTGGTTCCCCGAACCTAGTCGTGGACGTGGGCCCTCTGCAGGGGCTCACGGTGGACGCAGCGGGAGTGCGCGGTGCCGGCGAGGTTGCCGCTCAAGCGCTCGGGCCGGTGACTATCGGCCCAGCACCCTGGGAGCTGGAGTTCGCATGGTCTTCCGCGACTGGCCACCTGGCAACGGGCGGCGAGGTGCTACGCGTTTCCCTCCAGGACGGCGCCATCCACGCAGCAGGCTCCCTGGCCGCTCCCCTCACCTACGGCGGCGCGAGCTACCGGGTGACGGCGTGGCCGGGCGCCTCCCCCGGCCAGCTCACGAGCGGGCGTTCCGCGGCAGACTTCATCGTTGGCGGCTCTCTCGCCAGCGCTGACGGCGGCGCCGACTTGGCCAGCGTTGCAGGCACACTGGAGCGCCTGAGCTTCGAGCTCCACGCCACACTCGAAGAGCTGGCAGCTGCGCTGCCGGCGGATTTTCAACCGCGCGGGCACCTCACCGCAACGGGCAGCGTGAACGTGCTCACGGGGCCCACCTACGAGGGGCAGCTCACGCTCACGCCGGCGGCGGACACGGTGGTGTTGGGCAGCCCGCTCCCAGCGGCGACCACGAGCGCGCTGCTGGCAACCTTCTCCGGCGTTGGCGGCGCCTTCGACCTGACCCTCGACGGCGAGGGGCTGCAGGTGGAGCGCACCCCAGACGCAGGTGCAGGCCGCGGCACGCTCACCCTCGTGGCCAACGGAGCAGACTTCAGCCGCTTCCTGCCCGCCGGCGCAGAGGGCGTGCTCGACGGTGCGCTCTCCTACGGCGTAACGGGTTGGCGTGGGCAGCTCGAGGCGCGCCTCACGGCCCACACCATGGCGAGCGGGGCAGCGGCCGACGCAGCGAACACACCACTTCTGGACGCCACCGCCACCTTCACGGGTGCCTTCTCCACCCTCGATATCACCACCTCGGGAAGGGCCGCGGGCGGGACCACTTTCGCTGCCAGCGGACCCCTGTTGCCAGCCCCCAACGTGGCCGGCCGCTTCCAGGTGGGCCCCGACCTGTTGGAGGGCAACTTCGCCTGGAACGAAGGGGTGCGAGCGACGCTGCTGAGTAAGGAGCGCACCCTCGGCAACGCGCTGCACCTGCCCGAACTGCGGGCGGAGCTCACAGTTGACGCCGACACGGGCCTGGTGGCGCTACGCAGCCTCACCGACGAGCGCCAGACAACGGAGCAGGCACCAACGCCAAGCCTCGACCTGGAACTCAGAGGCGGGAACCTCACCGGCGGCCTGCGGTTACCAGTGTTGCTTAACGGCACGCCGTTCGAGGTTAACGCCGCGGCCGGCGGCACGCTCTCCGATCCGCGTATCGACGCCCAGGTGCTCAGCGCCGGTGCCACCAGCGCCCCACTGGCCCAAGCCACGGGCAGCCTGAGCGAGGGGGCTCTCCTCACCGTGCAGGTGCCAACACGGCTGCTACAGGAGCTCATGCCCTCAGCCGCCGCTTCGGCGCTTGGCCTGCTCGGCAGTGAAGTAACGGCAGACGCCACGCTGCTGCCGAGCGGAGCTTGGCGCGCCGCACTGAACACGGAGGTCATGCCGAACATCACCTCCGGAACAGGCTTCCTGGAGCTCAGCGCCACGGCCTCCGGCACGCTGAGTAGCGCACAGGAGTACGCGGGCGAGGTGAGGCTCCTTGCGGCCACAACCGGTGAGCCGGGTGTGGCGACCCAGGTCGCCGTTGTTCCGTTCGCAGGCACCGGGGCGGACGCCAACGCGCGCTTGGACCTCGCCGGCGTGAGCTGGCAGGCGCTTGGCGAGGCCATAGGCACGGAGCTGAACGTTGGCGGCACCGGGGAGCTCACGCTCGCCAGCCAACCCCTGGCCGCCTCCCTGACGGTGGACCTGGTGGGCGACTTCGGTGGTAACTCCGTGGCCATCCGCGGGACGGCGCCCGCCGACCTCTACCTCTCGCTGGAGGGCCCTGCAGGGGAGCTCGAAGGCACCCTGGCCTGGGCCGGCGACCTCACGGATGGTGGTATGGCCCTCCTCACCGGCCACCTGGCGGGACGCCCGGTGGAGCTGATCCTCAACATCAACGAAGGGCTCACCACGGGCGATCTCTCGGCCCGCGCCGTCGGCGCGGAGCTCACCGCGCACCTCACCACCGAGCCGCAAGCTGACCCCGCCGGGGGCCCCACCGTCAGGCAGATAAGCGTCGTTGCTCAGGTGCCGCCCGGCAGCTGGGCACAGTTCGGTGGCTACGGCGAGGCGGGGATCACGGTGACAGGCGCGGCGGTGAGGCTGGAACACCTCACTGCCAGCATCGACGGCCTCCTGGGCCACCCGGACGACCCCGCCAACCGCCTCACCGTGCTTGCGTCCGGGCCGCTCACTCGCGACCTGCGCGTGAAGGGCCTCGTCACGTCTCCAAGGCTGCAGGAGAGCCTCGTGCTCAACGTCTGGAGCCCCGGCGCACGCCCCGCCCAGGGTTCCGAAGCGGAGGCGGCAGGCGGGGGAGGCGAGGGCGTAACTGCCCAGGTCAGCTGGCGCAACCTCGCGTTGACCGCGTCCATGCAAGACGGCGGCTCCCTGAACCTCTCGGGCAGCGCCGCCACCACGGACGTGGTGTCACTCCTGCGCGCGGCCGGTGGCGCACTCTCCCCTGCGCTCCAGACGGACATCGCGAACCTGGCACCGAAGCTGCCGCACGCCAACCTCACGTGGACCGTGGGCAGCGGCTGGCAGGGCGACCTGCACGCCGTGGCGGCGCTGCCGTGGGTGCCCGCCCTGGGCGCCATCGAGCTGCGAGCACTGGGCGAGGCGGGAACGTTGCGAGTGCAGGCGGAAGCGGAGGCCGACGAAGGGTTGGCGCGCCTGCAGGTGGTGGTGCCCGCCAGGTCCTGGCTCACAGCCGCTCTCACGGGCAGCATCGAGCTGGACCTACCGTCCGCGGTGCTGCTGCCCGGGCTCACCGTGCCTCTGCAACTGCGCAGCGCGGCCCTCGTGGAGGGCACCGTGGCCGCGCCCACCGTCAGCGGCTCGCTGCTGGTGAGCGGCGCCGTCACGGCGCAAGGCAGTTACGGCTTCGCCGGTGGGGTGGGCCACCTCAACGCAACTGGGCCACACATGACGGTCGCCGGGCGCCTGGACGCCGATGGGGCGTTCGCGGAGGCACAGATAACCGAGTTGCCACTGGACCCGTGGGTGCCCCAGCTGCCGAGCAGCAGCCTCACGCTCAGCGCACGTTTCTCGGGCGAACAGATCAGCGTGGAGCGCATAGAGGTTAAGGCGCCGAACAGCGTAGTGAGGGGCAGGGCCACCGTGGGCATCGGTGGCAACGGCACACCTAGCGCCAGGTTCAGCGCTGCCCTCGAAACGAACGTCAACCTCGCTGACCTAGAACTCGGCGACCTAAGGCTCACAGGGACGGTGCGGGGCCCCCTCGTCATCAGCTCCACCGCGCCCGAGAACCTACTCGCTTCGAACATCGTGGCCAACCTGGCAGCCCTTCACGTGGGCACGGCCGGGCTCGACTGGAGCGTGAGCGGCAACCTCACGCTTGGCGGCACGCTCGCCGACCCGCTGTTGGCCACCCAGCTCAGCGGCGACGGCACGCTGCGCGGCCTGCTCACGGTCAGCGCCAGGCCGGCGGCCAGGGAGTACGCCATCACTTCGAGCCTTTCGTCCTCCCAGGCCACCACGGACGTACGAGTGGACCTGAGCAGCGGCGCGGCACGCGCGGCCGGCACCGTGCGCGTGGGGAACGGGCTGCTGCTGCTGTCGCACGCTCCCACGGCTACGCCGGACGCCGGCGCCGAAGCAACCGACCTCGTGGTAACGGGGGCCGGGCGCTTCGCAGGCCTGAGCGCTCGGCTGCAGGGCGACCTCAGCGCGCTGAGCCTGGCCGCCGATCTAGGCAGCCTCACGGGCTCCCTGGCAGGCGACCTGCAGCTCACTGCCGACGCCACCGCCGGAAGCTGGCTTCAGGGTCAGGTGACGGACGCTTCGGTGGGCAGCTTCGCTCTGGCCCCCATCAGCATCAGTGCCGTCACGCTCGGCTCCCCAGTAGTGGTGCAGAGCAGCGACCTGCGTGCCACCCTGAACCCCACCTCCCTCGACTGGACAGTAAGCATCGACCATCTCCGGCTCGGCGAAGGCGAAGGCGCGCCCCAGGTGACCGCTTGGGGCCGCGGCCGCGGCCTCGTGGGCAGCCTGGACGCCTCGCTCGAAGCCCCCGAACTGGAGTTGGCGCTGGAGATCCGGCAGGACGGCAACACCACGCTGCTGCTGGAGGGCGAAGCCTACGGTGGCGAACTGCTCGTGAACGGGAACCGCACGGCCGGCTCCGGGGAGTGGGGAGGCTCTGGCCGGTTCGCCGGCGGCCACCTCGCGGGCTTCGAGGTGAGTGCTCAGGTGAGCCTGCTCGGCGTAGGGTTGCTGCCCACCGCGGTGCTCAACACGCGTGCCGATAACGGCCTAACGGTCACCGGCAACGCCAGCCTGGGTCCAAGCGGACTCAGTCTCGACCAGTTCGTGGCCGGTGCACCGCTCGAGCAAACGGTGCGCCTGCAGGGCAGTCTCTTGCCTCGCACCGAGCTGACGCTGAGCACCATAGGCCTGCCGCCGGGGGTCGCCGTCAGCGCGGCGGGCGCTGCCCGAGCCACCACCTCCAGCGTGCGCCTCACGAGCATCTCGGGCCTCAGTCCGAGCACGCCGAGCAGCCTCAGAGCCAACGGCGCGTTCACGCTGCCCGTTGGGCCTGCCCGGGTGGAACTCAGCGGCGCGGGCTCGCCACCGCTGCTAGAGGTTTCCTTAGCGGCGTTGCCCCGCTGGCGGGCCGAGGCGCAGTTGGTGGCGACCGACCTGCTGGACCTGGTTCAGCAGGTGGCGCAGAGGGGCCTCAAGCTCGCCGGCGCAGACGACGCCAAGGGCGAGCTGCACCTAGACACTGCCGGCATGAACTTGCGGCTCAGCGGCTTCGGACTGGAGTTCGCCGGCGTGAACGCAGAGGCCACCGGCACGGTCGGCCTTACAGAGGCGAACCTCAGGGGCTACGTGCGGGTGAGCACGGACCTGCCCGTGGCCGAGCGCGAAACGGGTTACGTGTTCCCCTGGGAGCTCACGGCCGTAAACGGCGTGTGGCAGCTCGAGTCTGGTGGCGCACACGGGCACTTGAGCGCGGCCTACGGCGTTCGGGAGGGCGCGGGAACGCTCTCGCTCAGCGCCGACCTCAGCCTCTCGGGCGGCGGCATAGAGGCGCAACTGGGCCTGCAACCCGGCGGGCTTTCAGGTGTGTTCTCCGTATCCAGCGTGCGTCTCCTCTCACCGGAGCTGGGGCCGCTGACCATAGACGCCGCCGGCACGGTAGCGGACGGGCGGGTTGGCGGCAGCGCCAACCTTGGCAGCCCCGCAGGCAGCCTGCTGGTGAACGGCTCCTGGGGGCTCGGCGAGCTGTTGCCCGCGGCCGTAGTGCCGGACGCCCCCACCGGTGGGCGCCTCGAGGCGCGCGTACGCGCCCTGGAGCTCTCCGCCATCCCACTCCTGGCGGCGCAGGTGCCGGAGTTGTACGGGCAGGTGAACGGCACGGCGCAGCTGCGCGACGGCTTCCTCCTGGGTCAGCTGGTGGCGCAGGAGGTGGGCGTTGCCGGCATCACCACCCCCATGCAGCTCGCCTTCTCGGGCCGCCCGACCGACCTCAACCTCGACCTGCAACTACGTGGCGCACTGGGGCGCGCCAACCTGGCGGGCGGCGTCCTGAGCGGCATGTTCCGCTTCGAGCGCTTCCCCCTCAACCTGCTCTCCACGGCCGTGGTCGGCCCGGCCGACTTCAGTGCGGACCTCACGGGGGTCATGCGCTTCGACGGCCCGCTGTCCGCTCCACAGGACGGCTACCTCCGATTGGCCACTGAAGAGGTGAGGCTGGAACGCATGGGGGTAACCACCCTCGGCAACGTCACCATCACCTTCGACCAGCGGGCGCTGATGGTGGAACGCGCGGAGTTCGCCGGCCTCGGCAACTGGCGCGCCTCGGGCGAGCTGCGCAGCAACAACTTCGACTTCCGACTGGAGGCCGATCAGGCCGATTTCACGCCCCTCCTTGGCCTCGTGCCGCAGTTCGCCCGCCTGGGCGTGGGTGCGCTCGGCAGCTTCGACCTGAGCGTGCTGGGCAGCGCCGCCAACCCGAGCATCGAACTCGTCAGCCCCGACCTTCAGGTGGAGGTGTCCGGCACGACGTACCGCCTGCAGGAGACCCACCTGAACCTGGATGGCGTGGCGCTGGCCGTTAGCTCGCGGGTGCTGGGCCTAACGCCCATAAGCGGCGACCTACAGGTGGCTGGCGACGCGCTCCTGTCCCTCTTCCCCTTCAACCTGAGCGGCACCAGGTTGGACATAGCCGGCCAGGCGGACCTCAGCACGTTCGGGCGCATGAGGAACGTGGTCGGCACCCTCGAACAGCTACCCGACGGCACCCCAGCGGTGCAGGTCGAGGGCCTCATGGGCGAGAAGCCCCTCACCATCGAAGGCACCTTGGCTCCGCTGGCCCTCACGGCGAGCGGTGCGGGCGTAACCATGCGACTGCCGGGCCTGCTGGTCGACCGCGCCGTGGTAGACGCCAACATCACGCTCGTGGCGGAACCCGGCGGCGTGGCGCTAGGCGGCACCGTGGTGGCGGAGGAAGTGATCCTGGACCCGGCCGCGAGGCGGCCTCCGGCAGAGCAGGAGCCCACCGCTACCGAGAGCACGAGCGGCGGTGAACTGGCAGGAGTGGAACCTCCCGGTGCTGGCTCAGCGCAGCAGGCAGGTCCGCCGGCTGCCCGCGGCGGGGGCATGGCTGCGCTTCGCTTCGACGAACTGGGGATCCGCGCCCCGGGCCGCGTGACCCTGACTACCAACGTGGGCGCGTTCGAGGCAGGCCTCGACCTGGTGCTCAGCGGCACCGGTGCGGAACCCCGCCTGGCGGGCACGGCCACGGCCATCAGAGGCAACCTCCGCTTCGGGGGTCGCGACTTCACCATCGACCGCGCGGTGGCCACCTTCACGCCCAACCGTGGCGTTTACCCTGAACTGGACGTGGCGGCCCACACCGAGTTCGAGAAGCAGCGCGTGGTGTCGGCCGCCCCCAACGTGAGCTTCGCGGCCCCCAGAGAGGGCGGCACGTTCGAGGTGAGGCTGGCCTTCTTCGGGCCGGTGGAACCGACGAGCGACGGCGGCTTCCGGTTCGACATCCAGCCCATCCTCGGCTCCAACGCGCTCATCGAGGTGGAGGGTGAGGGCGGTGCC
Organism: uncultured bacterium; assembly: GCA_964630175.1. Lineage (GTDB taxonomy): Bacteria > Deinococcota > Deinococci > Deinococcales > Trueperaceae > JAAYYF01. The sequence continues at coordinate 19,525 of CAZVTS010000014.1, forward strand.
GGCAGTGCGGCCAGGCCGTTCACCGAAGCCGAACTGATGGCCCTGGTTACCCTCGGCCGGTTCGAACTGAACGCCGGGTTCATAGGCGCCGGCGGGTTGGGCGAGGTGGTGGCCACCGGTGCGCTGGACACGGCCATCGACCTGCTGGTGGTGTCCGGCCTCGAGGCGGCGCTGCGTGAAGCGCTCGGGTTCGACGTCGTCGAGATCCGCACCTCCTCCCTCGCGTCTTTGCTGGAGGACGGCGGCCAGCCGTTCGGTGTTTCGCTCCGCGTGGGCGGCTACCTCCACCCGGAGTTGTTCGCCTCCTACCGCATCGGCACCTACGATGGCGCTGACCCGGAGTACGCGCTCACCAACGAGGTCCTCCTGAGGTACGGGCTCGGGCCCCTCGACCTGGACGTCATAGGCCGCATCGACCTGCCCGCAGCCGGCAGCGCCAACCAGCCCCGCCCGGAGATCGGCGCCCTCCTCAGTTACCAGTTCTCGCCCTGGCTCGGGGTGGAGGGCGGCGTCACCGTGAGCCCCACCCGGAGCCGCATCGAGTTTGGGGTCACCATCCGCTGGTGAGCCGCCCAGGCGAAGGTGTACGAGCCAAGCCGTGGCGTGAAAGGCAGGGCGGCGTGGCGTTGGTATATGTGGAAGGTGCATCTCTTCGAACGATGGGAGCAGACCTACAGATGAACCACGTTGCCAAGCGGGGACCTTCCCGCATGTTCGCCATGGCGCCCCGCGCGCCTCGAGTACGGGAACCGAAGCTGTGCTGAACGTAGATTCTCACGCCCTGCGGCTCTCCCCCGGTCGGCTCCTCATCAACCTCGTGCCGGCGCGGCTGGTGGAGAACGCGCTGCGCGCCGGCGAGGGCCAGTTGGACGCCTCCGGAGCGCTGGTGGTAGACACGGGTAAGTTCACCGGCCGCTCGCCCAAAGACAAGTACATAGTGCGTAACGCCGCCACCGAAACGAAGGTGGACTGGGGCAAGACGAACCAGCCCATGGACCCGGCAGCGTTCGAGCGCCTGCGCGCGGACATGGAGGAGCACCTCGAGGGGCGTCAGCTTTACGTTCAGGACGTGAACGCCGGCGCCGATCCGGCGCACCGCATCCGCGTGCGGGTGGTAACGGAGTACGCCTGGCATTCGCTCTTCGCGCGCAACCTGTTCGTAGATTCGGATGGCGCCCACGAGAAGCCCGACTGGCTGGTGGTAGACCTGCCGAGCTTCAAGGCCGACCCGGCTCGGCACGGCTGCGGAACCAGCACCGTGGTGGCCATGGACTTCGAGCACAAGCTCGTGCTGGTGGGCGACACCGAGTACGCGGGCGAGATCAAGAAGAGCATCTTCTCGGCCCTCAACATGGTGCTGCCGGACGTGGACGTGTTCCCCATGCACTGCTCCGCCAACGAATCCGAAGGCGGCGCCACCGCGCTCTTCTTCGGGCTCTCCGGCACCGGCAAGACGACGCTTTCGGCCGACGGGCACCGCCACCTCATCGGCGACGACGAGCACGGCTGGTCAACTGAGGGCATCTTCAACTTCGAAGGCGGCTGCTACGCCAAGGTGGTGAACCTCACCAGCGAAGCTGAGCCCGAGATCTACGCCGCCAGTCAACGCTTCGGAGCGCTGCTTGAGAACGTCATCCTGGACGAGGCCACGCGCGAGCCCGACTTCGTGAACGTGAGCAAGACGGAGAACACCCGCTCGGCCTACCCCATCGAGTTCGTGCCGAACGCGTCGAGCACCGGCATGGGCCGGCACCCGAACGACGTGGTGTTCCTGAGCGCCGACGCCTTCGGGGTGCTGCCGCCCATCGCCCGGCTCACCACCGAGCAGGCCATGTACCACTTCCTGAGCGGCTACACGGCCAAGGTGGCGGGCACGGAACGCGGCGTCACGGAACCCACGGCCACGTTCAGCGCCTGCTTCGGGGCCCCGTTCATGTCGCGGCCCCCCGTGGAGTACGCGCAGATGCTGCGCCGCCGGCTCGAGGAGCACGGCACGCGCGTGTGGCTCCTCAACACGGGCTGGACCGGTGGGGGTCACGGGGTGGGCTCGCGCATCAAGCTCGCCTACACCCGCGCGCTCGTGCGCGCCGCGCTTCACGGCGTGCTGGACGAGATCGGAACGGAGACTGACGCCGTGTTCGGCCTGGCGGTGCCCGTGCGGGCACCAGGCGTGCCCGATGAGGTGCTGCGCCCGCGCGATACCTGGGCTTACCCCGCGGCGTACGACGCCGCCGCCCTCAAGCTGGCAGGCATGTTCCGCGAGAACTTCCGGCGTTTCGAGGCGGCACTACCCGCCGAAGTAGTAGCGGCCGGTCCGCAGCTGTAGCCGCGCCGGCCGCACTCAGTCAGTTCAGTTCAGGGCGCTGGGGCCCAGGGCCTCAGTTGCCCTGGCCGGCGCCCGCTTCGCCCACCACGGTGTCGCCCGCCAGCACGGACAGCGCGGTTCGCAGCACCGGGTCGTTCTCCACGTTCACCAGCGCTTCTCCCTGCACCGCACTCGTTTCGCGGAGGCCGCCCAGCGCCATCAGGGTGAACGTGCCGTCCTCCTGCACCACGGCGTCGCCGATGACCTCGCCGTCCACGATGAGCTGCACGCTCTGGCCTTCGCGCAGGCCGCGGCCGTCCGCCACCACGGTGGTGGGGTAACGCGTGTCTGCCACCACGATGTCGGGCGTGACGCCGCGCTCCGAGAGGCTGTTGCGGTTGGGCGTGAGCCACTCGAACGAGACGTACTGCAGCTGGCTGCCGTCCGAGAGGCTGATGACGGTCTGCCCGACGCCCTTGCCGAACGTCTGCTCGCCAATGACGATGGCGCGCCCGCTCTCCTGCAGTGCGCCGGCCACGATCTCCGACGCGGAGGCGGAGTTGGAGTTCACCAGCACCACCAGCGGCAGGTCGTAAGAGCCGCGCTGAGCGGAGCCGTAGAGTTGCGTTACCCCGCGAGAGCGCTGGTAGACGATGGGGCCGTCTTCAAGGAACTCGTCGGCCACGTACACGGCCTGAGGCAGGAGCCCGCCGGGGTTATCGCGCAGGTCGAGCACCAGCGAGGTGGCGCCCTGCAGGATGAGCTGGTCGATCTGCTCCACCATCTGATCGTTGAGGAGCCGGTTGTTGAAGGAGCTCAGCGCCACGTAGCCCACGTTGCCCTCAAGCAGGGTGCTGCTCACGTCCACGATCTGGATGACGCCGCGGGTGATGACGAAGGTGAGGGGCTCCTCCGTGCCGGGCCTGTTCATGAGCAGCGTGACGTCGGTGCCTTCGGGGCCGCGCACCAGGTCCGCCACGTCGCTCGAGGTGAGCTCGCGTACGTCCACGTCGTCCACTTCCAGGAAGACGTCGCCGCGCTGCAGCCCCGCGCCTGCGGCCGGGCTGCCCTGGTACACGGTGAGGATCTCCACGCCCTTGCCGGTGCTGCGGTCGTGGGCGGTGAGCACCGCACCGATGCCGCCGAAGGAGCCGCTGCTGTCCTGCCGTTCGCGTGCCGCCGCGCGAGGCTCGACGTAACTGCTGAACTGATCGTTGAGGGAGTCGACCATACCGGTTATGGCGCCGCGTATGAGGGTGTCGTCGTCAACATCCGTGAGGTAGCCGCTCTTGATAGCGCCGTACGCCTGCATGAGGGCCCTACCCGTCGAGGTGCTAAGGAACTCGTTGGTGTAGTCCCTACCCAGCTGTGCGTTAACGACCAGCGTGCCTGCCACTAGGGCCGCTAGGCCGAGGATGTAACGTCTGCGCTTCATTGAGCCTCCAATTACGCTTGCGCGGCGCTTCTTGCCTGTAAGAGTATATGTGCCGTCTGAGAATATTGTGGTTATGGAGCGTCGCCCATGCGGCTAAGCTCTAAGGCATGCGGATCCTGTTCCCCACAGCGGAAGTGGCGCCCTACAGCAAGACTGGCGGTCTGGGCGACGTGGCGGCGGCGCTGCCCCGCGCTTTGGCCCGGTTGGGCCATGAGGTTCTGGTGGTTTCGCCCTGGTACCAGTCGGTGCGCTCTGAACCCGCGCCATACTGGGTAGGCGATATCCAGGTGCCGTTCGATGGCGGCTTCGAGTCTGTCGGGGTGGGCACGCTCGAGGGTAACGGTGTGCGCTTCGCCTTCGTTGGCCACCCGGACTTCGGTCGCAGCCAGCTGTACGGCTACCCCGACGACGTGCGACGCTTCGCCCGCTTCTCCCGCGCGGTGCCGCAGGTGGCGGAGCGGCTCGGCTTCAGGCCGGACATCGTGCACGCGCACGATTGGCACACGGGCTTCGTGCCCATGTTGCTGGCCCGCGGTTGGCACCTGCCCCCCGGGTTCCCCTACCTCCCTTCCGTGTTCACCGTGCATAACGTCCAGTTCCAGGGCGAGGCGAACATGGCGGACACGCTACGCTGGCTGCGCCTGGGGCCCAGCGAGGCGCGCAGCTACCTGGATCATTTCGGCGCCGCGAACGCCATGCAGGCCGGCGTGGGCTTCGCCACTCGGGTCACCACCGTTAGCCCCACCTACGCGGAAGAGCTGCGCACGCCGGAGTTCGGTTTCTCGCTGGACGGCACCTTCCGTACGGTGGCCTCCAAGACCGTAGGCATCCTCAACGGCATAGACGACGTGGTGTGGAACCCGCGTACGGACCCGCTCATCAAGGCGCGCTACGAACCGGAAGACCTGGCGGGCAAGGCCGAGTGCCGGAGCCACTTCGTGGCGCGCTTCGGCCTCTACGAGGAGCGGCCGCTACTCGCCGTGGTGTCGCGTTTCGCGGAGCAGAAGGGCATCGACCTCATCGTGGCGGCGGCGGAGCGCCTGCTGGGCATGGGCTGGAGCCTCTTCTTCCTGGGCACCGGCGACCCGGCGTTGGAGGCGGCGGTGCGCCGGCTCAGTCAGGAACGCCCACACGAGGTGGCGAGCGTGATCGGTTACGACGAGGCCCTCTCGCACAGCATCTACGCAGCCGCGGACGCCCTGGCCGTGCCGAGCCGCTTCGAGCCGTGCGGTCTCACCCAGATGATAGCCATGCGTTACGGCACCGTCCCCATCGTGCGGGCCACGGGTGGGCTTAGAGACACGGTGAGGCACGGCGTCACGGGTTTCTGCTTCGAACACGCCACTCCGGAGGGCCTACTGTGGGCCGCGCAGGAGGCGTTGCAGGCCTACGGCACCCCTACCTGGAGCGACGTACAGCGCGCCGGCATGATCCAGGACCTCTCGTGGGACTCCTCCGCCGAGCGCTATGCCGAGCTGTACAGGGGCGTGCTACCGTCTTAGCCGTGAACGAAGAAGCCCCTGCCACCGCCATCACACTGGACTGGCGTGAGTTGACCGTGCAGGGCCGCTTCAGCGCGGCCCGCAACGCCTACCTCGTCTCGGGCGAACAGGACCAGGAGGTCCGCGCCGCACTCAACGCCTTCGTAGACATCCAGGAACTGCTCCGCGAACGCTCGTTCGGGCGCGCCGGCGAGCGCTTGGATCGTCTGGAGGTGCGGCCCGAGTTCGCCCCCTGGGAACAGATCGAGGAAGAGCTCAAGGTGCTGAAGGATTCGGCCGCGGCGCTGGACCGCCGCGACCCGGACCTGGCCCGCGAACTGCTGGCCGCTCTCACCGACCCCTGGTTCGCCGGTGAGGTGATGACGCAGCTGGGCACCACCCTGGTTTACGACGGCAACATGGAGGAAGCGGGCGCTCTGCTGGAGCGCGCCATCGAGGTCGATCCGCAGCACTACCGGGCGCTCACCAACCTGGGCAACCTGGCGCTCGAGGACGGCCGCGTGGACGACGCCATCGAGCTTTACGAGCGCGCGCTCAAGATCGACGAGAACTTCCCCAACGCGCACCACAACCTGGGCGTGGCGTACCGCAAGAAGGGCCAGCTGAACAAGAGCGTGCGCTCACTGCGGCGCGCACAGCGCACTCAGCAGCGCCACGAGGTGGCGGAAGCGCGCGAGAGCATCGGCAAGTGGGCGGGACCCGGCTTCGGTAAGTACTTCAAGTGGCTCATCTGGGGAGCCATCCTGGTGGGCGGCTACTACCTGCTCAAGATGACCGGCTACATCTAGCCGCCGCACCCTCACTCCACCGTTACGCTCTTGGCCAGGTTACGGGGCTGGTCCACGTCGCGGCCGAGCCTGGAGGCCACCTCGTACGCCAGCAGTTGCAGCGGCACCGCGTCCACGATGGGCGAGAGCAGCTCCAGCGCGCGCGGCACCCGCAGCACGTATTGAGCGTGTGCCGACGCCTTCTCGTCGTCGTCGTTCACCACGGCCACCACCAGCCCGTCCCGCGCCCGGACCTCCTGCATGTTCGAGATCGTCTTGTCCAGCAGCGCGGAAGCTGTGGCCACCACCACCACCGGCAGCTCGCCGTCTATGAGCGCTATGGGCCCATGCTTCATCTCGCCCGTGGGGTACGCCTCGGCGTGGATGTAGCTGATCTCCTTGAGCTTGAGGGCCCCCTCGAGCGCCGTGGGGAAGTTGACCCCTCGGCCCAGGAAGAGGGCGCTGCGGGCCCGTAAGAACACCTCGGCTACCTCCCCGATCGCCTCGCGCGTTCCCAGCACGGCCGACACCTGGTTCGGCAGCTCGCGCAGGCCCTGTACTAGGGCGCGAGCCTCGTCGTCGGGCAGCACCCCGCGCGCCCGGGCGAACCACACCGCCAGCAGAGCGAAGGCCGCCACCATGCCCGTGTAGGCCTTGGTGCTGGCAACGCCGATCTCCGGGCCGGCGTGGATGTAGAGCACGTCGTCGGCCTCACGGCTGATGGACGACCCCTTGGCGTTAAGCACCGCAAGGGTGCGGGCCCCGCGCCGCTTCGCCTCGCGCAGAGCTTCCAGCGTGTCGATGGTCTCGCCTGACTGGCTCACCACGATACAGAGCGTGCGCTCGTCCAGCACCGGCTCTCCGTAGCGGAACTCGGAGGCCACCTCCACCGTGGCGGGCAGCCGCGCAAGGCGTCTGAGCAGGGCGGCGCCCACCTCGCCCGCGTAGGAGGCTGTGCCGGCGGCGGTTATCACCACGCGGTCAACCGCCAATGCGTCCAGCGCCAGGTCGAGTTCCACGTCCGTTCCACTGCGCGCCAGGCGTCCACCCAGCGTGTTCTGGAGCACCATGGGCTGCTCGTAGATCTCCTTCAGCATGTAGTGCTCGAAGCCGCCCTTCTCGGCCGCCTCGGCGTCCCACTCCACCGTGTCCACCTGCCGCTCGCGGGGCATGCCGTCAAGGCCGGTCACCAGCACGCCTTCGCGGCTGATCTCTGCCACGTCGCCGTCCAGCAGGTACACCACGGAGCGGGTGTAGGGCAGCAAGGCAGGCACGTCGCTGGCGAGGTAGTTCTCGCCCTCGCCCAGGCCCAGCACGAGCGGACTGGTGTGGCGAGCGGCCACCAGGCAATCGTGAGCGGCGTGCGCCACCACGAGCGCGTACGCCCCGTCGACATGCGTGAGGGCGGCGCGCACGGCCGCCGCCAGGTCCGCCGGCAGGCCGGCAGCCTCACGGGCGGCGTAGCTATCCTCCACCAGGTGCACGAGCACCTCGGTGTCCGTCTCCGAGAGGAACACGTGACCGGCGGCAGTGAGGCGTTGGCGCAGCTCGACGTAGTTCTCGATGATGCCGTTATGGATGACGGCGAGCATGCCGTCTTCGGAGAGGTGCGGGTGGGCGTTGGTGTCGTTGGGGCGGCCGTGCGTTGCCCAGCGCGTGTGCCCCAGCCCGAGGCCGCCCACGATCGTGGTGTCGGCCACCGCCTCTCTGAGCGCGGCCAGTTTGCCGGCGCGCTTCACCATCTGCAGGCTCCGCAACTGACGGCTCGGCGCACGGCCGGCCGGCAATGCGCTGAGCTCGTTGATGACCAGACCGGCCGAATCGTAGCCGCGGTACTCCAGCCGCGACAGGCCGTCAAGAATTACCGCTGCGGCCTCGCGGCCACCGACGTATCCGACGATTCCACACATGCTTCAGGTTCCCTCCACTCGGGGAGTTGGTTATGTCTGTTGGCGTTGCGGTACAGCACGCCCGGCGGGCGGAGTGATCCGGCCACGGCGGCCTTGTCGTTCTGGTTGGCTTACTGCACCCCGGACGTACTCGAGTGAGGGGGCGTTACTCAGGAGGGGCCCGCAGACTTGTGCTGGGCGGCGTTACCGCCAGCTCTCGCGCTTTCCATCCCAAGCCGTTCGGCTTGGGCCTTATCCTCCGGCGTGGCGTGAGAGAAGCTCACTACCCGGAGGCCCTCCACCTCGTCACCAGGCGGCCCTGCACGTTCACACGGTGCAGTGGCGCTACTGCCTGGGCTTGCGCTACCTCGGCGTCCTTGACTTCTGGTTCTCCTGGTCACCTCCACTGGTTCGACTTGAGAACCAGTGTTAGCACGCCGGTTGTCACAGAAACAACACTTGGTTCGGACGCCCCGGTCAGTTCCAGGGGTCGCCCTCGACGAACCAGTTCCGCAGCGCCGGGTAAACGGCCCTTTGGAAGCCGTTCTCGGGCTGCTCCAGCAGGGGGTAAAGCAGCACACTGTGGCCCATCTCTACGAGCGGTGAGCGTTGCAGCGTTGGGTACATGCCGAACGGCAAGGTGCGCGCGGGGTAGTAGATGGCGACCTGTTCGTCCTGGATGCGCTCCACCGGGAGCGCAGTGACGAACGCCACCATGAGCGCCAACCCGAGGAGCAGGCCCCCAGCTCCGCCGGCCACCATGCTGGTCCAGCGCTGGCGCACCCCGGGCGACGAGAGCCGCCGCGAGAGTACGCTGAGAAGGACACCGCCCAGCACGGCCGCAGCGATCGCCAGCGCAGGGCTGCGCGATCCCACAACCAGGAGCGGTTTGAGGAGCAGCACGGCGCCGACGCCCACGACCAAGCCCACGAAACGGCGCTGCGCGCCGAGCGCTGTGGCCACGGCCAGTATGAGTACCAGAACGGCGTCAACCCAGGTGAATCCCGTCATGCGCGAACATCGTAGCCTGCACCTTTCACGCTCCTGATGACATTCTGCATAAGGGCGTCCACCTCCACGTCGGTGAGGGCGCGGCTCTCGGCCCGGAACCTGAACCTCAGCGCAAGGCTGCGCGTGCCGCTCTCCAGGCGGCCACCCTGGTACACGTCGAACGGCTCGAGCGTGAGGAGGAGCGGGCCCGCGGCCTCCGCGCAGAGGGCTTTGAGTTCGCTGAACGTCACCTCGGCAGGTGCGAGGATCGCGAGGTCGCGCTCCGCGTACGGCTGGCGATTGATCTCTTCGAAGCGGATGACCCGACCCTCCAGCGGCAGAGCCAGTTCGGCCAGGAACACCTCACCGAGCTCGTAACGCGCCGCCACCTCGGGGTGCAGGCGCCCGGCGTAACCGACGTGGCGGCCGTTCCAGGCCACGCTGGCGGCCACGCCGGGGTGCAGGTAGGGCGCGTCCGTGGCCGGGTCGGCGACTGGCTGCAAGTCTAGTGCCGCCCCAGCCAGGCTGGCCACGCTCTCGAGGATGCCCTTGAAGCTGAAGAAGTCTCCCGCCAGCCTGGCGCCCCAGCCGTTCGCTGCCCGGGCACCAACGGTGAGGAGCACCAGCCGCTCGAGCTCGTCTTCCAGGAACACGCGGCCCACCTCGAATAGCCCGAGGGCCGGCAGGCGCCTGTTCGCCACGGCCGCGGCGAGCAGCCCGGGGTAGAGAGCCGTGCGCAGGACGCCGCGTTCCACGCCCTGCGGGTCGCTCAGGAAGACGTGGGGGGCGGGGGCGTTGGCTCGGCGGAGCTCTTCCTCCCCCGTGAACACGTAACTGATGGTCTCCTGCAGCCCCACGGCGGCCAGGTGGTTCTTCAGCTCACGGTGGGTGGGGTCCGCTGCCGAGGGCACGAAGTGCATGTCGGGCACCGTGTCGCCGATATGCTCGTAACCGTGCAGGCGAGCCACCTCCTCCACCACGTCCTCTTCGATGCTCATGTCGTAGCGCCAGCTCGGTGGGCTCACTAGCCAGTCGTCGTCCCCCTGCACGTCCACTCGACAGCCGAGGCGCTCGAGGTAGCTGCGCTGCGCAGCCAACGGCACATCGAAATCCATGATGAAGTGCACACGCGAAGGGCGGTACGGCACGGCGGGCCTCACGATGTCGGCGCCGTAGGTGGTGATGGTGCGGTCGACCACGCCGCCGGACACTTCGGAGATGAGCGCCGCCACGCGGGCCGAAGCAAGCAGTTGCAGGTTCCGGTCCACGCCGCGTTCGAAGCGGGTGCGGGCGTCGGTGACGAGCTTGTGACGTTGCCCCGCCCGACGCACGGTCACCGGGTCGAAGTTGGCCACTTCGAGGGCAACGTCGGTGGTTGTGGCGCTCACGCTGTCGTCCAGGCCGCCCATCACGCCCGCCAGGCCGACGCCTTCGGAGCCGCCGTCGGCGGTGGGGGTGGCGATGAGCAGGTCAGCCGGAACGAGCTCGAGCACCTCTCCGGTGAGGAGCGTCATGGTCTCGCCTGGCCGGGCGCGCCGTACCTGAACGACCCCGCCGCCCAGCTTGGCCAGGTCGTAGGCGTGCGAGGGCTGGCCCAGCTCGAAGGTCACGTAGTTCGTGACGTCGATGAGGTTGTTGCGCGGCCTGAGGCCCATGGCGCCAAGGCGGCGCTGTAGCCAGACCGGGCTCGGGAGCACCTGCACGCCTCTTATGCCCCGCAGGGTGAAGCGCAGGCAGCCTTCCTCGTCCTCCACCTCGATGGCCAGGCCCTCGCCGCCGCCCGGCTGACCCAGGTCGAGCCCTTCAGCGGGGTGCTTGTAGGGCACTGCGAGCTTGGCGGCCAGGTCGCGTGCAACGCCCAGCAGCGAGAAGGCGTCCGCCCGGTTGGGGGTGAGTTCCAGCTCGATGACACTGTCCGGCTGCCACAGGTCGCTCAGGGCAGCGCCCAGCGGGGCGTCTTCGCCGAAGGTGATGAGCCCTGCCGAATGTTCATAGAGGCCCAGCTCACGCGGGCTACAGAGCATGCCGTGGCTGGTGACGCCTAGGATCTCCTTCGCTGCAACCTCGAGGGCCTCGGCGGCGCTTCCCGAGGGTGGCAGCACCGCACCGGGCAGCGCTAGCGCGGTGCGCATGGCACGCGTCACCACGGGAGCGCCGCACACGACCTGGTGCCTGGTGGCGCCGTCCCACACCACCGTGCGCTTGAGTTGGTCGGAGCCCTCGATGGGCTCGACCTCCAGGACGTCCACCACCACCACACCCTCCGGCGCTCCAGGGTGATCGGTGACGCTCTCCACCGCCAGCCCAAGGCCGTCCAGCAGATCGACCAGTCTGCCCACCTCGGGTAAGGGGTCGTCGAAGAACTCCTGCAGCCAGGAGACAGGGAGGTTCACAGGACACCCCGGAACTGCTCGAGCACCCGCATGTCGCCCTGGTAGAAGTAGCGGATGTCCGGGATGGCGTAGGGCACGAGCGCGAGGCGCTCGATACCGAAGCCGAAGGCGAAGCCCGTGACGCCTTCGTAACCGGCGGCTTCGAACACCTTCGGGTGCACCATGCCGCAGCCACCGAGTTCCAGCCATTCCTCACGGCCGGTGCGCGGGTTCGTCCACCAGATGGCGAACTCGGCACCAGGTTCCACGAACGGGAAGTAAGTGGGCTGCAGGCGGGTTCTCGTGCCGGGGCCTATGAGCGCCTGGGCCATCTCGTTGATGGCGCCCCGCAGGTCTGCCATGGTTATGCGTTCACCGACCACCAGTGCCTCGAGTTGGTGGAACTGCGCCTCGTGGGTCACGTCCACGGCCTCGTTGCGGAACACCTTGCCAGGCACGACCAGTTTGAAGGGCGGCTTGTGCCCCTCCATGTAGCGCACCTGCATGGGGCTCGTGTGCGTGCGGAGCAGCCGGCCGTCGGTGGTCCAGAACGTGTCCTGCGTGTCTCTCGCCGGGTGATCGGGCGGGAAGTTGAGAGCGCTGAAGTTGTAATGGTCCGTCTCGAGCTCAGGACCCATCACCACCTCGTAACCCAGGCTCCTGAACACGTCAAGCAGCCGGTTGGTGACGAGCGTGAGGAGGTGCAGGCCGCCGGCGGTTGGGCGCGTGCCGGGCAAGGTCACGTCCACGCGTTCGCCGGCCAGTTGAGCGTCCAGGTCCTGGCGTTCCAGAGCACCTCTGCGCGCTTCGAGCGCCTCCTCCACGACCCGCTTAAGAGCGTTCATCCGTTGGCCGAGCTCGCGGCGCTCGTCCGGGCTGAGCTGCGCGAGCTGCTTCAGGCGCTGCGTGATCTCGCCCTTCTTGCCTATCAGCCGCACCCGCAGCTCCTGCAGCGCGGCGGAGTCCCGCACCGCGCCGATGGCGCTCAGCCACTCATTGGCTTCGGGCTGGTCGGCCCCTGGGCGCCCTTCCGAACCTTCGGTCATCAGAACCAACTTCCTCTCGACGGCCAGCCCGTTCGGGCGGCTGCTCCTATCACGAAAAAACCACCGCCCCTAACCGGGCAGTGGCGTCCAGAGCGCGGAGCGGTCACTCCACGCTTAGCAGGTAAAGGCGGGGGAAGCCGCTGGGCTTCTCATGCCGGTGAGTGTAAGGCCGTTGCCGCGGCGAAGTCAACGCTCGTTGCGGTGCAGGCGGGACGACAGGGGCTCGCCCGGAAGCTCAGTCCTCCAGCAGCTGCCCCAAGGCGAAGAGGTCGACCAAGTGGCCGCAGGACGCCAGCATCGTGTCGAACGCCAGGCGCGGGTCGGCCACGTCCGCCGCCCAGTCCCTTGCCGCGTCCACGGTGGGGAACGGGCCTACCAGAGCCTCACCCCCGTCGTATGCGTTGGGCGCCAACGGCAACACCAGTTCGAGGCGTGTGCCGCTCACGTCCGAGACCTCTCGCGCCACCGCGCAGCGGCTCTGCCACTCAGGCCTGTCTACCAGTTCGTACAGGAAGCCGAGAAGGCGGCGTGCCTCGTGCTTGTCCAGCGGGGGGTCCACGAACAGGGCCGACAGCCGACCCACGACACCGCGGAGCACCTCACGCCCCGGGAACGCTGCCAGGAGCAGCGGGATGGCCACGTCCACCAGCTCCGGGCTGGCGCGGAGCGCCTCACCGAACTCGCCTTCACCGAGCGACATGTGCTCAGGCTCCACGTTGCGCCTCCAGCCCCGTCACCTCACGCCAGTCCATGCCTACGGATGATAGCGCCCCGAACCGGGCCGGCGCGCCTCAGATGTGGTAGCCGCGAACCTTGCGAAAGGCCCCATGAAAGCGCTACTATTGTGGGCGGTAGTAGTCCCGACACTAGTCGAGCGGGTGGGTTCGGGAACCCACCCCTTTTCGTTGGGACCAGGGAGGTAACATGGATCTCGCGCAGGCAGCCACCGAGGTGCTCGGGCCCCTCGGGTACGAGGTGCTGGAACTGGATCTTGGCGCCTCAGGCAGGTCGCGCAGGGTGCTTCTTCGCATCGACCGCGTGGACGAAGGTGTCGTGTCCATGGACGATGTGGAGCGCGCCTCAGAGGTCTTCGGCCTGGAACTGGACCGCCTCGACCCGTTCGAGGAGCCCTACCGGTTAGAGGTCGAGTCGCCCGGCAGCCAGCGTCCGCTGGTGACCCCCCGCCACTTCGAACGGTTCAACGGCCTGCTCGCCAAGGTGCGCGCCGGCGCGGACACGTTCAAGGGGCGCATCATCCGCGTGGAAGGCAGTCAGGTCACCTTCCTGGTGGCCGGTGAGGAACGCGAGTTCGCCACCACCCAGATAGACAGCGCCCGCCTGGCCGAATGGCCCAGCGAACCGCGCTGAACAGCATCGGCTTCACACGGCTAGCCAACTGGGCCATGCCGGAACAACTGAATAGACAGGAGTAGTACATGAACAAGGAGTTCGTCGACGCGCTCAACATGCTGGCGGCCGAGCGCAACCTCGACAAGGACCAACTGCTGGCGAGCCTGGAGGAGGCCCTCGAACAGGCCTTCGAGCGCAACGTCATGCCGGGCAAGCAGGTCGAGGTCGAGTTGGATACCGACACGGGTGAGATGGACATCATGGTGGTCCGCCGCGTGGTCGAAGAGGTGGAAGACGAGGACAAGGAGATCTCCCTCGCCGACGCCCTCGAGCTGGACGACGAGGTGGAGGTGGGCATGGAGATGGAGTTCCCCGTCGACCCGGAGAAGTTCACTCGCATCGCCGTGCAGACCACCAAGCAGGTCATCACCCAGAAGATCCGTGAAGCCGAGCGCGCCTACGTCTTCGAGGAGTACAAGGACCGCGCCGGCGACATCATGACCGGCGTCGTCTCCCGCACCGACAACAAGCGCAACGTCTTCGTCGACCTGGGGCGCGGCGAGGCCATCATGCCCTCCAAGGAGCAGATCCACGGCGAGCGCTACATGGTGGGCATGCGCCTGAAGGTGTACGTCCAGAAGGTGGAGCTCTCCCCGCGCGGGCCCTCCATCCACGTTTCGCGCGCCGCCCCCGAGCTGCTCGAGTTCCTCATGCGCCAGGAGATCCCCGAAGTGGCCGACGGCACGGTGGAGCTGAAGGCGGTGGCCCGCGAGGCCGGCCTGCGCTCCAAGGTGGCGGTGGCCTCCAACAACCCCAACGTCGACCCGATCGGCGCCTGCATCGGCCACCGCGGTAGCCGCATCCAGGCCGTGACGGCGGAACTGCAGCGTGAGCGCGTGGACATCATCCAGTGGGACGCCAACCCCCGCGAGTTCATACGCAACGCCCTCTCACCCGCCAAAGTGGGCAACATCGAACTCGACACCGAGGAGAAGGCGGCCCGGGTAACGGTCGGCTCCGACCAACTCTCCCTGGCCATCGGCAAGAGCGGCCAGAACGTGCGCCTGGCGCACAAGCTCACCGGTTACAAGATCGACCTGCAGCCGTCCGAAACGGTCTCCGATTTCGACGCGGCCATGCAGGCGGCCGCCTCGCGTCTCGAAGGCGCGGCGCAGGTCGAGAAGGGGCACGCAGCGTTCGACGCGCTCTTCTCCACCCCGACCGCGAAGGGCGACGGCGAAGCAGCCGAAGGGGCGGATGCTGCAGCCGACGACGCGGCCGCCGAGGGGGAGCAGGCCTCCTAAGCATGAGGGCCACGGCGACGAGACACGTTCCCATGAGGCGCTGCGTGGTGTGCCGCGCCTCCAAGCCGCAGGCGGAGCAGTTCCGCTTCGTGCGGGAAGGTGACGCCGTGAGTCTCGACCTGACGCGCAGGCTGGGCGGCCGCGGCACCTGGGTGTGCCGCGCATGCGCAGCCACGGTCGACGAGAAGCGTCTGCGCCAGGCCTTCAAGGGTCAGGCGCCACAGGTCGCTCAGCTGCTCAGCCAGGCGCTGGCAGCCAAGCCGCACGCCGGCGGCGGCACCACCGCACCAGCCGCCACGGCAGCGGCCACCGAACAGAGTCATGGAGGCTTGAATGTCTGAGAAGGTCCGCATCTACCAACTAGCCAAGGAACTGGAGGTGGAGAGCAAGGAGCTGCTCGCCATCCTCGACGACATGGGAGTGGAGTACAAGTCGCACTCGAGCACTCTCGACGCAGAGACCGCCGAAGCTGTCAAGCAGCTGATACAGGCCGACAAGGGTCCGGCTGAAACCAAGGCAGCCCCGGCCAAGGCCGAGAAGAAGGCCGCCGCTGCCGCTGGCAAGGCGGCCAAACCCGAGCTGCTCTCGGAGGAGGCCAAGGAAGCCAAGTCCAAAGACGGCAAGGCCGCGGCCAAAGCCAAGGCCAAGACGGCCGACGAGGAGGCCGCTGCAGAGCCTGTGGCCGAACAGCCCTTACGCGCCCCCGTGGTCACCGTGATGGGTCACGTGGACCACGGCAAGACGAGCCTGCTGGACGCCATCCGCAAGACGCGCGTGGCGGAACGCGAAGCCGGCGGCATCACCCAGCACATCGGCGCCTATCAGGCCGAGACGCCCGAAGGCATCGTCACGTTCCTGGACACGCCGGGGCACGAGGCCTTCACCACCATCCGTCAGCGTGGCGCCAACGCCACGGACATCGCGGTGATCGTGGTAGCAGCCGACGACTCGGTCATGCCGCAAACGCGCGAGGCGATAGCCCACGCCAAGGCGGCGGGCGTACCCATCGTGGTGGCCATCAACAAGGTGGACCTCCCGCAGGCGAACCCGGACAAGGTGAAGCAGGACCTCATGCAGCAGGGGCTCATACCCGAGGAGTACGGCGGCGACACCATCACCGTGGACCTCTCGGCGCGCACGGGTCAGGGCATCGACGACCTGCTGGAGATGCTCTCCCTCGTAGCGCAGCTCGAGGACTTGCGCGCGCGTAACACCGGACCCGCCCACGGCATCGTCATCGAATCCGTGCTGGACAAGCGCGCCGGCGTGCTGGCCACGGTGCTCGTGCAGGAGGGCGAACTCAAGGTCGCCGATCACATCGTTTCCGGCGAGGCGTGGGCCAAGGTGCGGCGCCTCACCGATTACACGGGCAAGACCCTCGACAAGGCCGGGCCTTCCGTGCCCGTGCAGATCCTCGGCTTCTCCGAGCAACCCCAGGCTGGCGACGTGGTGGAGGCAGTGGCGGACGAAGCAGCCGCCAAGGCCCTCACCGCGCAGCGCAAGGCCGACCGCGAGGACGCCGAGCGTCAGGTCATCGGCCGCAAGGGCGTCACCCTCGCCGACCTCTTCGGCAAGCCCACCAAGAAGACCATCAACATCCTCCTGCGCGCCGACACGCAGGGCTCCCTGGAGGCCATCAAGGCGGTGCTCGCCAAGGAGGCCGAGAGCACGGACGAGGTGGACGTGGAGATAATGCTGGCCGAGGTGGGCTCCCCCACCGAGTCAGACCTGCTCCTCGCCTCCACGGCCGACGCGTCCGTTATGAGCTTCGGCGTGAACCCGCCCGGCAGCGTCATCAAGTCCGCCGAGCGCCAGGGCATCCCGCTGAAGACCTACCGCATCATCTACGACCTCGTGGAAGACGTGCAGCGCATGATCCGCGGCCAGATCGAGCCGGAGTTCGAGGAACGCTCCCTCGGACGCGCCGAGGTGCGTCAGGTCATCCACGTGCCGCGCTCCGGCAACATCGCTGGCTCCTACGTCGTTGATGGCGTCATGCGGCGCGGCGCGAAGGCGCGCCTCATCCGCGGCGACAAGGAGGTCTACAAGGGATCCATCGCCGGCCTGCGGCGCTTCAAGGACGACGTGCGCGAAGTGGGCACCGGTTACGAGTGCGGTATCAGCCTGCAGAACTACGACAACGTGCAGGAAGGCGACATCATCGAGGCGTACGACCTGGTCGAGGTGCCAGTGGTGTGATCCGGCTGCTGACGCTGGCCACCCTGCTGGTACTCGTGCCGCTGCCGCTCGGCTCCC
This sequence comes from uncultured bacterium, assembly GCA_964630175.1. Lineage (GTDB taxonomy): Bacteria > Deinococcota > Deinococci > Deinococcales > Trueperaceae > JAAYYF01. The sequence goes on from CAZVTS010000014.1 coordinate 36,741, forward strand.
TTCATTGGCTGGCGCCCCAGGCGCAGGCCGAAGAAGGAGAAACGGGCATGGCGGCCCGGCCCCACTTCGTGGTGGAAGCCGGCGTGCGAGTGCCCGCAGCTACCTCGGCGTCTGTGGCGTCCCGGCTCCTGCTGCCCACGGCGGCGGCGGCCGCGCCCCCGTACCCCACCGCACACGGCTCGCAGGCGCTACCTCAGCTAGCCGGGTTGGTGCCCACCGAACGCCTCATGCTCCTAGGCAGGTTGTTGCTGGACGGCGGGTGAGCGCGGTAGAGCCGCCTCCTTCCCACCCCTCGACCCAGCCCGCCTCACCCAACCGCTGAGGCGCGAACCACTCCTAGGAGTTCAATGAACAGCAAGATCCTCACTGGCCTGTTGGTCCTCGGCCTGACCGTGGCCTCGATCCTCTACATGTGGCAGCCGTGGACACCGGACCCGGCTATCAAGCTCGGGCTCGACCTGCAGGGCGGCCTGCGCGTGACGCTCGTGTCCGAGACGCCCAACCCGTCCGCCGAAGACCTGAACACGGCCCGCAACATCGTGCAGAACCGCGTGAACCAGTTCGGCGTGGCCGAAGCGCTGGTGCAGACGGCAGGCAACGACAAGGTGGTCGTGGAACTACCCGGCCTCACCGCGAACGACCAGCAGCGCGCGCTGGACCTCATCGGCCAGCAGGCCGTGCTCGAGTTCAGGCTCGTGCGCGCCGCCTCCAACGCCCTGGCAACGGAGTTCCTCACGCTGGATGACCTCGAGGCGGTGGCCTTCACGGGCGAGATAATCTCCAACGCCAGCGCCCAGTTCCAGCAGAGCCCGGGGCAGCCCGCCGGGCCCGTGGTGGTGTTCGAGATCCGCCCTAGCGAGCACCAGGCGTTCGGCAACTTCACCGGCGGTAACGTCGGCAGGCGCATGGCGATCGTGCTGGACGGAGTCATCGTCACCGCTCCCACCCTGCAGTCGCGCATCTCCGATAGCGGTCAGATCACCGGCATGGGCTCGCTCGACGAAGCAACGGACGTGGCCGTGGTGCTGCGCTCCGGTAGCCTCCCCATCAGCCTCCGGGTGGACGAGGTCCGCTCCATAGGCCCCACCCTCGGTCAGGACTCCATCAACGCCGGCACCACCGCCGCCATCATCGGCGGTGCCGCCGTCATCATCGGCGTCATCGCCTACTACGGCCCGCTCTTCGGTGGCATCCTGGCGCTCGGCGTCGTGCTCATCATGCTGTTCATCTTCGGGGTGCTCGGCGCGCTCGGCGCCGCCCTCACCCTGCCCGGCCTGGCGGGCCTGGTGCTCACCATCGGCGCCGCCGTGGACGGCAACGTGATCTCGTTCGAGCGCGTGCGCGAGGAGCTGCGGGACGGCAAGTCGCTACGCATGGCCATGAAGCGCGGCTTCAGCCTCTCCGTATCGGCCATCGTGGACGCCAACATCACCACCCTCCTGCTGGCCGGCGCCCTCTATCAGTACACCACCGGCGCAGTGCGCGGCTTCGCCATCACCCTGGCCATCGGCATCGTGGCCGCCATGTTCGTGAACCTGGTGGTGGTGCCCTGGGCGGTGACGCTCCTAGCCGGCAACGGTCAGCGCAGCTACATGTGGATCGGCCGCGGCATCAGTGGCCTCAAGTTCATACGGCACGCCGTGCCCATCGTTGCCGTGTCCGCGTTCCTGGCAGTAGCGTCCCTGGCTTACGTCGGCATCGCCGGGCTCCGCATGTCCACCGATTTCACGGGCGGGAGCAACCTCCTCCTCGACATGCCTTCCGGCACCACCTCCGCGGAACTCCGCAG
>CAZVTS010000015.1:0-38351 GCA_964630175.1 uncultured bacterium
AGTTCTTCGAGAACATCCCGGCCATCGCCCGCAAGCTGCAGCTCATGCAGGACGTGGGCCTCGGTTACATCAAGATCGGGCAGCCCTCCCCCACCCTCTCGGGCGGCGAGGCGCAGCGCGTGAAGCTCGCGAGCGAGCTGGGGCGGCGCAGCACGGGGCAGACCCTCTACATCCTGGACGAGCCCACTACCGGCCTCCATTTCGACGACACGCGCAAGCTGCTCGACGTGCTGCACCGGCTGGTGGATCAGGGCAACACCCTGGTGGTCATCGAGCACAACTTGGACGTGGTCAAGACGGCGGACTGGATCATCGACCTCGGTCCCGACGGGGGCGCCAGGGGTGGCAACCTGGTCGCCACCGGCACGCCCGAGGAGGTGGCCATGAACGCCGCCAGCGCCACCGGAACGTTCCTGCGGGGCGTACCCGAACTGCGGCAGCGGTTGCCCAAGGTAGCCGAAGTAGCCTGAGGCCCCGGGACGCTCAGGCGCGTGACGAAGTACTATGCCCGGCGAGGGAGGAACGACTAAGTGATCCGCACGGTCGCCATGCCGCAACGCTTCTTCATCGGCGTCTTCTTCTTCCTGGCTGCCGTCGTTTGCGCCGTGGCGCCGATGCCCATCCTGTTCCGCAGCTTAGGCATCGTGTTGTCGGCGTACTTGGGCTTCGCCATGGCCGGCATGCCGGCCGCGTACCTCACCGCGCTGCTGGCTCCCCCCGTCGGGCTCATCGGAGGCGACCCGGACTGGCTCGTGTTACTGCCCGTGGTGCTCTCCGGCAACCTCCTCGCCATGATCGGCCTGGAGTACGGTTGGCGCCTCCTGGCCGTGCCACTCTCCCCCATCCTTCTGGTGCTGCCCGCGTTGGCAGCGTGGCAGCTGCCGCGGCGCATGGCGCTGTTCGAGGTGAGCCTGCCCTGGGAGGGTCAGCAGGCCGCCTGGGTGTCGCTGCACCTGTTGGTGGCCGCCGCCGGCGTGCTGATAGCCCTCTACCTGCACCTCCGGCGCGGGCGCCGAGCGGGCGCCTGAGCTGCTCGGAACTCCCTTGAGCCTGCTAGAGCGCATCTTCCATCCGAACTGGTTCATGCCCACCGCCATCTGGCTGGTGCGCACGTACGCGCGGCTCTTCTACGGCCTGCGCGTGAGCGGGCTGGAGAACGTGCCCCGGCAGGGGGGCGCCGTGGTGGCCTGCAACCACGTCAGCACGTGGGACCCGCCCATAGTCGGCGTGTCCATCAACCGCAAGCTCGAGTTCATGGCCAAGAAGGAGCTGTTCGAGAAGCCGCTCTCGCGTGCGGTGATGCGCGGCCTGCGCGCCTTCCCCGTCGACCGCGAAGGGCAGGACATCGGCGCCATCAAGGAGGCCCTCCGGCGTCTCAAGGACGGGCGCGTCATCGGTATCTTCGTGCAGGGCACGCGCAACGCGGGCGACGCGGCCGCCCTGGACGGCGCGAGCTATTTGGCCCAGCGCGCGGCGGTGCCGCTGGTGCCGGCCGCCATCTGGCGGCAAGGCAGAGCTTTTCACGTGGCGTTCGGTCCGCCCCTGGAAGCTGGCGGGCGCACGCGCGAAGAAGCTCGCGAGCTCACTGCGCGGGTGATGGGGAAGATCTCGGACCTCATCCCACCCGAGCACCGAACGAGCAGCTGAGCCCAACCTCGTACCCTCGGATTTAGCGTTGTACAGCGGCTTTCCCTTGTAACGAACTGGGACGTTTGCTACAGTGCGACGAGACCCACACGGAACCAACAGGAGGGCAAGATGGCGAAGCGAATGGCGAAGACCGTCTCGAAGGCCGACCTGGTCAACGCGGTCGCAGAAGGTTCTGCGCTACGGAAGAAGGACGTCAAGGACGTGCTCGACTCCGTGCTGGACAACATCAGCGCTCAGCTGGGCAAGGGCAACAAGGTACAACTAACGGGCTTCGGTACCTTCGAGGTGCGTTCCCGCAAGGCGCGCACCGGCGTACGTCCCGGCACCACCGAGAAGATCAAGATCCCAGCCAGCAAGTACCCCGCGTTCAAGCCCGGCAAGGGGCTCAAGGACAAGACCCGCAAGTAACGTTCCTGTCAACTGGTTTGGTACGCCAAGGCGCCGGCACCCCCGGCGCCTTGGCTACACTTGGTGGCATATGGGTCTCCTAGATCAGATCGGCCCGGTGATGGTCGGGCCCTCCAGTTCGCATACTGCCGGCGCCTGCCGTCTCGCACTGCTAGCTCGGCACACGCTGGGCGCCACCCCCAAGACGGCGCGCTTCGTGCTGCACGGCTCGTTCGCCAAGACGTTCAAGGGCCACGGCACCGACCTGGCGTTGGCCGGGGGCCTGCTCGGCTACGCACCGGACGACCCGCGCATCCGCGACGCGTTCGATCACGCCGCGGCCGCCGGCCTGGAGCTGGAGTACGTGACCGCCGACCTGGGCGACATCCACCCCAACTCCGTGCGCCTGGAACTCACGGGCGACGGCGAGGAGAGCGTCTCGGTGCTGGGCTCGAGCTTGGGCGCGGGCTTCGTTCGCGTCACGCAGGTGAACGGTTTCGACGTCCACGTGAGCGGCGCGTATCACACGCTGCTGGTGCTGCACACGGACCGCCCGGGCGTCATCGCCCGCGTGGCCGGCGTGGTGGCCGACGACGACGGCAACATCGCCACCGCCTTCTCCGCGCGCCAGAAGCGCGGCGGGCACGCCATGATGTCCGTAGAGATCGACAAGCCCCTGGCCCCCTACGCCACGCGCTACCTGGCGGAACTCCCCTACGTGCACTGGTTGCGGCAGCTGCCGGAGGTCATGCGCGGAGCCGAGGAGCGCATAACGGACGCGGGCGACCCGCCCGTGAGCGCTAACTGGGGCGACGGCAGTGAGGTGCCCTGATGACTCTCGATGAACTCTCCAAGAGCGTAGGCAAGGCGTCCGAGACGGTGCTCCAGAACGAGGTCGGTGACGACCTCGCAGAACGCCAGAAGCTGCTCACCACCATGCGCTCGCGCATCGACGAGATGCGCGACTCCATCCGCCGCGGCCTGGCCAGCAAGGAGCCGAGCCGCACGGGCATGGTGGGCTGGAACGCGGGCACCCTGCACGAGGCCGGCGATCCGCTGAACGCCCCCCTCCTGAAGCGGGTGCAGGAGTACGCCATGGCGGTCAACGAGGAGAACGCCCGCATGGGCCGCATCGTGGCGGCGCCCACGGCAGGCAGCGCGGGCACCGTTCCCGGCGCCCTGCTGGGCGTGGCGGATCACCTTGGCATCCCCGACGACGAACTGGTCATGCCCCTGGTGCTCGCCGCCGGCGTGGCCCAGGTCATCAGCAAGAGCATGTTCATCGCCGGCGCCACGGGCGGCTGCCAGGCCGAGATCGGCTCGAGCGCCGCCATGGCCGCGGCCGCCATCACCGAACTCATGGGCGGCAGCGCCCGCGCCAGCGTGCACGCTGCGGCGCAAGCCCTCATGAACACCATCGGCCTCGTGTGCGATCCGGTGGGCGGCTACGTGGAGGTGCCGTGCGTCTCGCGCAACGCGTTCTACGCGGTGCACGCCGTGGCCGCCTCACAACTGGCGCTGGCAGGGGTGGAGTCGTTCATCCCGCCCGACGAGGTCATCTACGCCATGGCTTCCGTGGGTCGCATGCTGCCCCCGGAACTGCGCGAAACGGGCGAGGGCGGCGTGGCCGACACGCCCACTGGCCGGCGCGTGGCGCTCAAGATGGCCGGCAGCTGACGCACCGGCAGGCTCCCTACAACCGGGCCCAGTGCGCTCCGTAACACGGGGCACACCCGCGCCCGACCGAGCTTGTACAATATTTCACGAGGGACATTCGTCCCATCTTCCAGGCCCCGGGCGGGCCGGGCGGGTCTGCAGCCGCATCCGGAGCGGTGGGCGCCACCCAACACCGCCACGGGCGCCGAGAGGAGACCGCGAGCATGGACCCACGCCCAAGAGTCATCATCATCGGCGCTGGTTTCGGCGGCCTCTACGCTGCGAAGGCACTTAGAGGGGCGCCCGTAGACGTCCTGATGATCGATCAGAACAACTTCCACACCTTCCAGCCGCTCCTGTATCAGGTAGCAACGGCCGGCCTCGACGCCGGCGACATCGCCTACCAGGTGCGCGGCATCTTCCACTCGCAGAAGAACTTCACGTTCCGCCAGGCCACCGTGGTGGACGTGGACAAGTCCGCCAACGAGGTGGTGCTCGCGAACGGGGAACGGCTCGGCTTCGACTATTTGATAGCCGCCCCGGGCGCCGTCTACAACGACTTCGGCACGCCCGGTGTGCGGGAGCACGCCTTCGTGATCAAGAGCTTGGAGCGCTCCATCGCCCTCCGGGGCCACATCCTCAAGCAGTTCGAGCGTGCGGCAGCGGACCCGAGCCTGGTTGAGAAGGGCGCCCTCACGTTCGTGATCGTGGGCGCGGGCCCCACGGGGGTGGAGATGTCCGGCGCCCTCGTCGAGCTCTTCGAGCGTGTGCTGCAGGCCGACTACCCGGAACTCGACATGCGGCTCGCGCGCGTGGTGCTCGTAGAGGCGGCCGGCGCCGTGCTGCCCACCTTCAGTGAGCGCTCCCAGCGCTACGCGGAGCGCGTGCTGCGCCACCGCGGCGTGGACGTGCGCCTGAAGAGCATCGTGGCCGAGGCGCGTGAAGGCGCCGTGGTGCTCCGCTCCGGCGAGGTCATCCCCTCCAACACCATCGTCTGGGCGGCGGGTGTAAGGACGAGCCAGCTGGCGGAGCGCATGGACACGGAGCTCCTGCGCGGCTGGCGCGTGAAGGTGGAGGCCGATCTGAGCCTACCCGGCCATCCGAACATCTTCGCGGTGGGCGACCTGGCGGGACCGGGGCCCGACGTAGAAGCCGGCAGGCTCTGGCCGCAGGTTGCGCAGGTGGCCATACAGGGCGGCAAGCACGCCGCCGAGACCATACTCAGGCGCCTTCAGGAGAGGCCCGGCCGCCCGTTCGTCTACAACGACCTCGGCAGCATGGCCATCGTGGGCCGCAACGCAGGCATCGCCGAGCTCTCCCCACGTTTCTTCGGGCTCAAGATGCGCGGGTTCTTCGGCTGGCTCGGCTGGCTCTTCCTGCACCTCATCTACCTGCCGGGCTTCAGGAACCGCTTCTCGGCGGTGTTCAGCTGGGCATACAACTACTTCACCTTCGACAGGCACGCCCGCCTCATACTGCACGGGACGGAAGCTCACGATTGGCCCAGCCTCCCGGAACCCGCGGCGCGCGTCCCTGACGCCGCAGCAGCCAGCCCGGACTCCGACGACGCAGCCGCGGCGCCACCCCCACCGAGCATGGCGGGCGGCGCCCGTGAACCGGCTAGCGGACCGGCGTAGAGTAGCTCCATGCCTGAACACTCCCAAGCCCAACAACCGTCGAACGAAGAGCTGGACGAGTACCTCTTCACCGCCATCGCCGCAGCGCGCGAATCGGGCCGTACCCAGCTGGAAGAGCTGGGCAGCGACCTGAAGATCACCACCAAGAGCACCGCTTCCGACCTCGTGACGCGGGTAGACAAGCTGTGCGAGGAGCGCATCTTCAGCATCATCAAGAACGCACACCCCGGCCACGCCTTCCTCGGTGAGGAGGGCGTGGCCAAAGGGGCAGCCGCCGAGTCGTCGCGCTTCCGCTGGATCGTGGACCCCATCGACGGCACCGTGAACTACGCGCACGGCTTCCCGTACTTCTGCGCGTCCGTGGCGCTGGAGGTGGACGGCGAGGTGGTGGTGGGCGTGGTCTTCGACGCCAACCGCAACGAGCTCTTCTGCGGCGTGAAAGGTCGCGGCGCCACGCTCAACGGGGCCCCCATAAGCGTCACGAGCACCGCTGCGATAGGCGACGCCCTCGCCTGCACCGGCTTCGCCTACGACGTGCCCACGCGGCTAGCCAACCTCGAGCTGTTCAGCAAGGTGCTGCCCGTGGTGCAGGGCGTCCGCCGCCCCGGTGCCGGCGCGCTGGACATCTGCTACGTGGCGTGCGGGCGCCTGGACGTGTTCTGGGAGCTCACCCTCAACCCGTGGGACGTGGCGGCCGCCACCCTGATCCTGCGCGAAGCCGGCGGCGCCACCAGCGGGCGCGACGGCGCGCCGCACCGTCTGGACGATCCGGTGCTGGTGGCCACCAACGGCGCGCTGCACGGCAAGCTGCTCGACCTGTTGGGCTTCGCCGACCTGCGCGCTTAACCCACCAGCAGCCGGTCGAGCGTGTGGCGCTCGATCAGGTCGCGCCGCAGCGTGACCCCGAGCCCGGGGCCTGCGCTCGGCACCTTCTGCACGCCGTCCACGGCGTCCAGGGTCTGTTCGACTATGTCTTCGTCTCCCCAGTAGCGCGAAGCGCTCGCCGTGTCACCCGGCAGCGTGTAGTTCTCGAGGCTGCTCATGTGAAGGTTGTGCGCCCGCCCCACGCCCAGTTCGAGCATGCCGCCGCACCACACGGGGGCACCGAACGAGGCGGCCACGTCGTGAACGCCGCGAGCACCCAGGTGGCCCCTCACCCTGCCGAGCTTGACGTTGATGACCCGGCCGGCACCGATGGCTAGGCCCTTGCGGGCGTCCGCCGGGGAGTGCACGGACTCGTCGAGGCAGATGGGCGTGCTGAGGAGCGCTTGCAGCTCGGCGTGATCCACGAGGTCGTCGTGCGCCAGCGGCTGCTCCACGTAGTCCAGACCGAGCTCGTCCAGCTGCTGGAACACGCGGGCGTCCGTGATGCGGTAGGCGGAGTTGGCGTCCACCGTGAGCGCCATGTCGGGCAGCGCTTGCCGCACCGCCGTCAGGGGCGCCACGTCCCAGCCGGGTCTGATCTTGAACTTCAGCCGCCGGTAGCCCTCGCCTGCGTGGCGCTCGGCCGCCGCCACCGTCTGCTCCACGCTCTCCTGGATGCCTATCGAAGCGCCCACGGGTATCTCCGTGCGCACGCCACCCAGGAGCTGCCATAGCGGCAGGTCGGCAGCCTTGGCCTGCAGGTCCCAGAACGCCATCTCCAGCGCCGCCACGGCCATGTCGTGCCCGCGTATCGGCGCCAGGGCGGCCAGCAACTGAGCGGGCGTAGCGAACTCCCTGCCCACCACGCGCGGCAGGATGTACTCCTCCAGCGCCACCCAAGCCACCTTCGACGTCTCGTAGCTGTAGCCGGGCACGCGGTTGGCGGTCACCTCGCCGTAACCTTCCAGGCCCTCCGAATGCACCACCAACAGGAGCTTCTGCAGGTCCTCCTCCACGCCGAAGCTGGTCTCGAACCTGAACTTGATGTTGGCGCGCAGCATGCGCAGTTCCACACGTTCGATCTTCATCTGGCCTCCAGTGCGCCCAGCATACTTGGCACGGAGGCTCTTCAGGACCCTCAGAACTCGTCGGGGAAGTCCAGGCGGCGCCGCGGTTCGGCCTCGGTCGGCGTGGGCTCCGCTCCTTGCAGGGGCGCCGTTTCCGGGGAGTCTCGGCCCGTCTGCTCGGCCCGTTGCGACCGCCACGGCGCGTCGGAGGCTACTCCCCCCGGAGCGCCACCCGGTTCGGCGGTCAGGTGGTCGCCGGCCAGCGCCGCCACGCGCCTGTCCGCCGCGTTCGCCCGGCGCTCCTTGAGGCTCTGCGTGAACTCCCCTGCCCGCCGCCACGTGGCCTCCGCGAGCTCCTTCTGGCGCTGCCGCCTCTTGGCCGACCGGTACGAGCGGCGTTCGTGCCGCCGCTTGTCCTGTGAGGCGAGGCTCGCCACTGGCGTCACACGCGAGGAGAGCGCCTTGATGCGGAAACGGGCGTCCCACGGCTCCCACTCCAGCGGCGCGCTCATCCTGAAGGTGCGCTTGCCGCCACGGTTGCTGTAAAGGAAGAGTTCCACCACGCCCACGTCGCCCGGCAGGTCGTACAGGTCAGCCACCACGTCGACCGCGCCGTTGGGCGGCACCACCGAGCCCGCCTCGGCCACCACGGGCTGGCGCAACCCGCGCGTGCGCACCGCCAGCTCCAGTAGTTGCACGGGCCACGGGTTGAGGTTGCTGAGGGTGAGCGTCAGGCGGTGGCTGGCCTGCGCCGGCGCCGCCATGTCGTAGAGCTGCTCGGCCGACGCCTCCGACCTATCCAGCAGCACGATCTCGCCATGCGAGATCATCATCTCGGGCAGGGTTCTCGCGGCGCTGCGCCGGCGGCGGCGCACCAGCACGAGCAGCACCACCGCCAGCAGCGCCAGCGCGAGCATGAGCCACACCAGCTGCGGCCAGGTGCGTGGATCGAACGTGCCCGCCGCAGCCAGGTCGCTCAGCCACGCCATCAGCTGAACGATGCTGCTACGGATAGCGTCCCACGCCAGCTCGAGAAACCTCACCATCCACTCCATTCTGCGGGGCGAACCCCTGTTCCGGGACTATATAGGCGACTTTGGTGAGAACCTTGGGCTTCCCTCCGGTAACATCTGAACGTGACGTTAACGGGTGGAGGCGGTCTGGCCGCGGTTCCGGAGGTGATTGACACCGGCGACGGGTCGCGGACCCTGCGCCTGCCGGGTGGCGAAGGCTACAAGTCGCTCGCAGGCGCCCTCACCGAGGCGCGCTCCGTTTACCTGGAAGCCAGCGGCGTAGCCGAACGACTACGCGCCGGCGCTCCCTCGAGGGTGCTGGAGATCGGTTTCGGTACCGGCCTCCTCTTCCTCGTCACGGCGGAGCTGGCAGACGCCACGGGCACCAGTGTCGATTACGTGGGCGTGGAGCTCGCGCCACCCGCCCCTGAGGCGCTGGTGGCCCTGGGTTACGACCAGCTCCTGGCGCCCTCACCGCTGCCCGGGGAGCTCCTGCGCTGGCGGCGCGCCCTGGGCGCCTCGCTAGCGCCGGGGCGGCACGACCTCACGCTGCGCACCACCAGCCTGGCACTGCACGTGGCCGACGCCCTCACATGGAGTCCTGGCGGCGCCTTCGACGCCATCTACCACGACGCCTTCAGCCCCCGCACCAACCCCGCCCTGTGGGACGCGGGCTACCTCACCTCTCTCGCGTCTCACTTACGCCCCGGCGGTCGCCTCGTGAGCTTCACCGTGGCCGGAGCGGTGCGGCGCGCGCTGACCGGCGCTGGGCTGAACGTCGTGAAGGCGCCCGGACCGCCTGGCGGGAAGCGCGAGGTGCTGGTGGCGGAACGGCCCACGTGAACAGCGCCGGCGCGCTGGCCGCCGAGGTGGTGGTGGCGGGAGCGGGCGTGGCCGGCAGCGCGCTGGCCTTCGAGCTCGCTCAGCGCGGCGTGAACGTGCTGCTGCTCGAGCGCGGCCCGGAGGGGGCGGCGGGCGCGTCCACCGTGCCGGCTGCCCTCATCAACCCGCACCGCGGCCGGTCGGGTCGCGCCAAACCACTGGACCTGGACGGCGCGACGGCGTTCTGGGAGCTGATCGAGCGCCTCGAGGCCTGCGCCGGACCGAGCGGCGCCCACCCAACCGGCGTGCTGCGGCTGGCCGACAACGCCCGCCAGGCGCGCACCTGGCAGAAGCTCGAGGGCACTCACTGGCTGGAAGCGGGCGAGGTGCCGCCCGAGTACCATGCGCCCTTCGGAGGCATGCTCGTGCCCATGGGCGGCTGGCTGCGCGGCCCGGAGCTCCTGGGCGCTCTCGTGAAGGGCGCCCAGCTGGGTTCGGCCAGGCTGCTCTCAGGCGTGGAGCTCACCGGGGTCCGGTGTGCCCACACCTCACCGGCAGCGGCGCCCACGTCCGAGCTTCTCGCGCACGTGCGGCCCGCCGGCAGTGCCGGGCTCCATGACGATGAGGCGGACGCCGCCAGCTACTCCATCGCCTGCCGCGCCCTGGTGGTGGCCACGGGCGCCCAGCAACCCGTGAACCTTCCGTTGCCGCGCCTGGAACTGGTGTGGGGCGAGGCGCGCAGCCTGGAGCTGGGTTTCACGCCCGCGCTTCCCTTGGCCGGCGGCGTGGTGGCGGCGTTCCATGACGGCGTGGCGTACGTAACGGGCGGGCACCGCGCGGCGGGCTCGTCCGCAGCTCCGGTGGAGCCCGACCGAACGGCCGAGCTGGCGACCGACCTGGGCCGCGCCCTCGCGTGGCACGTGCCCGGTGCAGAGAGCGCGCGGGTGCTCGCCGGCTGGGAGGGCGTGCGCGCCAAGCGCCCCTCCGGTGAGCCGGTGGTGAGGCGGCTCGCGCCCGGCGTTCACTTCATGGGGGCGTTCGGGGGCCGCGGCTTCCTCAGGGCGGCGCTGGCGGCCTCCCGGTTAGCGGAGGAGCTGGCGGCCCGGCTGCGTTAGCGGGGCGCCCTCAGGCGACCGCCACCGCGAAGAGCTCGTCCGCGAGCGTGAAGAGCATCTCCTTGGTGAACTTGCGGGCGCCCTCGGCCAGGCCCGCGCCGTCCTTGGCGAGGGTGAGCTTGCGGTAGATGTGCGATTCGAACGGGTGCAGCACCACTTCCTTGAAGACGGAGGCGCGCTGACTAGCGCTGACCAGAAGGATCGGCTGATCTGACGGGTTGGAGAGGCTGGCGGACATGATGGTGGTGGGCAGGTCGTAATGCCGCGCCATACGGTAGATGTAATCCGTGAAATCCGCCTGCTTCACGAAATCCACGCCCTCGTTGGCTGCCGCGTACTCGCGCATCCATTCGAGCAGCTCGGCCCAGGCCCGGTAGAACGCTTGCGACTTCTCGTCCATGCCCAGATTGTAGCTTGGAAAGGCCGCGCTGCGGGCGGGACTTCAGGCCCCGAGCAGCTCCGGCAGTAGCGCGGCCAGCTCCTCGAACGAGCGCGCGGTGGGCACGCCCGGCGGCACGTCCTGCGCAGCAGCTCCGCCGGCATGATCCATGAGGACGGCCTGCAAGCCGTAATCGAGTGCCCCACCCACGTCGGCCTCCAGGTTGTCGCCCACCATCACCACGTTCTCGGGCACCGTCTGCAGCCCCGCGCAGGCAAGGGAGAAGATGCGCGGGGCTGGCTTGCGGGCTGCCACGTCGCGGTCGCCGGACACGAGCACCACGCGGAAGTAGCGGCCCAGCCCCAGCGCGCTCAGCGCCGCCTTCTGCATGTCGTCCGGACCGTTGCTGAGAAGGGCCAGCTTCACGCCCTCGTTGTCGAGCTGCTCCAGCAGCTCCCGCGCACCCGGGTAGGCCCTAACGTCCTCCGCGTACGCCCTCGCCGCGCTGGCGGCCACGCTGGCCAGGTCGGCTGGCGCACGCTGCTGGAGCCGCTCCAGAACGCGGCGCAGCACGTCCTCCAACGTCAGCGCACCGTCGCGCTTCAGCTCGGCCTGCAGCGTCTGCTGGAAGTTGTTCATGTCGCACATCTGCAGCATCAGCTCGCTGCGCAGGAGCGCCGCCAGCGCCTGAAAGTCGCCCGCGTAACGCGCCAGCGTGCCGTCCAGGTCGAAACAGATGGCTTTGGCCATGAGCCTTAGGGTACCGCATGCGGACAGCCCGGCTGCGCGGAGGCAGGGGGTATGCTGTGGAGCCGTGTCACCCGAGGAACTACTGGCCCCACTCAACCCCGAACAGCGCGCCGCCGTGGAGCACCATGCGGGTCCCGCGCTGGTGCTGGCGGGCGCGGGCTCCGGCAAGACGCGCACGGTGGTGCACCGCATCGCCTACCTGCTGGCCGAGCACGACGTGCTGCCGCAGCAGGTCCTGGCGGTAACGTTCACCAACAAGGCTGCCGGCGAACTGAAGGAGCGCGTGGAGGAACTCATCGGCCCGGCGGGCCGCGACCTGTGGGTCTCCACCTTCCACTCGGCCTGCCTGCGCGTGCTGCGCACGTACGGCGAGCGCATCGGCCTGAAGCCGGGCTTCGCCATCTACGACGACGGCGACCAGATAGACCTGCTCAAGTCGCTCATCGGTAACGTGAGCGGCCAGCCGGAGGTGAACCCGCGCGCGGTGCGCGGCGTCATCGACCGCGCCAAGTCCAACCTCTGGACCCCGGAACTGCTCGCCTCGGAGGGCGAGCGGGTGTGGGGCCGCATCGTGGCGGGCATGCCGCTCACGCAGGTGGTGGACCTCTATCACCGTTACCAGCAGCGCCTCGAGCAGTCGAACGCCGTGGATTTCAACGACATCCTGGGCCGCACCGTGGACCTCTTCGATGCCCACCGCGACGTGCTGGAGCGGGTGCAGCAGCGCGCCGTGTTCATCCACGTGGACGAGTACCAGGACACCAACGCGGCCCAGTACCGGCTCACGCACCTGCTGGCCGATACGTACCGCAACCTCATGGTGGTGGGCGACCCGGACCAGAGCATCTACGCCTTCCGCGGCGCCGACGTGCGCAACATCCTGGACTTCAGGCGCGATTACGAGGACGCCTCCGTGTACCGCCTCGAGCTCAACTACCGCTCCGTCGGCAGCGTCCTGGGTGTGGCCAACGCCATCATCAGCCACAACCAGGGCCGCATCGAGAAGAGCCTCCGGCCGGTGAAGGGTGAGGGCGAGAAGGTGCGCATCTACCGCGCGGCGGATCACCGCGCGGAGGCGGACTTCGTGGCGCGCACCATCGAACGCCTGCGGGAGGGCGGCACGCGCGACTTCGAGGAGTTCGCGGTGCTGTACCGCACCAACGCGCAGTCGCGCGTGCTGGAGGAGTCGCTCAGGCGGGCGGGGATCCCAGGCCGCATCGTGGGCGGGGTTGGCTTCTACGACCGCCGCGAGGTGAAGGACGTCCTCTCGTACGCCCGCGCCGCTCTGAACCCGGCGGACGACGTGGCCTGGCGACGCGTCCTCAACCGCCCCAAGCGCGGCATCGGCGCCACCAGCGAGCAGAACCTGGCGGCCTGGGCTGCGCGCAAGGGCCTGCCGTTCTCGGCCGCCTGCCAGAACGCCACCGAGGTGCTGGCCGGCACGCCCGCGGCGAAGCGCGTGGCCGAGTTCTACGAACTGGTGGCGGACCTCTCGCGCGCTGCGGACGAGCTGCCCGCCGCCAACTTCCTCAAGTTCGTGTACGACAGCACGGGCTACGTGGAGGCGCTGCGGCGCGAAGGACGCCATGAGTCCGAAGGGCGCCTCGAGAACCTCGAGGAGCTGCTCAACGCCGTGGCGGAGTGGCAGGAGGAGTCGGGCGGTTCGATGGCCGAGTTCCTCGACGAGGCCGCGCTCCTGGGCAGCAACGACGACCGCGCCGTTCAGGCGGTGAACGGCGAGATGGTTGACGACGCCGTCACGCTGATGACGCTGCATAACGCCAAGGGGCTCGAGTTCCCTATCGTGTTCCTGGTGGGCATGGAGGAGAACCTGCTGCCTCACCGCAGCTCCACCGCCAGCCTGCAGGAGATCGAGGAGGAGAGGCGCCTGCTGTACGTGGGGGTCACCCGCGCGCAGGAAGAGCTCTACCTGGTGCACGCGGAGTCGCGCATGCAGTTCGGGCGCACCGAGCCCACGCGCCCGAGCCGGTTCCTGGACGACGTGCCGGCGGACCAGTTGCAGGAGACGGACGTGTTCGGGCAGGAGCTCGACCGGCGACACGCCAGCCGCTTCTCGCGAGACGTGTGGCGACCGCCGGTGGCGCCAAGCGGCCCCGGCGTGGCGAGCGGTGGGGCGAGCGGCGCCGAGCCACTCACCGCCAACGGCCTCACGCTCAAGGGTGGTGAACGCGTGCGGCACGAGAAGTTCGGCGTCGGCACCGTGCTCGGCGTGACGGGCCTGGGCGCCAAGGCCGAGGTGATGGTCATGTTCGAAAAGGCCGGCACCAAGCGGCTCCTCGTGAAGTACGCGGGCCTCACGGCCGCCTGATCCTGGGCGGCGCACCCGCGCCCTTCCACCCCGCGCGGGCTCTGGGGCCGCTCATGTGGCCGGTGGTATAGTTCACAACAGCTTCACTACAGCCGTTACCAACAGCGCGGTAGTACGAGGAGGAACACCAACTGTGAACGCCAAAGCCATCGTGGTGACGTCCGGCAAGGGCGGCGTAGGCAAGACCACCACTACCGCCAACGTCGGTGCGGCACTGGCGCGTTTGGGCGAGAAGGTCTGCGTGGTAGACACCGACGTGGGCTTGCGCAACCTCGACGTCGTCATGGGCCTGGAAGGCCGCGTCGTGTACGACCTGATCGACGTGTTCGAGGGGCGCTGCAAGCTCCGTCAGGCCATCATCCGCGATAAGAGGGTGGACACGCTGCACCTGCTGGCCACCTCGCAGACCCGCGACAAGAGCGCCCTGTCCGAGAGCCGCATGAAGGAAACCGTGCGCGCCCTGCTGGAGGACGAAGGCTTCGACCGCGTGCTCATAGACAGCCCGGCCGGCATAGAGTCCGGCTTCCAGACCGCCGCCTCGGCCGCCACTGGCGCCCTGGTCGTGGTGAACCCCGAGGTCTCGAGCGTGCGCGACGCGGACCGCATCATCGGCCTGCTGGAAGCGCGCGAGATCCCTGAGGTGCGCCTCATCATCAACCGCCTGCGGCCCGAGATGGTCAAGCGTGGCGACATGCTCGAAGTGGACGACGTGCTCGAGATCCTGGGCGTGAAGCTCATCGGCATCGTGCCGGAGGACGAGCGCATCCTCGTCTCCACCAACGTCGGCAACCCGGCCTCGCTCGAGGAGAGCGGGCCCAAGGTCGCTGCCGGTGCCGCCTTCCGCGACATAGCGCGGCGCGTGCGGGGCGACGACGTGCCCTACCCGTCCTTCGAGCAGCCCACCGGACTGTTCGCGGGTCTCAGACGAATCTTCGGAGCTGGCTGATGTTCCGCAACTTTTTCAACCGCAACAAGAGCAAGGATCAGTTGAAGGAGCGGCTCAAGCTGGTGCTGTCCTACGACCGCGCCAAGCTGTCGCCCGGCAGCGTGGAGGAGCTCAAGAAGGAGCTGCTCACGGTCATCCAGAAGTACTTCCCGGCCGACGAAGCAGACTACTCCGTGAAGGTGGAGCAGCAGGGCGACCGGATGGTGCTGGTGGCCAACCTGCCCGTGAACCCCTCGTAGGCCCACGCCCGAACACAGGGTAACCGCGCTCGGCCGAGTGGCTGAGCGCGGTTACTTCGTTAGGTCGTGGTTGCGAGAGGCGCTGCTAGGAGCGGCCGCGCTCTTCAGGTGGCAGGTGCGCCAGCGCCCAGCTGCGGATGGCCACTATGACGCGCTCCAGGTCGTGCCCTGCGGGCGTGAGGCTGTAAGCGCAGCGCAGCGGCAGGGCGTTGGACTCCTTCTCGACCACACCGAGCTCTTCGAGCCGCGCCAGGCGCTGCGTGAGAGTGGTCGGGTTGCAGCCGCCCACCTCCCGCCCGAGCTCGTTGAAGCCCATGGGGCCGTTGAGGAGCGCGTGGACGATGTGGAGCACCCACTTCTCCTGCAGGATCTCGATGGCGGAACCCGCGGCGCAGCGCCTCAGTGGGGCTCCGGAGCGCAACCTGTGTGCGCCGGTCCGGCTGCCACTGTGGGTACGTTGTTTGGGTTCCGTGTCGGCCACTGCTCCAGCACTTTACCACCGGCTTCCGCGGGGCCGGATAGCGTGGCCGACAGTAGAACTGCCAGGGGCGTTGGGCCCTGGGGCGACGTGTGCACCGGTGGTACACTCGTTATCCGGAAGGTCGGACACCGACCACGAACTAGGGCCGGGCGCGCCTTCCGAGGCGGACAGGTTGGCCGAAGGGAGCGACATGAACATTTACAAACTGATCGGTCGCAACATAGAAGTTACCGACGCCATGCGGGAGTACGCCGAGGAAAAGATAAGCAGGCTCGACCGCATCACTGATCAGATCGTCGACGCCAGCATCGTCATGTCGTACGACACGAACAAGCACGCCGGCAACCCGGCCAAGGTAGAAGTGCAGCTGAACGTCCCGGGCGGCGTCATCCGCGCCGAGGAGCGCGCGCTCGACACTTACGCCGCCACGGACCTGGTGGCCGAGAAGCTCGAGCGGCAGCTGCTGCGCTACAAGGACCGCGTTCTCGGTCAGCGTGGGCCGGCCGTGCCAGTTCCCGCGGAGAGCGAGCCGGAGGACCGCGAGCCTACGATCACACGCGTGAAGCGGCACGTGCTGCGCCCCATGGCGCCCGAAGACGCGGCCATCCAGATGGAGAACCTGGGCCACGATTTCTTCCTGTTCCGCAACGTGGATACCAACCTGGTCAGCGTCATCTACCTGCGTAACGACGGCGATTACGGCCTTATCGAACCCAAGGAGTGACGCACCGGCGGGCGCACGCCGTCCGGTTGGCCAACGGTTGTCAGAGTCTCCGCCAGGGCTGGTCCCTGGCGGAGTCTTCTTGGCGTGCACCGAGCAGCACCAGACCGGCCCCGAACACGAAGCCGCCAACGTGCGCCCACCACGCGACCTGCTGGTCGGCCACCACGGGCGTGCTCACGAGCCCGCTGCCGGCCTCCCAGAACTGCACCAGGGCCCAGTAGCCGATGTAGATCCAGGCCGGCAGCCACGGTGCGTAGAAGCGCCGCACGCGCGTGAAGAAGCTGAGCACCAGCCACGGCACGAACAGAGGCGGGATGAAGGTGAGGACCTGCTGCCTGGGGAAGAGCACGATGTAGGCTCCCAGCACGGCGCTGATGGCGCCGGACGCGCCCACCAGGGGCGTTGAGCTGCGCATGTCGAAGAGGCCGTGCAGCAGCGTAGCCGCTACCGCGCCCGTCAAGTAGAAGAGCGCGAAGCGCACCTTGCCGAGGCGGTCCTCCACGTTGTCGCCGAACACGACGAGGAAGATCATGTTGCTGAGCAGGTGCGCCAGACCGCCGTGCATGAAGGCGCTGGTGATAACCGTGCTCAGGTTCTCGAGCGGCTGGTCGAAGAAGAGCGCCGGTATGAAGGCGTGGTCCAGCACGAACAGCCAGCCCGCTCTGGTCTCCCCTAGCCACGCCTGGTACAGGAACACCAGCACGTTCACGGCCACGAAGAACCACGTAACGTAGGCGGGCCCGTGCCGTGGGTTGCGGTCGCGTAGCGGGATCATCCCGTGTGACCAGCCTGGCTCAGGGGGTTCAGGGCTGCCGCTCCACCTGCTGCAGTGGTGGGGTGTGCTTCACGATGGTGTTGGCGGGCACCACGCCCCGCACGGAGGCCAGGTTGTAGATGACGGTGCGTTGGCCCACCAGGGTGCCGGGGGAGAGCACCGCGTTGCAGCCGATGGAGACCCCGTCGCCGAGGGCGGCTCCGAACTTGCGGAGCCCGGTTGCCTGGCCGGCAACGCTGATCTCGGTGCCCATGGTCTTGAAGTTGGCGAGCTTCACGCCGGCGCCCAGGTTGACGCCGTGGCCCACCACGCTGTCGCCCACGTAGTTGAAGTGGGGCGCCCGCGCGCCACCGAGCAGGAAGGAGCGCTTCACCTCGGAGGCGTGCCCCACGGCAGCCTTCGGTCCCAGCACCACCGGGCCCCGCAGGTAGGCGGAGTGGCCCACCTTGGCGCCTGCAGCGAGGTAGACGGGGCCGGTCAGATAGGCGCAGGGGCCCACTTCGGCGCCCTCCTCCATGAAGAGCACACCCTCCACCACCGCGCTCGGGTGCACCCTACCGGCCTCACGGGCGTCCTGAAGGGTGGCGCCGAACGCGTCCAGGCGCGCCAGGACATGCCAAGGGAACTCCACGTCGAGGAGCGCGCGCAGCGCCTCCGGCACCTGGTGCATGTCGAACAGCTCCGCCGTCTTCAGCATGCAGCAAGTGTACCGCCAGAAACGGTTAAACTGCGTGCCAGTCGTGTTGCAACTGATCTTCAATCCAGTGGCTGGCAAGGGCCGTTCGGCTCACGCCATAGGCGCCGTCCGCAGTTTCCTGCAGGAGCACGGCCTCCCCTATCAGCTCCTCACGAGCGAACGTGAGGGGCACGCTACGGAACTGGCGGCCGCCACGCCACCCGGCAGCACGGTGATCGCCATGGGGGGAGACGGCACGGTTCACGAGGTCGTGAAGGGCCTCATGAACGGAGACCACGGCAACCCATCCAACGGGCGGCGGCTTGGCGTGATCCCGGTGGGCTCCGGTGACGACTTCGCGTACGCCCTGGGCATCCCCCGTAACGACCTCCCGGGCGCGTTGAAGCGCATCGCTACCCCCGACGTTACCAGGGTGGACGTGGGCTTCGTGGACGGCGAGCCGTTCACGAACTCGACGGGTGTGGGCTTCGATGCGGAGGCGGCCTACCGCGTGCGCACCTCCCCCAAGCTCTTCAAGGGCTTGGCAGCGTACCTCTACGGCACCGTCTCCGCGCTCGGCACGCTCCGGTCCGTGGGCGTGCGCGTGGTGGTGGACGGCGAGGAGCGTTTCGCGGGACCCGCCTTACTCGTCTCACTGCAGAACGGGCCGCGCACGGGTGGCAGCTTCATGTTCGCACCAGGCGCCCGCAACGACGACGGCGTGCTGGACGTGCTGGTGGCCGGAGCGTTCGGTAGGTTGGGAGCGCTGGGCATCCTGCCGCGCCTCATGAAGGGGCGCCACCTGGCCGATCCGAAGATCCACCTGTTCCGAGGCTCCAACGTGGAACTCTACTGGGACGCGCCGCAGCGCGCGCACGCGGACGGCGAGCCGCTGGGGCCGCGGCAACGTTACAGCGCCACGCTCCTGCCAGCCGCGTTAGAGGTCATCAAGTAGTACAGGCCCACCGGCAGGCGGTCCAAACCCAAATTACGTGAGACAGTAAGCCATCTTCCGGCAGCCCTCGACAGGCCGCCGCATGTACTCGCGCACTACACACGGAAAGAAGCCCCGCCGTGTGAGCGGGGCTTCTGGTTGTTGCTTTTCCGACCGGTCAGGTCGGGTCAGCTAACCGTGTCCTTAGAAGGAAACGGTGTAGGCGATGGAGAACGCCTGAGCGGAGGCAGAGCCGCGCGCGTCGGTGTTCTCGTACACGCCGTAGGCGAACTGGAGATCCCAGTAGTTCCAGATGATCTCGTAACCAGTGGTGGACTGGTCTTCGCCGTTGTTGGCGTCGCCGGCGCTGATGTCCGTGGCGCCGTCGCCAGCACCGCGGGTGTTGGTGACGTTGCTCACGTTAGTGCCGGTCCAGCTGCCGTACTTGGCGGTCAACTTGCTGTTGTCGAAGATGAATTCGTTCAGCACGAGACCGACGCTCCACTGCAGTTCGGTTGCGGTCCAATCAGCGAGGCCGCCGAACGGGGTGTGGGTAGCAGTGCGGTAGTTGACGGCACCGATGAGGCTCGGGGCCAGGAAGACGTCAAGCGGGGTGGTGCTGAGGCCGGCACCAGCAGCGATGGTGGTGAGGGCCTTGTCCGCCTGGTAGGTGGCGATGGTGTCCGCGTCGTTCTCCGTGGAGAAGCTCACGTAAGGGGTGAGCGAGACGATGGAGACGTTGAGGGCGTAGTCAGCGTTAGCGTAGATGCGGCTGCGGCTGAAGTCGGCCTCGGTCTGCGAGTAGCCCGCAGAGAGGTTGAGGCCCTTGATGAGAGCGTTGTCGGCGTTGCCGTCGTGCTTCAGCTCCACACCGAAGCCGGTGTTGAAGTTGTTGTCACGGCGCATGTCGGGGCCAACGGCCGCTTCAGCGGCGTTGTAGGCATAGCGCTGGCTGTCGACGGTCTCACCGTTGACGGACACCTGGTGGAACCAGCCGCTGACGGCGAAGCCGGCGAACAGGTTGGCGTTGGCGTCAACACCGAACGCGGTGCTGGTGTCGGCAGCTTCAGTGGTGAAGGTGTCGAAGTAACCAGCGAGCGTGACGATGTTGAAGAGGTTGAAGCCAGCGTTCACACCGAAGCCGGTCTGGTCTTCGGCGAAGCGGTAGCCGTCGGCGTCGGCGCCGAGGTTGTAGCCGTTGGCGGTCCAGTCGGCGCTGATGCTGCGGTAGTTGGCGCTGAGGCTGTCGATGATCGGCAGGCCGCTAGCGTCGATACCGAGGGTAGCCCACAGGATGGACTCGGAGTCCACACCGGCAACGGTGCTGGAGCCCTGGGCCCATTCGAAGCCGAGGCTGAAGATGCTGAGGGACAGGCTGCCGTCGACACCGAAGACGGTGGTCGTTTCGTTGTCGGCGTTGACGTCGTCCTTGTCGCCGGCGTTGGCAGCCTGCTGGGCGAAGCTGCCGCCCACGGTGAGGCCATCAAGCGGGCTGACGGTCAGGCGAGCGCCGCGGAGGTACTCGTCGGTGTCAGGAGCCGTGTAGACGCCGGTGAGGCCCGGGTTGAGGAAGGCCAGGAAGTCGGGGGCGCCGACGGTGGCTACGAAGCCGGGGTCGTCGGTGGCCACGACGTAGGAGGTGAAGCTGGTCTTCACGTTGGTGCCGAAGCTGAAGGTCAGCGGGGTGGCACCGATGGGCTCGAAGGTGGTCATGAAGCTGTTGACGCGGAGCCAGTTGCCGAAGAGCACGTGCGGGAAGCCGCCTGCGACGTCGTGGTCAACGCTGCGGCTGGCGATGCCGAAGGAGACCACACCGCTGAAGCTGTTCAGGCGGTTGGGGCTGCCGGCACCGTCGAAGCTGAAGCCGTAACGGAAGGCGAGGTTGAGGGTGGCGCTGATGTCGTCACCGCTGGTCTGGGTGATGTCGGCACGGTCCTGAGCCACTTCGCCAACTTCGGTCTGGTAGTTGGCGGTGCCTCTGTCGTCGCCGTCGAGTTCCGCAGCGCCCGTGGAGAACACGGAGGCGCCCATGTTGCGGCGAGCGTTGATGCCGTATACGCGGTCGACGTCGAAGTCGTACGCACCGAGCGTGCGGCCAACGAAGTACCTAACAGCGATGCTGCCGGAGATACCCAGGGGGTTCTCTTCGAGCTCGGAAACGCGGGCCTGCAGGTCGGCGATGGCTTCGTCCTGCGCGGCGTCGGAGGCTTCGAGAGCCGAGACGCGATCGCGGAGGGCTACCTGGTCGCGACGGAGCAGGATGACGAACTCGCGGATGTTCGCGATGTCCGAACGGTTGCGCTCGATGGCGGAGTTGACGCCACTGAGGTCGACCGCTTCCACAACGGTGCCGCCGCTGGCGCTCTTGAGCGCGTTAACGTCGCGCTGCATGAGGCCGATGACACGGTTGAGGTTGGCGATGTCGGAAGCGTTCTCGCGGCCGAGCGTGTAGGCCTGGCGGGCGAGGCTGTAGGCGTCGTTGGCGCGCGCAGCAGCGGCGTCAGCGGTGGCCTGAGCGGTGTCGAGGGCTACGCGCTGCGAGGCGATCTGGTTCTGCAGGTCGCGCAGCACGGAGTCGGGCGCGCCGCCAGTGAGGCCGGCTTCGAGGTTGTCGAGGCGGGCGTTGGTGGCAGCAGCGTCGTCGGAGAGGCCAGCGATGGCGCTCTCGGCGGCGGAGAGCCGCACACCCTGGGCAGCCACGTCGGAGGCGAGCTCCTGAACGGCGTTACGCAGGGAGTCGACGTCGGCCTGGGTCAGGGCGAGAGCCGCGTTGACGTTGTCGTTGATAACGTCGAGCAGACGGCTGACGACCAGAGCGGCCTGATAACGGGTGAAGGCTTCGTTGCCGCGGTAAGTACCGTCGGGGAAGCCGATGACGATGCCTAGGTCGGCGATGCGCTCGACGGCGTCGCCAGCCCAGTGGTTCGCCGGGATGTCCGGGAACGAGCTTTGGGCGAAGGCGCCGCTGACGAGACCCGCCGCCAGGAGCGTGATGATGAACTTCTTCATTAGTTATTACCCCTTGAACTCTTCTGAAGTTGCCTTGCGCGGCAAGCCTTGGCAAGTGGGGCGGTTGACCCGGGAGTGTCCGAGTTTCCTCTCCAGGCCGCAGGCCGCAGCTTGTTTCTGCTTACCGGGTTCCTAGCCCTCCGATGCCGGTTCAAAAGGTGCACCTCCTTCCATGCGGCAAAGGACGACAAAGGTCCATGCCGAGTGTGTCATGGTTCGACCACTGGTGTCAAGGCGCATGAACCGTGGATGAGAGCCAAGAACGCGCGTCCCAGCGGGAGTTCGTGCACTTGTGAAACCCCTTACTCATGTAGCACTCATGAGAACGGGCGCCGGTCCCGCGAGGTCGCGCCATGCGGTCCGGGCCACCGATCGGCTCGTGCCCTGACCCCCTCGCCGCGGGCGCGCCCTGGGTGAACGCCTTGGTAGCATGCCGCCCATGGCCCGCATAATCGTTCCTGCCGCCGAGGAGTTCCTGGACAAGGAACTCACCGTCCTGGACCACGGCTTCGTGCGTCTGGTGGACTACCTGGGTGGCGACGCCCGCATCGTCCAGGCGGCGCGTGTTTCCTACGGGGAGGGCACCAAGACCGTCCGTGAGGACGCCGCCCTCATCGACTACCTGCTGCGCAACCGGCACACCAGCCCGTTCGAGCAGGTCATCTTCACCTTCCACGTCAAGATGCCCATCTTCGTGGCGCGCCAGTGGATACGGCACCGCACCGCTCGGCTCAACGAGATCAGCGGGCGCTACAGCGTGATGCGCGACGAGTTCTACGTGCCAAGGCCGGAAGAGGTGCGCACGCAGTCCAGGAAGAACCGCCAGGGCGGCGACGCGGCGAGCGTACCCGAGGAACTGCGTGAGCGCGTGATCGCCGTGCTGAGGGCCGGGCAGGCGAACACGTACGGCGAGTACGAGGGCCTGCTGGAGGACGACGTGGCGCGCGAACTGGCGCGCATCAACCTCCCCCTCTCCCTCTACACGGAGATGTACTGGCAGATAGACCTCAACAACCTCTTCCACTTCCTGCGCCTCCGCATGGACTGGCACGCCCAGTACGAGATCCGCGTGTACGGCGACGCCATGGCCAAGATCGCGCAGGCCGTTTGCCCGCAGGCGTACGCGGCGTTCGAGGAGCACATCCTGCACGGCCGCAACTTCGCCAAGAGCGAACTGGAGCTGCTCACCCAGGCGCTGGACATGGCCAAGCTCGAAGCGGCCATGGAGGGGAGCGACATGCGCGCCTCGCGGCGCCGGGAGTTCCTGGACAAGCTGCGCGTGGGCCGCGAGTAGGGTCGGCTCGGGAACAGGCGGGCGGGCATGCGGTACCGGGTCGTGGCGGTGGGTAAGCTCAAGGAGTCGTTCTACAAGGGCGGTGCGCAGCATTACCTCACGCGGCTGCGGGCGCTGGCGCCCTGCGAGATGATCGAGGTGCGTGAGGGGCGCGGAGACCTTGCCGCCGTGCAGCGCACCGAGGGCGCCGCCCTGCTGGCGGCGGCGGACGGTCACGCGGTGGCCCTGCATGAGGGCGGCACCACGTTCGGCACCCGGGAACTGGCGCAGCGCGTCGACAGCCTCGAGCTGAGCGGCGTGAGCCGCATCACGCTCCTGATCGGCGGTGCCAACGGCCACGGCAGCGAGCTCCTGGCCGAAGCGAACGAACTCTGGAGCCTATCTGCCCTGACGTTCCCCCACGACCTCGCTCGCCTCGTTCTCCTGGAGCAGCTCTACCGGGTGGAGACGGTGCGTGCGGGGCACCCCTACCACCGGGATTGAGGCGCCTCGGCGGCTCCTCAGTCCAGCAGCGCGTCGCCCAGCGGGGAGTCGCCCAGCAGCGTTTCCGCCAACCGCTGGCCGGCGGCGCCAAGGGCCACGTGCAGGCTGAGCATGTCTGCCAGGAGCGCGCCCAGGTCGCTCACCGGCAGCACGCCGCGCGGCTCCAGGCATAGGAGCAGGTTGCGCTGACCCACCACAAGGCTGGGCGCCACCGTGGTGGCGAAACTGCCGTCCACCCCGTTGACGCGCTGGGCAGCGGAATCCGCCGTGAGCAGGAGCCGCCTGAGCGTCTCGCGCACGGGTGCGGTGAGCACCGCTCTCGCGCCGGCAGGCTCACGGGTATATACGCTGATGCTCTCGTCGAACGCCGGGTCGGACGGCAGTTCCAGGCGCGTAGCGCCGCTGCGCCCGGCCTCGAGCCGCTCCAGCGCACGGCCGCGCCTGGCGCCGGCGCGCATGGGCGGCGCGCTCTGGCTGCTGGAGCCCCTCACCGCCACGAAGGTGCGCAAGCTCACGACGCTGCCGGTGGGGCCGCTTCGCTCACGGCGCTGGTCGAACGCCACCAGCAGCGGCTGGCCCGTGCGCCGCAGCGCGTAGATGGGCAGCAACTGCCCCTCTCCCAGGCTGAACTGTTCCTCCAGGGGCGCGGCCAGCTCGCCGGCTTCCACGAACTCGAACTCCTCCGCGAACTGCTCCCACTCCACCAAACGCGGGTCGGCCGCGCGGTCTCCCGAACCGAAGAACATGCGCCATTCAACCATGCCAACGGGAAGCGGCCGGAACGCCTTCGCGCCCGGCCGCCACACAGCTCGGTAAGGTCCGTGAACGTTCGACTAGACGTTCAGACGTTGAACCCGAACATCCGCATCTGTTTCCTGCCGTCGTCCGTCATCTTCGCCAGGCTCCAGGGTGGCGACCACACGAACTCCACGGCCGCCGAATCTATGCCGTCCACCTTCATGGCCGCCAGCTCGGCGTCCGTCTGGATCATGTCCTGTACCGGGCAGCCCATGGTGGTCAGCGTCATGGTTATGTCCACGTGGCCGTTCTCCTTCACCGCCACGTCGTAGACGAGTCCCAAGTCCACGATGTTCACGGGGATCTCCGGGTCGTGCACCACCTTGAGGGAAGCGATGACCTCCTGCCGGAGCGCCTCCAGCCTCGGGTCGACGGACGCCGCAGCCACTTCGCCAGTGGCCTCCTCATGCGCCGCGTTCGCGTGTGTTGGAGCAGTACTATCTTGGCCGCTACTCATGCGCACAACTTAGCAGAAGCGAGCGCCGTCGAACGTTCCCCGGTCCACGCTGCCTCCGGCGTGGCACACCGGCCGCGGCGGCTCACCAGTCCACATAGCGGTCGCGGTGCACCACGAACGCGAGCGCCAGCGCCAGCAGCGTGCTCACGAGGCTGGTGCCGCCGTAGGACACCAGTGGCAGCGTGATGCCGGTAACGGGCGCCATGCCGAGCGTTACGCCGATGTTCACCACCACCTGGAACGCGATCAGCACGGTGACCCCCACGATGATCAGCTGGTCGCGTTCGTAGATGCACTCGGCCGCCATGGCTAATAGCCGCCAGAACAGGAGGCCGTACAGGAGCAGCAGTACCACCGAGCCCACGAAGCCGCTCTCCTCTGCCAGCACCGGGAAGATGAAGTCGGTGTGCCTGAACGGGATGAAGCCGAGCTGCGACTGCGTGCCCGCCTTGTAGCCCTTGCCCGTGAGGCCCCCCGAACCGACCGCGATGGTGGACTGGATGACCTGGTACCCGCTGCCCTGAGGGTCGGCTTCCGGGTCGACGAAGGAGACCAGCCGCTCGATCTGGTGCGGCTTGAGGTTGGGAACCACCACGGTAGGCACGGCCACGCCCACCACCAGGAGGATCAGCAGGAGCTGCTTCCAGGGCACCCCGCGCACCAGCACCATGCCCGCCACCAGGGTGATGAGCACCAGGCCGCTGCCGAGGTCCGGCTCTATGAGCACGAGGCCGATGGGTGGCAGCGCCAGCAGACCCACGCGCAGGTAATCCACGAAGCGGCCGAGCGGGCGCTCGTGAAGGACGGCCGCGAGCACCAGCAGGAGGGCCAGCTTGGCGAGCTCCGAGGGTTGGAAGCCGGGCAGCGGCCCCAGGTAAAGCCACGACTTGGCCCCGTTCACTTCGCGCCCGAAGAAGAACGTGATGACCAGCAGCACCAGGCTGAGCACGTACACGTGCGGCGCCCAGCGCAGCACCCGGTTCTTGCCCAGCCACACGAGCAGCAGGGTGAGCACCACCCCGCCGCCCAGGAACACGATCTGACGCACGAACTCGTTGCTGGGAGCGGCGCTGTTGAGCGTGGCCAGCCCGGCCCCAAGGATGAGCAGGGTAACGAACGGCAGGCCTATGTCTATGCGCGCCACGCGCCTCAGCCTACCAGCCGTCCGGCCCTTCCGCCGCTGAACAGCGCCCACTCCACGAGGAGCGCCGCGAGCGCCAACCCGAGCAGCACCAGGGCAGCGGCGGGCGCGGCGCCGGAACCCAGAAGGGCCCCCGCACTGGGGTCCCTCCCCGACCCGCTGGCGGCCTCGTCCGGCAAGCCGCCGGCACCCGCCACGACGCCGCGCACGGCCCCGGCCCCGAGCTGCGTTGCGCGTTCCGGCAACCGCGACTCGTCGGCTGCCAGCAGGCTGGCGTACACCACCTGCTCGGAACCGTCGCCCGCGGTGGCGACGTGCGGTCCCGGCTCGAGCACGGGCTCCAGGCCGCCGGGTAACGGTTCGCCGAGGCGCACGCGCAGCGTGGTGTCGAGCTGCCCCATCAGGTTGGCGATGAGCGCCGGGAACGCCGGCCTCAGCACCACGTCGGATTGAGCGGGATGGAACGCCAGCTGCACGGTGGTGCCGCCCTCGTCTCGCTTCATCCGCACCACCGGCGTGAGGTCCGCGGTGCGCGCCAGCACCCGCCAGCCCTCCGCCTCCTCCCACGGCCGGCGCTCCGGGTCCACCCCGACCACCACGTCGCGCAGGTCCACGAAACGCAGCAGCGGGTCGGCTCGGTTCCAGTCGTTCACCAGCTTGAACTCGGGCTCCGCCGCCCGGGGTGGGAACAGCAGGTAGTTGCCGGGCGGCAGGCCTGCGGCGTCGGCGCGGCTCACCACTTTCAGGTCTGCTCCCGCCCTGAACGCCGCGTCAGTGGCGAGGCCCACGCGAGTGAGGGGCACCGCCATCAACGCCCGCAGCAGCGGTTCGTACGCGTCGTTACTCACTACCTCCAGGGAGCGGCTGCCCGCGTAGGCCACGTCGTCCAGAGCCAGTGCGTCGCCTGGCGGTGGGGTGAGGCGCGCTTCCACCACGCCGCTAACGTCCGCCAGCGGGAAGGTGACGCTGCCCGTGCCACTGGTAGGCACCAGTACGGTGCCGCGCGCCAGCAGGGTGTCGCCCTGGCGCAGCTCCACGTCCACCTGGGCGGGCCTGGCGCCGCTCGCCACCACCGCCACGAACGCCTGACCCACACCGATCTCGAAGGCGCTTATCCCCACGTTGTCCACCCGGCCGTCCACCCGGTGCACCTTGGCCGCCCCGAGCTGCACCTCGAGGTCGGTGAACACGTGCACCTCGGCGCCCGGCAGCAGTGCGGCGCCCAGCTCGAGCGCCCGCAGCAGGTCGCCGCCGGCGTCGCCTGCGCGGAGGTTCGTGAGCGCGCCGGCCAACTGATCGGCGTCGGCGTTGACGGGTGCCTCCAGGCGCGCGTCCAGCCCGGCCCTAACGAGAGCCACGCGGCCGGCGCCGCTCAGAAGCTCCCGCGCTTCCCGTTTCGCCAGTTCGAGGCGCGTGCTGCTGCCCTCCAGCGCGGCCATGCTGGCAGACGCGTCCACGATGATCACTCGGTCGGGTCTCTCGGCGGTCACCAGCGCGGGTCGCGCCAGCGCCAGGGCCGCCAGCCCCACGAACAGGAGCTGCGCCACCAGCAACCACGTGGGCGAGAACCGGCGCCTGCGCGCCACCGCCGTCTGCGCCCGCTGCCACAGGAAGAGAGCCGGCACCTCGTACCGGCGCCTTCTGGCCCTCAGGTAGTGCAGCGCCACCACCACGGGCAGCAGCGCCAGGAGCCAGAGAGCAGCGGGGACCAGGAACGTCAAACCTGGAAGACCCCTACGTTGAAACGTTCCGAACTGGCGTCCAGCGCGCAGGCGTCGAGCGCGCTGATGAGCCGCGCCCTCAGTTCCTGCGGCAGCACTATCTCGTCCACCCACAGCCTGGCACCGGCGTAGCGGATATCCAGTGCGTCCGCGTAGCTGGCCTCGATGCTGCGCCTCAGGTCGTCCAGAGCGTCGTCGTCGCCCAACAGACCCCTGCGCTTCAGCTGCGCCACCTGGATGTCCAGGATGGTCTTGGCGGCCTGCTGCCCGCCCATGACGCTGTAGCGGGCGCTGGGCAGCGCGAAGATGAAGCGCGGCGAGTACGCCTTGCCGCTCATGGCGTAATGCCCCGCCCCGTATGAGCCGCCCAGGATGACCGTGAGCCGCGGCACCACGCTGTTGGACACGGCGTTCACCAGCTTGGCGCCACGCCGGATGATGCCGTCCTGTTCGCTCTGCTTGCCGACCATGAAGCCGTTCACGTCGTGCAGGAAGAGGATGGGCACCCCCGCCTGGTTGCAGTCGAGCACGAAGCGCGCCGCCTTGTCCGCCGCCTCGGCGTAGATGACGCCGCCTATCTCTATGGCGCCCTTGCGCTTGATGACGAGCTTCTGGTTGGCCACCACGCCCACCGAGTAGCCGCCCAGGCGCCCCAGCCCGGTTATGAGGGTCTCGCCGTAACCGGCCTTGAACTCGTCGAACTCCGAGGCGTCCAGCAGCCTGCTCAGCACCGAGCGCATGTCGTAGGGCTTGGTGCCGCCGTCCACGGGCAGCAGACCCAGCAGGTCCTGTTGCTTGTGGGCGGGCTCGCGCACGCTCACGCGGCCCTTCGCCCAGGCGGCCAGTTCCGGCGGCGCGTAAGCGGCCGCCAGCCGCCGCAGGCGAGCGATGGCGTGCTGGTCGTCGGGCTCCTTGAAGTCCACCGTGCCCGACACCTCGGCGTGCATGGTGGCGCCGCCCAGCTCCTCGCTGCTCACGTCCTGGCCGATGGCGGCCTTAACCAGCGCTGGGCCGGCCAGGTAGAGGCCGGAGCCTTCCGTCATGACCAGCGTGTCGCACATGACCGGCAGGTACGCCCCGCCAGCCACGCAGTTGCCCATGATGGCCGCCAGTTGCGGGATGCCCGCCGCGCTCATGCGGGCGTTGAGGTAGAACACCCGGCCGAAGTCGTCCTGATCCGGGAAGATCTCGTCCTGCATGGGGAGGTACACGCCCGCGGAATCCACCAGGTAGATGGTGGGCAGGCGGTTCTCCATGGCTATGGTCTGCGCCCTTATGACCTTCTTGGCCGTTATGGGGAAGAACGCTCCGGCCTTGACGGTGGCGTCGTTGGCGATGATCATCCAGGGGCGCCCGGCCACCTGGCCCACCCCGCTCACGACGCCCCCGGCCGGCGCACCGCCCTCGTCCTCGTACATGCGGTAGCCGGCGAAGGTCATGAGTTCCTGGAACTGGGCGCCTTCGTCGAGCAGCAGCGCTACCCGCTCGCGCGCCGTGAGCCGACCCTTGGCGTGCTGCCGTTCGGCGGCGCGAGCGCCCCCGCCCTCCTGGATCTTGGCGCGGTCGGCCGCCAGCGCCTCCGCTGCCGCCTGCCAACCCTTGCGGTTGGCCACGAAACCGGGCGAGCGGCGCCGTTCGAGCTCTACGCCGTCCGGTAGGCGAGCCACGTCCTTCATGTTCAGTGAGCGCGGATGGCCAACACCACCAGCAGACCGCCGCCCGCGTTCTCCACGCGGTGCTCGGTGGCTCCACCCACGCTGAGGAGGCGCCCCTTGCCGAGCCGTTCCCTGGCTCCTTCGGCGGAGATGAGCGCTTCGCCTTCCAGCACCTGGTACACGACGGTGCCGTCGAACCGGCTCGGATCGGCGCTCTGACCGGCCTCGAAGCAGAGCAGCTCGCCTGAGAGGTCGCCGGCCTCTATGAGCGGCCGCACCTGCACCTTGTCCAACGAGAACTTGCGAGCATCGTTGATGCTGACCTTCTTCATGGCGCTCTCCTCTGGTAGGCCGCGGGGTTCGTGTGGACGCGGCACGTGGGGTTCACTGACATACCTATCACTATCATCATCGAAACGGCTCCGGCTTCATGCCTAGAGTACATCGGGTGGCAACAACCCCTGCACCGCGCCGGCGCACCGCCCAACTGGCGGCGCCGGTCACCAACGCGGCAGGTCGGCGGCCCGATCCGGCGCCCGCCTTGGGCGTATATGGAGCGTGTCAGAGCGGCGTCGCGGGCTCCCGGCGAACACCGCTACCGAGAACCCAGGCTCTGTGGATAACTTCGGGGTGTTGACAGGCGCGTGCATCCTTTGGTAGTGGCCAGGAACTCGTCCATATACGGATTAACCCCGTCAGGCACGCAAATGTTGCGAACGGCCCGTGTGTAGCGGCCTCAGCAGCAAGGCACCGGGTCTTGTCCACATGCTTGTGGAGAACTGGCCGTACTTGTGGATAACCCACAAGGCCCGGTGGCCACGGCAAGTGCGGCAGGTGAGGCGCGCACCGGTCCGACCACTGGTCGGCGGCGGTCATCCGGTTACGGGCGCACGGGCAGCCTGAACGAAGCGCGTTATGAGCTCCGTGCTCTTGATCCCGGGCGCCGTTTCGACCCCACTCGAGACGTCGACCCCGAACGGCCGGAGCGCCCGCACGGCCGCGGCCACGTTGCTGGGAGCCAGGCCGCCGGCCAGCACCATGCGCGGGTGCCCCCGCCAGGCAGCGGCCCCATACCAGTCGAAGGCGCGGCCCGAGCCGGGCACGGTGGCGTCGAGCAGCACGGCGTCCGCCGGGTAGGCGGCGAACGCCTCCGGCGTCACGCCTGGGCCGAAGGTCACGGCCCTGATCACCTTCACGTTGCTGGGTACGTGCCCGGCGAGGGCAGTGATGAAGGCCTCGTCCTCGGCTCCATGCAGTTGCACGGCCGTGAGGCCCGCTACCTTCGTGGCACGCTCAACTTCGGCCAGCCCGGCGTTAACGAACACCCCCACCCGCGCCACGAACGGGCCCAGGGCCGCTGAAGCTTCTGCGGCCTGCTCGGGCGTCACGAGGCGCTTGGAGCCGGCGGCGAACACGAAGCCCACGGCGTCGGCGCCGGCTCGCTCCGCCGCCAGGGCGTCCTCCACGCGGGTGATGCCGCAGATCTTCACGCGTACGGTAAGCGGCGCCGCACGGTTGTCTGCGGGGCGCGCGCCGTCTTCAGCCAACGCCCACCGGCGTGGCATCAGCCCACGTCCTTCAGGTGTTCGATGCTGTGGCGCTCCCTGGTGCCCAGCACCAGCACGGCGTCCAGCCGCATGGAGGCGTCGGGCTCTCGCAGCACGAAGCTCACGTAGTAGTGCGCGGTGGCCCGCAGGCGGGCCAGTTTCCGCCGGTCGATGCTCTCGGCGGGGTACCCGTAGGCCGCGCTGCTGCGCTGCTTCACTTCCACCACCACTACCGTTGCGCCTGCGCGGAACACCAGGTCCAGCTCACCGCCTCTGAGGCGGAAGTTGCTGGCGAGCAGACGCCAGCCTGCGGCGGTGAGGTGCTCGGCGGCCACCTGCTCCGCCCAGTGCCCGAAGGCGGCGTTAGCCGGCGCGGCCGGCGTAGGTCGGGTGGTTGTCATCGGCCGGCTGGGCCCCCACCTCAACTGGGCGCTACGTCGAGCGGGGTAGCGTCGGCCCAGAGGCCTTCCAAGTCGTAGAAATCTCGCGCCTCGGGGCTCATGAGGTGCACGATCACGGTGCCGTAGTCGATGAGCACCCAGCGGTCGGAGGGGCCTTCCACTCCGTTGGGCAGCACCTTGCCCGCCTTCATGCGCTCCCTCACTGACTCCTCCAGCGCCTTCAGCTGCAGGCTGGATTCGCCCGTGGCTATGACGAAGAAATCGAGGCTGGTGGAGACACCGCGCAGGTCCAGCACCGTTACGTCCTTGGCGCGCTTGTCGTCGAGCGCGTCGACTATGGTCTGGACCTCGGCCGGGCTGACGCTTCGGTCGGCGCCGGGGGCAGCGGCGGCTGCTTGGTGGCTATCTGTCAATGCTCTCCTCCATCGTTCGTGTTGCGGTTCGGCTGCGGCCGGTTCACTCGACCTCGAGCATGGCCATGAGGGGCGGTATGCGAGCCGTGCGCGCCTCGGCGTCCGAGCCGAGCACGAGCTCCACCTGGTAGCTGCGGCTCCTGAACGGGCTGAAGCGGTCGGTCTGCTGCTTCCCGACGTTGAGCATACTCGCGAAGTAGTCGGCGTCCGACCAGCTGGTCTGAGTGGCCATGAGGCGGGTGGGCGCCGCGTCCGTGGCGTCCAGCGTGCGGGTCATGATGGCGTCCGCTGGTACGCCCAGCGTAACGAGCCTGGCGTAGTACCAGTCGGCCACGCCGGGCAAGCCGCTCCGGTCGGTTATGAGCAGCGTGACGTCGGGCGCGTCGACGAACTCGCGCGCCTGCCCACCGAACGTGGCCGCCATGAAGCGGTTCACCTGCACGGGGTCGTACATGACGACCGAGCCCAGCCCCGGCACCGAATCCTCGGCGGCTATGGGCAGCGTGGCGGTGGTGGTGAGGGCCAGGTTGGGAAGCCTGGTGGCGAGTTCGCGCATCAGGCCGATGCTGGCGTTGGTCTCCACGTCCTTGAAGAACGTGTCTATGAGGCTCGGCACGGTCAGCGCGGCGCGCACGTTGAGTTCCTTCACGCGCGCCAGCATGGCGTAGGCGAGCCGCTTCACGTTCTCTATGCGGTCGATGTCGCCCCTCACGAGCTCGCGGTAGCGGATGAACTTGCTGGCGGCCTCGCCGTCCATGAGTTGGGGCCCGGGTTGGAAGTTGATGTGCAGCCCGCCGGCGTTGTCGTTGTAGACCATCCTGTAGGGCACGTCCACGGTGACGCCGCCCAGGCTGTCTACCAGGTTCTTGAAGATGTCCAGCTTCACCAGCGCGTAGTAGTCGATGGGCACGCCCAGGATGGCCTCACCCTCGCGCCTGAGCGCGTCCGCACCGTCGTGGTTGTAAACCGCGTTGAGCTTCTGGTACCTGTCGGGCAGGAAGGTGTCGCGCGGGAGTGCGATCATGGAGATGTCGTTGCCGGTGATGGCCACGTAGAGGATGGTGTCGGTGCGCGTGCCCTGGTTGCTGACGTAGCCTTCCCAGTTCCAGTCGATGATGTCGCCGCTCGGACCGTACACCGGCTCGGCCGACGTGGTGATGTAGTTCAGGTCGAGCCCGGCTATGACGAAGCTCACGTGGAAGTCGTCGTCGTCGAGGCCAAGCACGCGGCGCTGGTCGGCCGTCAGGGTCTTGCGGTCCAGGTCGTTCGTGAGCCAGAAGCCGGCCAGGCCGGCCACGGCGACCAGCAGCCCGAGGAGCGTTACGAGCCGTGCGCGGGCCCTGGTCATGCGGCGCCCTCGACCTTCTTCGTGGCGTCCCCACCGTTGCCGCCTCCATGACCGCCGGCGGGCGCGCCGACGATGGCTCTGTACGCGGCCAGGGTGGCCGGATGTATCTCCTTGCCCGTGCGGGTGAGGTAGTCCACCTTGGCGCGTACCGCCAACTGGTAGGCGGCCTCCAGGTCTTCCATGGCGAGCTCCCTGATCTGTTCGTTCACTCCCCTGCCCTCTTCGCTCACGTCCGCCACGTACACGGCCATGCCCACCTGGTGCTCTCGCGGCACACCGAACACGTGGCCCTCGATGGCGGCGAGCACCTCTTCGTCCGAAACGCCCCAGTCGGCCGCCAGCTTCCGGGCCGCGCGGCCATGCAGCGCCAGCGGGTGGCGGCGCTCCAGTTCGAGTTCAGGCGGAGCGAGTTCCATGAGTTGTTCTCCCGTCATGTCTCTCGCGGCGTCGTGAAGGATGGCTGCGGTGGCGACCCGCGTTCTCTGTGCTGCGCTGAAGCCGTTGGCGGAGGCGAACTTGAGCGCCAGCGTGGTGACCCGCACGATGTGCCCGAAGCGTGCCTCTGTGACGAGCCCGCGCACGCGCTCCGCGTACTCTTCGACCGGATAGGAGGCGGTGATGTCCGCCAGCAGACCTTCGACGTTGGTCTTTTCGCTCATGCGACGCGCCGGCGTGCTCGTGCCGGGGGCGATCATCGATTGGCCATGCGCACCCGAGAGGGGCGGCAGGCCGAGCCCCCGTAGCCCGGCGTAGGGAAAAGGTAGCACGCGCTCAGACGTCCGCAGCGTCATCCTCGGCATCTGCCGGGTAGTCCTCAGCGGCCACCGCGTCGTCCGGCGCCTCGTCGTCGCCCAGGTAGCGCTTGCCCGCCCGCTCGGAGTCGTCCTGTGCCGGTACGTCCGTCACCGGGGCGGTGTCGTCGAAGAAGTCGAAGACTGCGTCGCCTATGAGCACCTCTTCGCCCGTCTGCGCGCCCGCACGCTTCAGGAGCTTGTACACGCCCATGGTCTTGAAGTGGTGCTGCAGGTAGGCCACGGCCTCCGCATTGGAGGCGTCGAAGCGCGCCACCACGGCCTCCAGCTCGCTGCCGGAGACCACCCAGCCCTGCCCGCTCATGTCGCGCCGCACCTGGGTGGGCTCCACGCTGATGGTGGACGCAGTGCTCTCCTTCACCGGTTCGGGCTTGGGTGGCAGCAGGTCGAACACCGCGTTCCTCAGGTCCTCCACGCCCGTGCCGTCCAGCGCGGAGATGGTCATCACCGCCAGGCCGGAACGCACCAGTTCGGCCTCCGCCTCGGCGAGGAACTCCTCCACCCCCACCAGCAGGTCGGCCTTGTTCAGCACGATCAGGGCGGGCCGTTCCAGCAGTTCCGGGTCGTACTCCTGCAGCTCGAACCTGAGCGACTCGAAGGTGCGCACGGGCTCCTCGGCGGCGTCCAGCACGAACAGCAGCAGGCGCGTGCGGGAGATGTGGCGCAGGAAGTCCAGGCCCAACCCCTTGCCCAGGTGGGCGTCCTCAATGATGCCGGGGATGTCCGCCATGGTGAAGCGCTCGAGGCCGATATCGCGCTCCACCACACCCAGGTTGGGGCTCAGGGTGGTGAACGGGTAGGAGGCAATCTCGGGCCTCGAGTTGGAGAGCGCGGCCAGGAGGCTCGACTTGCCCGCGTTCGGGTAGCCCACGAGCCCGACGTCCGCGATGGTGCGCAGCTCGAGGCGCAGCCTGCGCTTCTGCCCGGGGGTACCGAACTCGGCGAAGCGCGGGGCGCGGCGGGTGGAGGTGGCGAACGTGGCGTTACCGCGGCCGCCTTCGCCACCCTTCGCCACCACGGCCGTTTCACCCACCGTGATGAGGTCGGCCACCAGTTCGCCCGTGTCCAGGTCGCGAGCCAGCGTGCCCACAGGCACGTCCACGAAGATATCGGCGCCGTACGCGCCCGCCTTGTTGCGCCCCTCGCCCTGCTGCCCCACGGGGGCGCGGAAGTGGCTCTTGCCCACCAGGCGCGAGAGCGAGGTGATGTCGTCCACGGCGCGCAGGTGGACGGAGCCGCCGCGGCCGCCCTGGCCGCCGTCCGGGCCACCCTTGGGGATGTACTTCAGGCGCATGAACGAGAGGCCGCCGTCGCCGCCCTTGCCGCCCTGCACGGTTATGTCTAGAACGTCCCTGAACGCCATCCCGCTCTTCCGCCTGTCTTCACGCTTCGAAAGATTTCAATGAAAAGACTTCAATAAGTAGCGCGGCCCCTCGGTGGAGCCGCGCTTCAAGGTCAGTTGGTTGCGCGCGACTTCAGTCTGCCGCTACTGCCTCGGTGGGCTGCTCGATGGCCACGAAGCGCCCCTTGGCGCCCTTGTTGTGGAACTTCACGTAGCCGTCGCGCAGGGCGAAGAGCGTGAAGTCGTTGCCCACACCCACGTTGTGGCCGGGCTTGAACTTGGTGCCGCGCTGGCGCACGAGGATGTTGCCCGCGAGCACGAACTGGCCGTCGAAGCGCTTGACTCCGAGGCGCTTGGAGTGGCTGTCGCGCCCGTTGCGGGTGCTGCCTACGCCTTTCTTATGTGCCATGTTCTATACCCTCCCCGCGGCCTCAGCCGACGCTCTTCACGCGGACTTCGGTGTAGTCCTGACGGTGGCCGATCTTGCGGCGGTAGTTCGCCTTGGCCTTGTACTTGTAAACGTCGAGCTTCGGGCCCCGGCCGTGACCGATGACCTCAACGGTGACCTTGGCGGCCGCCGCGGCTGCGCCGACCTTCACGTCGTCGCCGCTGAGGAGCAGCACCGGCAGTTCCACCTCTGCACCGGCATCCGCGGCGAGCTTCTCGACCTTGAGCACATCGCCTTCGGCAACGCGGTACTGCTTGCCGCCCGTCTTCACAATCGCGAACATCTTCCAACCTCCAGGGCCTTCGTCGCCCTTGAAGGCGGCCCTTGCACACGTTGCCTTGGTAGCAATCGAACGAGTAGGTGGGCAGTCAGCCCAACGCAGACGACACCCGGAGGCGTCGCCCGTCTACCAGAGAAGAGATTCTAGCAGAGCGGGGCGCCCTTGCGCAACTTGCGCCGCGCTGCTCCCAGCCGGCACCCCGTAACGCCCGTTTTACCGCTCCCCAGCGTGCGAATCCGTGTTAACCGCGTCTCTGATGCTCTATACTCCTGCTGAGTTTCGCGAAAGGAGCTCGCGCATGGCCAAGTCCAAGACCGTAAGCAAAGCCGAACTGGTCAACGAGGTCGCCGACAGCACGGGGCTTTCGAAGAAGGCCGTGAAGGAGACGCTGGACGCCCTCCTCGGCACCATGACCAGCAACATCGCCAAGGGCAACAAGGTCACGCTCACCGGCTTCGGCACGTTCGAAGTCCGTAAGCGCAAGGCCCGCACTGGCGTCAAGCCGGGAACCACCGAGAAGATCAAGATCCCGGCCAGCCAGTACCCTGCCTTCAAGGCCGGCAAGAGCCTCAAGGACACGGTGGCCGGCAAGAAGGCCCCCGCCAAGGCGAAGGCGAAGGCCAAGGGCTAACAGAGCACACGGTTCACGAGTACCGGCGTACCCTGGTCCATGACCGTCGCCGGCAACCGTAACGTTCCAGGCCGCCGCTCCTTCACGGAGCGGCGGCCTTCGGTTACTTGTGGCCTGCACCGAGCGCCCGTGGGCGTTTAGCATCGGTAGCGTGACAGCACCACACCCGCACACCTCGAGTGCCTCCGCCGGCCCACGCCCCATCGTGCTCTACGCCACGATGTTCGGCGCCACCGAGATGGTGGCCGAGCAGGTGGCCAACGCCCTGCACCATGAACTCGGCACAGAGGTGCCGTGCCGCGACATCGGTTACCTGGACCTCGCAACGCTCGAGGCTTACGACCTGCTGGTTCTGGGCCTGTGTACCTGGAACATCGGGCAACTGCCGTCCGATCTGGACCTCCGCCTGCCGGAGCTGGCGGAGCTGGACCTGCACGGCAAGCTGCTCGCCATGTTCGGCACCGGCGACGCCGTGGGCTACCCGGACACGTTCCTGGACGCCCTGGAACTCGTGGACGACGCGCTGCTCACCACTGGTGTCGAACGTATCGGCGAATGGCCCGTGGCCGGCTACTCGTTCCTGGAATCACGCGCGCAGCGCGGCGACAAGTTCCTCGGGCTGGGCGTCGACGAAGACAACGAGCCCGAGCTAACACAGGAGCGCGTGACCGCCTGGGTGAAACACGTCCTGGCCGAATACGAGGAAACCGCGCCGACGGTGCGCCTGCTCCCTGCTTGACCTGGGTACAATGCCAGGCACATGCAACCAGATCTGGCACAAGCGCCCAGCGTACCGGCGCTGCTGCGCGCCCGCCGCACAGAAGACAGCCCCGCGCTGAGGGTCAAGCGCCTCGGGCTTTGGACCGGAATCAGTTGGCGCGAGTACAGCGCGCGCGTCGACGGCCTCGCTCGCGAGATCATGGAGCTGGGTCACGAACCCGGCGACCGGGTGGCCATCCTCTGCGAGAACCGGCCCGAGTGGCTCATCGCCGACCTGGCCATCCAGACGGCGCACGGCGCCACGGTGGGGGTGTACACCACCTCCAGCCCGGAGCAGCTCGCTTATCACGTGAACCACTCCGGCTCCGTGGGCCTCATCCTCGAGGACGCGGAGCAACTGGAGAAGTGGCTGGCCATCAAGCACGCCTGCCCCACCGTGAAGTGGGTGGTGGTGGTGGAGCCCGAGGACGTGGAGGACATCCTCGCCTGGGACGACGTGGTGGCGGCGGGCCGGAAGCGCTACGAGCAGGACCCGGGTCCGCTGGACGCGCGCCTTGACGCCATAGAGCCGGACGACACGGCGCTGTTCATCTACACCTCGGGCACCACGGGCGACCCGAAGGGTGCCATGCTCACGCACGCCAACCTGCTGTGGGCCATCGACTCGCTGGCGGACGCCGTGCCAATGAACCACAAGGACGAGCTGCTCTCGTTCCTGCCCCTGTCTCACATCGTGGAGCGGCTCATCAGCGTCACCGCGCCCCTCAAGTTCGGCTACACGGTGTCGTTCACGGAGAACCTCGACACGGTGCTCACGAACTTGCAGGAGATAAGGCCCACCGTGTTCTTCGCTGTGCCGCGCATCTGGGAGAAGATGTACTCCCTCGTGGAGCTGCACATGAAGGACGCCAACATCATCAAGCGCTGGGCCTACGCGGGCGCCATGCGCGCCGTGCGCGGCAGCAAGGGCGGCCGCAGCGCGGCGGCGGTGGTGGCTCACATGGCGGTGCTCAGGCTGCTGAGGCTGCGCCTCGGGCTCGACCGCGTGCGCGTGGCCATCTCGGGCGCCGCCCCGATAGCGCCGGAGATCCTCTCGTACTTCCGCGCCATCGGCGTGGACGTGCGCGAAGGTTACGGCCTCACCGAATCCACCGGCATCATCGCCATCCACCGCAGCAAGGTGCGGCTGGGCACGGTGGGTCCCGCCTTCAAGGGCGTCGAGATCCGCATAGCGGAGGACGGCGAGATCCTCAGCAAGAGCCCCGGCAACTTCAAGGGCTACCACGGCGACCCGGGGGCCACGGCCGAGGCGCTGGAGGACGGCTGGCTGCACACGGGCGACATCGGCGAGCTGGACGACGAAGGCAACCTGAGCATCACGGACCGCAAGAAGGACATCCTCATCAC
>CAZVTS010000016.1:0-36595 GCA_964630175.1 uncultured bacterium
GCCAGCTCCCGCAGAGCCACTCCGTAGCGGCGCTTCACGCGCTCAGCCTCGTCGGGCGGTATGCGCAGGAGCTGGCTTATGTCTTGCGTGATGTGATCGCCGCCCAGCGGTATCACGGCCGAGTGAGCGAGGGTGCCGCGGCGGAACACGCCCACGTCCGTGGTGCCGCCGCCGATGTCTATGAGCAGCGTGGTGAGCTCCTGCTCACCGTGGTTGAGCACGGCCAGGCCCGAAGCCAGCGCCTGCACCACCATGCCGTCCACCATGATGTCGGCGTCCGTGGCGCAGCGCCGCAGGTTCTGCAGCGGCCCTTGCGCGCCGGCCACGATGTGAACGTCCACCTCGAGGCGCACGCCGGACATGCCGATCGGGTCTTTGATGCCGTCGTTGCCGTCTACCACGTACTCCTGAGGGATCACGTGGAGGATCTCCATGTTGGCTTCCATGGGCACGGCGCGGGCGTTCTCTATGGTGCGCTCCACGTCCGTGCGGGTAACGTCGTAGCCACGGCGGATGGCGGACATGCCGTGGCTGGTGAGCGCCTTCAGGTGGGTGCCGGCAACGCCGACCCACGCAGAGTTGACGTCCACTCCGGCTACGCGCTGCGCCGCGGCCACCGACTGCCGCACGGCGGCGATGGTGCGCTCCAGGTTGACGACCACGCCCTTGCGGAGCCCGTCCGACGGCACGGTGCCCTCGCCGATGATGTCCAGCACGCCGTCGGACGCGACCTCACCGATGACCGTGCAGATCTTGGTGGTGCCGATGTCGAGCCCGACGATGATACGTTCGTCACTCATTTGCTCTGCTCACTCCCCATGGATAGACCGCCAACCGGCCGCCGCGGTGGCTCACGAAAGCCGACCACTGCTGGCGCAGAGCCTGTGCATCAGGTGTGAAAAGCTCAGTGTCGTCCAAGAGAATCTCGAATCCTTCTGGCGAGTAGCTTATCACCCGGACGCCGTAGGGCCGCAGCAGCCTCAGCAGTTCCAGCGCCTCCGAAGTTCTGGCTTCGCCCCAACCCTGGAGGAGGGGGAGCCCACCGGTCTCGCCGGCCGTGGCGCCGTCAAGGACTGTACCATCGTCTGCCCAGGTGCTCACGCCGTCGGTCAGGGCCGCCTGGCGTTCCCGCACGGCGATGTGTACTTGATCGGGCCAGCGCCTCACGACCACTGCGTTCAGCACCCAC
Source organism: uncultured bacterium (assembly GCA_964630175.1). Classification (GTDB taxonomy): domain Bacteria; phylum Deinococcota; class Deinococci; order Deinococcales; family Trueperaceae; genus JAAYYF01. The sequence continues at coordinate 1,190 of CAZVTS010000016.1, forward strand.
GGGTCCTGCTCCAGGCCCCGCACCCGGTCGCGCGTGACCCACAGGAACGGGTCGCCCACCCGCACCCTGGCCAGGCTCGCTATCCCTTCGGGAGAGTGGTGCTGCGCGCCCTCGACGGTGACGTAAGCCACCTTGGGGTAGAAGAGGCTCGCCACCATGCCAGCGCCAAGGACGATCAGCAGCGTTAGTCCGACGGTCCTCACGTTCGCGGCACCTTCACCCTTTCGCAAGACTGCTGTGCGGCGGGGCCCGCAGGTGTCACCCGGGCCACCGCTTCACGCTTCCAACTGTGGCATGTCAGCAGCCCCAGCGGCGCCACTCCATCTCGAGCGGCACGGGCACCCTCGCCTTCACGAGGGTGAGTAGCTCCTCCACGTCCGCACAAGTGGCGTTGCCCAGGTTGAGCACGAAGTTGCCGTGCTCGTGAGCCACCATCGCGTCGCCCACGCGGAGGCCCTTCAGGCCGGCCAGGTCGATGATCCTGCCGGCGGAATCGCCGGGTGGGTTCTTGAACGCGCAGCCGGCGGACTTGACCTTGGGCTGACCCGCGCGGGCGGCGTCAACGGCGGCCATGCTGCGCTGAACCGCTTCCGGGCTGGAGGCCACGAACCGCAACCGGACGCGCGTGACGATGGCGCCCGCGGGCAACTCCGCGTGCCGGTAGGAGAGGTTGAGCGCGGCAGCCGGGAGCCGTGTCAGCTCGCCGTCTAAGAAGAACTCCACTTCCTGAAGCGTGTCCGACAGCTCTCCGAAGCGCGTGCCGGCGTTCATGGCCACGGCGCCGCCCAGCACCGCGGGCACGCCGAGCAGGCCCTCGAGACCCGAGAGGCCGGCTCGCTGGGCGCGGCGCACCAGGCCCGGTAGTGGTGTGGCAGCGCCCAACCAGATGTCCTCGCGGCCGTCGAAGCCGCTGAGGTCGTTGAAGGAGCGGCCCAGCCTGATGACGCGGTCGCACACACCCTCGTCAGCCACCAGGAGGTTGGAGCCCGCCCCCATCACGCGGTAGGGGGCAGCCGTGGCTTCCCGGAGGTCGTCTTCGTTCTCCACCTCCCAGAGCTCGGCGGGACCACCGACCTTGAGCGTGGTGAACGCCTTGAGCTCGACCTGCCTAACCCTCGCCATCGGCTCCGCCAACTGCCAGCGGCGTCCCGTCCCCCCGCCCCACGCCGGCCAGCGCAGCGGCCACCTGCCACACGTCGCCAGCGCCTATGGTGATGATCAGGTCGTTGTCGGCCAGCGTGTCGTTGAGGTAGTCCGTGGCGGACTCGATGTTGGCGGCGCGCGCCTCCACGCCGTGCTCCTTGAGGCGGTTGACGATGAGGGCGGGGGAGACGTTGGGGATGGGCTTCTCCCCAGCGGCATAGATGTCCAGCACCAGTACCTCGTCGGCCGCGCTGGCAGCGGCGGCCAGCTCGGGCCAGTGGCGCGCCGTTCGTATCCAGCGGTGGGGCTGCACCACGGCGCGCACGCGTCGCCCGGTTCCGCGCGCCGCCTCGAGGATGGCGGCCACCTCGGTGGGGTGGTGGGCGTAATCGTCCACGATGAGGGCGCCCTGCCGTTCGCCCCACACCTGCCAGCGCCTGCCCACGCCGAGGAACTTCTCCAGCGCCGGCACCGCGGGCCGCGGATCGTAACCGGCCTGATGCACCGCGGCTATGGCGCCGGCGGCGTTGATGATGTTGTGGCGTCCGGGCACCGCGAGCTTCACGCTGAACGGCGCCAGACCGGGGCCCTCCAGCTCGAAGCTGCCGTGGCCGTCGCCCAGCTTGATGTGACTAACGCGGTAGTCGGCGTCTTCGCTTACGCCGTAGCTGACCTTGTTGGGATGGTGGGCCACAAGCTCCCGCAGGGCTTGCCAGTCGTAGCAGTACACGAGGCGCTCGCCCCGGCTCGCGAAGGTACGCGCGGCGGCCTTGAGTTCGTCGTAGCTGCCGTAGTAGTTGCGGCGCTCCTCGTAATCGCCGGCCACGTGGTCGTCGTCTAAGTTGGTGAGCACGGCGACACTCGACGTGAGGTCGGCGAACCCCGGGTCCGACTCGTCCACCTCGGCCACCAGCCATTCGCCGGCGCCGTAGTGATAACCGCCCTCGATGGCGGGCAGGGAGGCGCCCAGTTGAACGGAGCTGTCGGGATCTAGCGCCAGGAGCAGCGTGGCGGCCATGCCCGTGGTGGTGCTCTTGCCGTGCGTGCCGCTGATGCCTATGGCGCGCCTCCTGCCGAACAGCTCGCCCAGCAGCTCGATGCGCCGGAGCAGGCGCGCGCCACTGCGCCGCGCGGCGATCAGTTCCGGGTGGTCCGCGGGCACGGCCATGCTGTGCACCACCAGATCGGCGCCGTGCACGTGCGCGGGATCGTGCCCGACGCAGACTTCTATGCCGGCGGCCTCGAGGCGCGTCGCGTCGAAGCTGCTGGTATCGCAGCCGCTCACCTCGAACCCCTCGTGGCGGCACCAGAGGGCCAGTGCCTGCATGCTGACGCCTCCGATGCCCACGAAATGGATGCTGCTCATCTGCTTACCTCTCCTCTCAGCGCGGCGGCTATCCGCGCCGCCGCCCCTTCGGGCGAACTCTTCCGGGCGGCAGCCCGTGCGGTTCCAAGCCACTCGGGCTGCAGCGCCGCCAACCATACTGCGCTCAGGTGGCCCTGGTCCTCCATAAGCGCGCGCTCCTCCACGACCATGCCCGCACCTGCAGCCGCCACCGTGCGCGCGTTGAACAGCTGGTGATCTTCCGCCGAGGTCGGTAGCGGGACCATCACGAGCGGCACGCCGTGGAACGCCGCCTCGGACAGCGTGCCGACCCCGGAGCGGGTAATGGCCAGGTCGGCGGCGGACCAGGCCGTGACCGCGTCCACGTAGCCATGGACGTGGTAGCCGGCGTGCGCTGCCACGCGCTGCGTCACACCGTCCGCCCAGCGCGTGCCGCTGGCGTGAAGCACCACCGGCCGCAGGGCCTCGGGCAGGCGCTCGAACGCTTCGGGAACCGCGCTGTTCAGCATGGCCGAGCCCTGGGAACCGCCCATCACCAGTGTGACCACGGCGTCCTCCGGCAGGCCGAGCTCCCGCCGGGCCTCGGCGCGTTCACGCCGCTCCTCCCTCACGGGGAAGGGGATGACCTGCGAACGCTTCGCCTTGAGGTGCTTCAGCGCCTCTGGGTAGGTGCTCACGACCAGCCGCGCCCGGGGTGCGAACCAGCGGTTCACGCGGCTCGGGAAGGCGTTACCTTCCTGCAGCACGAGGGGCGTGCGCGTGAGGACGGCCGCCACGCAGCCGGGGAAGGAGGCGAAGCCGCCGAAGCCGACCACCAGGGCAGGTGCCGTTTTGCGCACGTGGGCCACGGCGTTCCAGAGCCCGGCGAAGGCATTCAGGGCCTGCCTTGGGTCCGGCCTGCTTCGGTCCCACTTGCCTGCCCGCACCCCGAAGAAGTCGAAGCCGGCCGCCGGCACCAGCTGCTCCTCCATGCCGCCCTGCTGTCCGATGAAGCTCACCGTGGCGCCGGCCTGCACGACCTCCCGCGCCACCGCGAGGGCGGGGTAGACGTGGCCGCCGGACCCGCCGGTAGCGAAGAGGTAGTGGGGCGCGCCTACGTGGGCCATGGCTGCGTCACCGTGCCGGCGCCGCTGCACCGGATGCGCCGGACGCCTGCTCCTGAGCCTGCCGCCGGCCCTGGCGCGCCGCCAGGTGAAGGAAGCCGAACGCGATGGCCACCGAGAACATCGAGTTGAGCCCGTAGCTCACTCCCGGCAGGGGGATGCCGGTGACGGGCGCCATGCCTGAAGCCACCAGCAGGTTGAGCCCGGCCTGCGCCACGATGTAAGTGGTGGAGCCCGCCGCGAGCAGGGTGGCTGGCCCCGTCACCTGCCGCGCGATGCGGAGCCCCTCGAAGGCCAGCAGGCCGTATAGCAGCAGGAGGGAAGCGATGCCCACGAAGCCGAGCGCCTGGTGGATGGAGACGGCGATGAAGTCCGTGTCCGCCTCCGGTACGCGGACGGGGCGGCCGGCGCCTATGCCGATGAGACCGCCGCGCTGCACGGCCGTCTCGGCCACGCTGGCCTGGTAGCTCAGGTCCGCGGTCTGCTCCTGCGCGCCCCACATGTCGAAGAAGCCCGCGAGGCGGTTGCCCCAGTACTGGTACTCACCGAGGAACGGCATGACCACGAGCCCCGCCACCAGGGCAGCGGCCAGTGAGATCGAGACGATGCGCACCATGGTGGCCCCAGCCGCCACCATGATCGCGAGCGCCAGCAGGAAGATGAAGGCGGCGGTGCTGACGTCCGGCTGCACCACCACCAGCGCGGCGGCGATGCCGATGACCACCATCGGGCGCCAGATGTGCCAGTTCCCCAGATGGTTGTAGAAGAAGGCCGCCAGGTAGGCGATGACGCTCACCTTCATGAACTCGGAGGGCTGGAAGGAGACGCCGCCGAAGACGAGCCACCGTTTGCTGTCGGAGCCGGCGGGAGATTCCCCGTTGAAGATGACGAGCACCAGCATGCCCACGAGGAACACGAAGGCGAAGGGGCTCAGTTTCACCACGTGCCGCTCGCTCAGCCTGGCCACCAGGAAGGTGATGATCAGGGCGGCCAGCACGCGCGTGGCCTGTTCGAGGCCCAGAGCCGGCGCGGCGGTGGCCACGCCCAGGATGCCGAGCGCGCCCAGGAACACCTGCACGGTGAGTAGCCGCCCGTTCACCTAGCCGCGCTCCTCGGTCTGCGGCGCTGCGCCGAAAGCGTCTCGAGCCTCGCTGACGGCGCGGCGGAACGCTTCCGCCCGCGCCTGGTAATCCTGGAACTGATCGAACGAAGTGGCGAGCGGCGCGAGGAGCACGTTGCCAACGCCACCGTGCTTCTCCGTCAAGTACGCGGTCGCGCGCCGCACCAGGGTGCGCATGGTGTCTCCGCCAGTGCGCTCCGAGACCTGCATAATGTCCGTCGTACCCGCGTAGGCCTCTGCGAAAGCAGCTGCGCTCTCTCCGAACGTGATGAGCAGGTCGACCTGCTGCTCGACGAGCTCCCTCAGGCCCCGGAGGTCGGCACCCTTGGCCTGACCGCCGGCCAGCCACACGAGCGGCCGGTCCGTGGCGCGCAGCGCCGCCTCGACCGCAAGCGGCCTGGTGGCGATGGAGTCCTCGATGAAGTGCACGTGGCCCACCGCGCCCGCGTCGGAGTAGCGCCCGGGCAAGCCCTCGAACGCGGTGAGGCCGGCGCTCACCTGCTGCCTGTCGAGGCCGCAGGCGAAAGTGATCAGGGCCGTGGCTAGAGCGTTCGCCACCTGGTGGTCCCCCGGCACTCGCAGGTCGCTGCGGTGCAGGAGCGGTTCGCCGCTGAGCCAGAGGCGGCCGTCGCGGTCCATGAACGCGTCGGCCTCGTCCTTCAGGGAGAAACGCCGCACGCGCACGCCCCTCTGCTCGGCTTCGGAGGCCCACTCGCTCAGGATGGGGTCGTCGGCGTTGAGCACCACCGTGTCATGGGCGCCCAGGTTCCTTAGGAGGTTCTTCTTGGCCTGGTGGTAGGCGGCTACGCTGCCGTGCCTGTCGATGTGGTCCTCGCCCAGGTTGAGCACCGCCGCCACGTTCGGCGCGAAGGTGGGGCAGCGCTCCAGTTGGAACGACGACATCTCCACCACGTGCGTGGCGCCCGGTCTCGCCACCGCGGCCAGAGCGGGCACGATGTTGCCGCCGGCCACGGCGTCCAGTCCGGCGGCTTGCAGGGTGGCGCAGCTCCAGCTGGTGACGCTGCCCTTGCCTGCGGTTCCCGTGATGCCGATGTACTGGCCCGGCACCTGGCGCCAGACCCACTCCACCTCGCCTATCACCTCGGTGCCGGCGTCACGCAGTCGCTGCAGGTCGGGGTGGTCGATGCGCACCCCGGGCGCGGCCACTGCTACGGGCGTCGTCCCTCCGCTGGCGGCTCCCCATCCCGCGACGTCCGTGAGGCGAGTGGCGCCGGTGCGCAGCGCGGCTTCGATGTCGGGTCCTGCGGTGCGCGCTTCGAAGAAGCTCACTGGCGTGCCGTTCTGCCGGGCGCGCTCCACCACGGCCAGCCCGCTCCGGCCAAGACCGTAAACCAGCAGGGGGGCGGAGGCTGCAGAACTGGGGTCGGCAGGCGACCCGGTCACAGCGCACCCTTGATCACGAAGGCGGCGGCCAAAGCGAAGGCAGTGACGACGTAGTAGCGTTTCACGATGCGGGTCTCGGCCCAGCCGGAGAGCTCGAAGTGGTGGTGGAGCGGCGTCATCTTGAAGAGGCGCTTGCCCCCGGTCGTCTTGAAGTAGGTCACCTGCAGCATGACGGAGAGCACTGCCAGCATGGGCATGAGAGCCACCAGCGGCAGGTACCAGAGGTCGCCCTGCATGATGGCCAGGCCTGCCAGCGCTGCGCCGAGCGCCTCGGAACCGACGCCGCCCATGAACACCCGCGCGGGGTGCGCGTTGAACCAGAGGAAGCCGAGGAGCGCCCCTATGAGCGCGCCTGCGAAGGGGGAGGGCAGGAAGAACACGAGGATGATGGTGCTCACGCCGCCCGCCAGACCGTCCAGACCGTCCGTGAAGTTGAGCGCGTTGATGGCGCCCACGATCACGAAGGCGTAGAGCGGCACGTCCAGCCAGGCGGAGCCGAACAGCGTGGCCCCGCTCTGCCACGCCCAGAGCGAGAAGGCGAGCGCCACTACGGTCTGCCCCAGGAGACGGTAGCGAGCCAGCAGGCCGGTGCCCTCCTCGAGACCGAGCGCCTTCGCGCGTTTGCGCATGAGAGCGAGGCTGTCGTCGAGGAGGCCGAGCAGGCCCGTGGCGACAACGAGCAGGACAACGGGAAGGTCCGCGCCGAGGTCGCGGCTCATGACGAGCCACGCCAGCACCGCTGCCAGCAGGAAGGCAACGCCGCCCATGGTGGGTGTGCCGGCTTTGCCGAGATGGCTTTCTGGTCCTGCCGCGCGGATGCTCTTCTGCCACGGCATGTGCTGGGCGACCTGCACGAAGATGCCGGTGAGCAGAAGGCCCAGAGGTGCAGCGAGAAGTAGCGCTTTCACCGGTGGTGGCCTCCCGTGCCGGCGGCCATGCGCTCCTCGAGAGCTGCCACCAGCTCTTCGAGCCTCACTCCTCGGGAGCCCTTCACGAGCACGGTGGCGCCTTCAGGGATCCTGGCCAGGAACTCGGCGGCGGCCGAGGTGTCGGGCGCCCAAAGCGCCGCCGGGTTCGTCTCGCGCATCAGGGCGCTCGCACGCCCGACACCTACCACCAGGTCGAGCCCGAGCGTGGCCAGGCCCATGCTGCGATGCTCTTCGGCCTCGCTGGTTCCAAGTTCGAGCATGTCGCCCAGGAAGGCCGCCCGTGGTGCCGGCGCTGAGCGCAGCACCTCCAGGGCTGCCTTGAGCGAGACGGGGTTGGAGTTGTAGCTGTCGTCGATGATGGTGAGGTCGCCCAGTTGACGGCGCTGCAGGCGGGAGCCTTCCAGCTCTGCGGTGAGGAGCCGGGTCAGGGCGGTCTCGAGCGGCACGCCGAGCTCGGTGGCCATCGTGAGGGCCAGCAGCGCGTTCTCCGCGGCCGGTCGCCCGGGCCAGGGGAGGTCCATCCGCCGTCCGAACGCCTCCAGGGTGGTGCCGGCCGGGCCGTTGAGCACGGCGTGTGCGCAGACGAGTCTCACGCCCTCCAGAAGCTCTGGCGGCAGGTGTTCTGCTGCGCCCTCGCTCGCGAGCTTGACGCCGCCTACCGCCTGGAAGAGCGCACCCTTCTCGCGCGCCACGCCCCGCACGTCGCCGAGGCCGGCCAGGTGGCTGGCGCCGATGGAGGTGATGATGCCGTGGTCGGGCCGAGTGAGGGCCGTGAGCTGCGCCATCTCGCCCACGTGGTCGATGCCGAGTTCCAGCACGAGCGCGGGGGCAGGCCGTTGGGCGCCGGGTCGCGCTTCCGCCAGGTGCGCCTCTATCAGCGCCTGCGCCAACGCGAACGGTGTGTTGAAGTTGCCCGGCGTGGAGCGCGCCTGCAGTGCGGCAGCCAGCATGGCTTTCGTGCTCGTCTTGCCGGCCGTGCCGGTTATGCCGATCACCGGGCCCCGCAAGAGCCGGCGCGCCTCGCGCCCGAGCTGAAGTAGCGCCTCTGCGGGGTTGGCCACCAGCAGGCCCTGTGGGTGCCTGCGGTCCGAAAGCACGTACGCGGCGCCGCATTCGAGCGCCTGGGCGGCGTACTCGATACCGTGTGTGGAGGCGCCGGCCATGGCCACGAACACGTCGCCTGGTTTCACTCGCGAGCTGCTGAAACTCACTCCGCTGCCTGTGGGGAGGTGGTCCGCCAGAACGGTGGCGCCGGTGAGGCGGGCCACGTTCTCGGGCGCGAGCAGCGTCACTGACCTATCCTCCACATGATGAACATCTTACACAACATGCGGCTGATGTGACCGCGTTTCGTACGGCCTTCGGCTCGGTTGCGCGCGGCCGGTCCACCCGCGTGGTCGTTACTTGCCGGAGGCGAGCGCGGGCGCTTGCGGTTGCTGCCCCCAGTGGGCCACTATCTCGCTGCCGATCGCGCGGAATATCGGCGCGGCTACGTAGGTGGAGGTGCTGCCCGTTTCCGGCTTCATGAGCATGACCACGACCACCACTTCGGGTGCCTCGGCCGGGAACATGCCCGCGAACGTGAGCGCGTAGTCGTCCGGCGGGTAGGTGCCGGTGGCGGCGTCGTACACGTCGGCAGTGCCGGTCTTGCCGGCTACGGAGATGCCCGGCAGGATCGAGTTGCGGAGCCCGCTGTTCTCCATGACGTGAATCATCATGCTGCGCATGGCCTGCGCCACCTCAGGGGAGAGCACTCGGTGCGGTGCGGGCACCGCCTCGTCTGCCGTGAGCACGGGGGGTACGTAAACGCCGTCGTTCGCGAAGATGGAGTAGGCGGCCGCCAGTTGCAGGGGGGTCAGTGAGAGGTTCTGGCCGAGCGAGTTCGCAGCCTGATCCTGCGGCACCCAGCGGTGCCACGAGTTGAGGATGCCTGAGCGCGCGAAGGCGCTGGTGAGGTCGAGCTCGCGGCCGATGCCGAAGCGCCACAGCCAGTCATGCAGCTGCGCCGGCTCGAAGCGCTGGCCCAGGTGGATCATGCCGGAGTTGCTGGAGAACGCCAGCACGTCTGGCACGCTCAGGAGCGGCTCGTGCCACGCAACGTCCCTGAAGGTCTTGAGGCCCACCCGCAGGGTCATTGGCGCCTCGACTATCTCGCCGGGCGAAAGCAGCCCGTCCTCCAACAGGCCGGCCACCACCATCGGCTTCACCACCGAACCGGGTTCGTAGACCTGCTGGAAGGCGCGGTTCACCATCTGCGCCCGGTTGGCGTCCTGCCAGTCGTTGGGGTCGTAACTGGGATATGACGCGGCGGCCAGGATCCTGCCGGTGCCCACCTCCAGCACGACGGCGGCGCCGCTCTCAGCGGAGTGCTCCATGGCGGCGGCGGCGATGTGGCGCTCCGCGGCGCTCTGAAGCACGGGGTCGAGGGTCAGCTGCACGTCCTGGCCGGCCTGCAGGGCGGCGTCGAAGCGGTACTCGAGGCCCTCGAGGCCGTAGCTGCCGTCAGGTTGCACCGCGCCGGTGAAGCCAACGAGCGAGGCGGCCAGGCCGCCCTGTGGGTAGAAGCGCTCCGAGCTCATGCCCTCCGCCAGCACCGTGCCGTCGCCGGCGAGGATGCGGCCGCGAGCCACCTCTTCCACCGGCGGAGCGGGTAGCGGGCTCACGCCCGGACGCTTGAGTGCGAACCCGACCAGTGCGCCCAGGAGGGGCAGCGCTATCACCGGCAGGAGGAGCCAGCCTCGGCGGAAGCGCAGCGCCTGGCTATGGGCGTGATGCGTATGCAGGTCCTCGGCCGCGCGGCCGTCGTTGGGCAGAGGCAGGTACGCGCCCTGGGACCGGTTGTAGGTGACGTTGCCCGAGTACGGGGGAGTGTTCAGCGCCATAGTGTCCTGATCTCCAAGCTGGGTGAGGGAAGTTGTTCGAGATAGACATGGTCTGGAGCTACGAGTACGGAGTCCAGGGCTTCGGGCACGGGCACCATGCCGCTGATGGCTGCCCAGTTGGCCACAGCGGTCGCTCCGTTCACCTGAGACGCGCGCCGCCGCGCGTCGGCCACTTCGGTGGTGAGGGATTCCTTCGCGGCCATCAGCTGGAGCTGCGAACGGTAGAGCCGCTGGTTGGTGGCGCCGAGGGTCGCCAGCAGCAGGAGCAGGAGCAGGTAGGCGGGCACCGCCAGGCGGAGCACGCCTGGCAGCGTGGAGCCTCTCACGCCGCGCTCCGTTCGCCTACCCGCAGCTTGGCGCTGCGGGCGCGCGGGTTGGAAGCCGTTTCCGTCTCGGTGGCCTCCTGCGGCTTCTTCGTAACGGGGGTGAGGCGTTCTGATTCGCGCAGGTACTGCTTCACGATGCGGTCTTCGAGCGAGTGGTAGCTGAGGACCACGAGCCGGCCGGCCGGCTCGAGCAGGCGCGCCGCCGCTTCGAGGCCCTCCTGCAAAGCGCCGAGTTCGTCGTTGACGTGGATGCGGAGCGCCTGGAACGTCCGGCGGGCCGGATGCTCGCGCCGGGGTCCGCCCGGGTAGGCGCTGGCCACCACCTCCGCAAGGCGGGCCGTGGTGGTGATGGGCGCCCTCTGCCTTGCCTCCACGATGTTGCGGGCCACTCGGCGGCTATGCCGTTCCTCGCCGTACCGGTAGATGAGGGCCGCCAGCTCGTCGGCGCCGTACTCGTTCACCACGTCTGCGGCCGACTCCTCCTGCTGACCCATGCGCATGTCCAGCGGTCCGTCGTGGCGGAACGCGAAGCCGCGCTCGCCCTCGTCCAGCTGCATGCTCGATACGCCCAGGTCGAGCAGGACGCCTCTGGCGGCGCTCACGCCAGCCGCGGCCGCCAGGCTCTCCATGTCCCTGAAGTTGCCGGAGGCGAAGAGTAGCTTGCCGGGCAGGCGCTCGCGCGCCAGTTCTTCTGCGTAGCGTGCCGCGCCCGGGTCCTGGTCGATGGCGAGCACGTTGGCACCCGCCTCGAGGAGGAGGCGGCTGTGACCGCCGGCACCGAAGGTGCCGTCCACGATCCAGGTGCCGGGCACCACGTCCAGAGCCTCCAAGATCTCGGCCGGCATGACGGGGAGGTGAGGCGCCTCGGTCATCCCACCAACTCGCTGAGCAGTTCGGGCGCGGGCGGCTGGTCTTGCACTTCCTCGAGGCCCTCGAGCCACAGGTCCTCGTTCCAGATCTCGATGCGGTTGGGTGCACCCACCACCACCACGTTGCCGTCGATCTTGGCGAACGAGCGCAGCAGGGGAGGGAGGGTTATGCGCCCGGCGGAATCGAGCTTCGCCTTGGCGGCGCCCGAGTAGAAGAAGCGCACGAACTTGCGGGAGGCAGGGTCCGTGAGCGGCAGCTCCGTGAGGTGCTTCTCGATGCGGTCCCACGAGGTCATGGGGAACACGAAGAGGCACGTGTCCAGGCCGCGCGTGACGATCATGCCGCCGTCCACGAACTCGCGGAAGGCGGGTGGGACTATCACTCGTCCCTTGTCGTCGACGCTGTACTGGTACTCACCGAACGGCATCGTCAGCCAGGCTCCTAGGGTCGGGGAGGACGCCGCGCGCGCGTCTGAGACGTTGTTCGCCACGTGCTGCAGACAAGCGGACGCCTCCCTTGGGCGGAATGCGCAACTTTACCACAAACTCCCACGATTTCCCACATCGATTTTCGTTTTGGGGCCAGAAGTAGTATTCCTCCCACTCTCGCATCGCGGAGCGGGGCGGTTCATGAGAAGGGCCCCACCGAGCGGGTCGTTCCAGGGGTCGTGAGCCAGCTATGAAGTGGGGGTGACGGGCCAACAGAACGCGGCCCCCGATGACGGGGGCCGCAGCGCAGGTGGGCTGATAAGCCGGGTTCTGTCGGCGGACCGTTGGGCCCGCGTCTGGTCATCTGTCTGCGAAGCGCGTCGCCGCGCTCCTGTAGCGGTCAACCCGGAGATGTTGGCGAGCCGGGCAGGCTCTCTCTCCATATCGGACCTTGCACCGGGTGGGGTTTACCTAGCTGCCCCTGTTACCAGGGGCACTGGTGCGCTCTTACCGCACCCTTTCACCCTTACGACCAGGTTCGTGGTTACGAACGTGATCGCGGTCTACTCTCTGTTGCACTTGCCGTCGCCTTACGCGCCCAGCCGTTAGCTGGCACCCTGCCCTACGGTGCCCGGACTTTCCTCGCCCCGCGTGCGCGCCGGCCCTTGCTGGGTGAGGCTATAGGCCCCACCTCGGGTGCCGGCGCCGTGCGCGTGACGCGACCAGATCGCCCACACTGCGAATGAAGATATTACCACGGCAAGACGCGTGAGACCGGGGCGCCGCCTACCACTTGGTGGTGCGTGGCGGTCGCAGGGACCGCGCTCACGTAGGCCCCGACCATGCGGAGCGCCGGCAGCCAAGAAGAGCGCGCGAACCGTCTGAAGGTCCGCGCGCTACTGTGTTCAGGTCGTGGCCGCCATGTGGCAGGCCCATGGTGGCTTCAGCTGAGGCTTACTGCAGCTGGCGGTAGTCGGTGACCACGATGTCACCGTTGATGATCTGCTGGCGGACGGCTTCCACTTCGGCGATGAGCGACTCGGGGATGAGCGCCTCGTTGTACTCGTCGAGCGCGAAGTCCACGCCGTTCTCGGCCAGGCCGAGGCTCAGCAGGCCGCCCTCGAAGGTGCCGTTGACGACGTCCATGATGGCGTCGTAGGAGGCCACGCCCACGCCCTTGAGCATGCTCGTCAGGCCGAAGTTGAGGGTGGCGGCGTTGGAGTCGGTGTCGCCGAACGGGTTCTGGTTGCTGTCCACGCCGATGAAGAAGATCGGGTGGGCGTTGGCGCCGCAGGCCTGCTCGTAGCCCGCAGGCTTGGCGATGTTGGCGAGCTGGGCGTCGATGGGCGTGGCGCGGGTGGGCACGTTGGGCACGAAGCACATCTTGTCGGTGACGAAGTTTATGACCCCGTTACCGGAGGCGCCGGCCGCGGCGTAGATGATGTCCGCGCCCTGGGCGTTCTGCGTGCTGGCGAGTTCCATGGCGCGCGCGGGGTCGTTCCAGGCGGAATCGGTGACGCCCACGTAGTTGCTGATGATGGTGCAGTCGGCGCAAGCGGCGAGCACGCCTTCCTGGTAGCCGAGGTCGAAGGCGCGGATGAGGGGCACGTCCATGCCGCCCACGAAGCCGACGATGCCGGTGCGGGTGAGCTTGCCGGCGATGTAGCCGACGAGGAAGCTGCCTTCCTGTTCCTTGAAGAGCACGCTGCGCACGTTGGAGCCTTCAGAGACGGCGTCCAGGATGACGAAAGCGGTACGGGGGAACTCGGCGGCGACGGCCGTTACGGCGTCAGCCTGGAGGAAGCCCGGGGCGATGATGATCTCGGCGCCCTCGAGGGCGATACGGCGCTGGCCTTCGGCGGCGGTGTCGGGGCTACCTTCGAACTCGACCACGTCGACTTCGAAGCCCTGTGCCTGGAGGTCCTGCTGGGCGCGCTCGACGCCGCGCCAGGTGCCTTCGTTGAACGAGCCGTCGAACTTGCCGCCGGCGTCGTAGACGATGCCGAACACGTAATCCTGAGCCATCCCGAAGGTCAGGAGAGCGGCCGCCATAAGAACGATCAGTTTGCGCATGTGGTGAAAACTCCCTCTCGTGCGTGACTTGGGTTCGCACCCAACGTTGGTGTCGGCCAAATGATAGCACCCGGCGGTGCCCTGCTGGCCCCGTGCAGGCCCGGCGCCTTAACCTAAAGCTCACGTCCTGGCGCCGCCGGTGTCGGCCAGGCTCTCGCCCCAAGATCAGAACAGTATGCGGCTCCAGTCGAGTTCGTCCAGGTTATGGAACACGTCCACATGCTCCAGCAGCGTGCCGGCCGACTGGTTGCGGAACATGGAGCACTCCACGTGCTTGCCGTAACGCTTCAGGGTCTCGACCAGCTCCACGTAATCGCCGTCGCCGGAAACGAGCAGGGCGGTGTCGTAGGCGTCCTGGAAGGCCAGCGACAGCGCTTCCACCGCTAGCGACACGTCGATGCCCTTCTCCACGGTGGTGCCGTCCGGCCGCCTATGGAGCTTGCCCAGGCGCACGGTCACGTACGGGATGCGCCTGAGGGACTCGAAGAAGCGCGTCTGACCCTCGCGCAGCTCCTCGTCGTAATCGTCCGTCAGCGGTGCGTTGTAGTAGTACGTCCGGTGCAGCGGCCGGTCGCGCAGGAGCTGGTTGATGAGCTCCGCCAGGTTGACCCTCGTGTTGCGAAGGTTCTCGCGCATGCCGTTATAGAGGTTGCTGCCGTCGATGAAGATGGCCACCCGTTCGTACATGCCGTAGCCGCGCGGCTGTTCGAAGCGCCGGGGGCCGGCCGGTTCCTGTTTGGCGCGCGGTCTGCCCGAGCGGCCGTGGTTGTCGTGCTTATCCATAAGAGGTTACGCAGATACCTTCCCGTTCAGATTGGCTTGCCCACCCACTGTAACCGCGGCGCAGCGCCAGTGGCACCAGCCAGGCCCTCATATACTGCTCATAATCTCATCAAATCTCTCATGAGAGCAGGTGCCATAGTGCGGGGCATGGAACGCAAACCACTGATTCTCATCGTCGAAGACGAGAAGGAGATCGCCAAGTTCATCGACCTGGAACTGCAGGCGGAGGACTACGACACCATCGTCAGCTACGACGGCGTTACGGGCCTCTCGAAGTTCCGGGAGCACGGCCCGGACCTGGTGATCCTGGACCTCATGATGCCGGTGCTCGACGGGCTCGAGGTGGCGCGCCGCATCCGCAAGACGAGCAACACGCCCATCATCATCCTGACCGCCAAGGATTCCGTGGACGCCAAGGTGGTCGGGCTCGATTCGGGCGCGGACGACTACCTGGTGAAACCGTTCTCCATCGAGGAGCTCCTGGCCCGCGTTCGGGCTCACCTGCGGCGCGTGAACCCCGCCGTGACCGGCGAAGTGCGCGTGGTGGACCTGGTCATGAACCTGGACGGCCGCGAGGTCTTCCGCGACGGGCGTCGCATCGAGCTTTCCGCCAAGGAGTTCGAACTGCTGGAACTCTTCGCGCGTAACCCGGGCAAGGTGTTCAACCGCTTCGAGATCGAGGAGAAGGTGTGGCCCGAGTACACCGGCGGCAGCAACGTAGTGGACGTTTACGTGGGCTACCTGCGGCGCAAGCTGGAAAGCGAGGGGAGCCGGCTCATCCACACCATCCGCGGCGTGGGCTACGTGCTGCGCGAGGAATCAGGACAAGGTGAGGCTTAGACTTCAGCTGACGCTGGTCTTCGGGGCCTTCATAGCAGTCATCCTCTCGGCAGTGGCCGTATCGGTGTACCTGCTCACGGAGCGCTCGCTCAGCGCCGGCATCTCGGATCAGGCGCAGAGCGCGCTGGCCGAGATCACGAGCGGCGCGAGCACGATCGCCGAAGGCCTTCAGAAGCTCCCGAGCAACGCGTATTATCAAATCCTTGTGCTGGGTCCTACCGACCGGCCGGTGAGCAACATCGCCGTGCTCAGGACCGGCGTTTCTTACTTCGACAACAGCAACCTCATGGGGCCGCTCAGTGACAGCGCCCTGCAACGCCTGGTGGACGACGGCGAGGTACTGGCCAACGTCAGCATCGGCGCCGAATCCGTGTCCGTCCTCGGTCGACTCGGGCGCATAGACTTCCCGCGCGAAGAGACCACCTTCCGGGCCGCCTTCCTGGTAGGTATTCCCGCCAAGTTCATGGCAGCTACCCTGGATCAGCTCAAGCGCGACCTCATATTGACCGTGGTCATGGCCTTCCTGATCTTCGCCCTGGGGGTGTGGCTCCTCTCCGAGCGGGTGCTGGCGTCACTCAAGCGCGTCACCGAGGCCGCCGGGCTCGTGTCCGGCTCGGACCTTTCGCGGCGCGTGCCCGTGCCCAAGAGCGGCGACGAGATAACGGACCTGGCCGTGAGCATCAATCACATGCTCGACCGGCTCCAGGAGTCCTTCGAGACGCAGCGGCGCTTCACCGCAGACGCCAGCCACGAACTGAGGACGCCGGTGACGGCCATCGGCGGCCACGTCAGCTACCTGCTCAGGCGCACCCACCCCACGGGCGATCAGCTCGATTCTCTGGAGGTCATCCAGCGCGAATCCGAGCGCATGGCGAAGCTCGTGAACGACCTGCTCGAGCTGGCACGTGCGGACGCCGGTTTCACGGTTGACCTGCAGCCCATGAACCTGGTGGAGGTCGTGGAGACGGTGCGCAAGGAAGTGGCGCCCATGGCCCGGGGCGCCGTCATCGAGGTCAGTACGCGCACGCCGCTGGTCGAGGTGCAGGGCGATCCGGCGCGCCTCAAGCAAGTCGTGCTGAACCTCGTACAGAACGCCATAAACGCAGGCGCCGAGAAGGTGACGATGACCGTAGCAGTAGAGCGTCACCACGTGCGCCTCGAGGTGTTGGACGACGGCTCCGGGATCGTGCCCGAGGCGCTTCCCCACCTCTTCGACCGCTTCTACCGGGTGGACGGCGCCCGCTCGGGCCGCGGCAACGGTTCGGGTCTCGGCCTTGCCATCGTCAAGTGGCTCGTGCAGCAGCATGGCGGCAGCGTCGAGGTGGAGTCGCGGTTAGGGGAAGGCTCGGTGTTCACCGTGCTGCTCCCGGCAGCGGAGAAACGCACCCTCATAGACAGCGCCCAGGCGGGGCGAGTCACCATCGTGGAGGGCCTGAAGACCTGGGCGGGGGGTAGTGGCAAGCCCGGCCAGCATTAGTCCCGAAGGCTAGAATCATTCGTGCCGCTCGCTCTCGAAGTGCTGCTGCCGCTGCCGCTGCCCGCCTTCACCTACCTGCCGCCCCTGCAGGGTTCCGCCGTGCAGCCAGGCCAGCGGGTGGTAGTGCCCTGGCAGGCGGGTCTGCGCGTTGGGGTCGTGCTCGCCGAGCGCACCGTCACGGCAGGCCGCGATCTCGAGTTGCGCCACGTGCTGCACGCGTTCGGTGCCGAGCAGTGGTTGAGGCCTGGAGCGCTAAGCGCCCTTCTACGCATCGCCCGAGCGGCCGGCGTGCCGGCAGGTACCGTCCTGGCCACCCTGAACCCGCCCGGCTTCCAGCCCGACTTGCTGCACGAGGTGCGTGTGCGGGACGCCGCCGCCGCCCTGCTTGAGGACACGGTTATGGCGGAGCACCAGCCGCCGCTGGAGACCTGGCTGGACGCCGGGCTAGTACCAGGCAAGACACTGGAACTCCTCAGGCAGCAGGGCCTGGTGGACGAGCGCGGTTCGGAGCGGCCCCGGCTGCAGCGCATGCTCGTGCCCCTGCGGTCTGCCGACGATGGACTGACGGGCGCCCGCCGGGAGCCTCAGCGCCAGGCGCTGGAGCTGCTCGCAGCAGTCGGCAGTGGCCAGAGCGCCGCTCAGCTCGCGCGCGACGCAGACGTGCCAGAGAGCAGCGTCCGCAGCCTGATCGTCAAGGGGTACGCCGGCTACGAACTCCTGCCCGCGCCACCACCCCCGGTGCCGGCCCCGCCGCTCACCCACGAACGCCTGCCCGCGGTGAACGCGAGGCTGACGGCGGGCTCGGCAGGATCGAACGCGAACGGAGCGTTGGTGGGGGGCACCCGGCGTGAGCGTCTCGCTGCACTGTTGCCTCTGCTTCGAGCGGACCTCGAGTTGGGGAAGTCCGTGCTCGTGGTTGTCCCCGAGCAGGCGCAGGCGGCGACCAGCGCCGCTCTGCTGGCCAACGAGCTGCCGGTGTCGTACCTCACGGGGGAGGCTGCGGACGAGCAGCGCGTGAGGTTATGGTCGGAGCTCCCCGACTCCGGGCCGCAGGTGTTGGTCGGCACGTACCTGGCACTGCTCGCCCCGCTGCCGCGCCTCGGGCGCGTGGTGGTGCTGGACGCCGGCAGTTCCGCCTACAAGCTCCAGCACGGCGCCCGGCTGCTGCTACCCAAGGCCGCCGGGCTGCTGGCTCAGTCCGAGGGAGTGCCCCTCACGCTCGTAGACCTGGCGCCAACACCAGATCTGGTGCTCGCGGTGCCGGCAGAACAGATCGTACGGTTGCCACTGCCACGCATGCGTCTTCACGTTGCCGACCTCAACGAGAGTGGTAACTGGCCCGTACACCCGGACCTGCTGCGAACCCTCAGGCAGGTGGCGGAGCGCCGCCGGCAGGCCGTGGTGCTGGCGCCCCGGCGCGGCTTCTCCGGGGCGTACGGCTGCCTGAGCTGCGGCTGGCAGGCACCCTGCCCCAACTGCGACCTGACCCTCAGGTTCCATAGGCAGGAGGCGCGTCTCATGTGCCACCAGTGCGGCCACGTGGAGCCGCAGGCCAAGCGGTGCCCCGACTGCGGCGGCAGTGACCTCGGTGCGCTGCGCGGCGCCGGTACCCAGTGGATAGCCTCGCAACTCGAGAAGATCGTCGACGGGCTGCCCGTGTACCGCTACGACAAGGACAGGCACGACGACCTGACCTCGCTCTACGACGGAGAGCCGGGCGTCGTGGTGGGCACCGTGGCGGTGCTCGGCCTGCCGCCGCTGCCGGAGCTCTCGCTGGTCGGGGTCACGCACTTCGATACGCACCTGGCGGCCGCAGATTTTCGGGCGGAGGAGGAGACCACACGCACGCTCCTGCGGCTGGTCGAACTGAGCGGGCCTAGGCGGCCCCTGGTGGTGGTCCAGACGCACGCGCCCGAACACGAACTGCTGACGGCGCTCGGCTCGTCGGAGCCGGAACCCGCGCTGGAGGCGCTGCTGGGCCGTCAGCTCGAGCGCCGGAAACGGTTCGGCTACCCGCCCTTCAGCATCCTCGCCAAGCTGCAGTTCACCGCCCGCGATCGGGGCAGTGCACTGGCCGCCGCGCAGCGCGCGGCGGACTCGCTCATCACTGCCGGCGCGCAGGAGGCTGAGGTGCTCGGCCCAGCCTCCGCGCCCGTTGAACGCCTGCGCGGCCGCTTCGTGTTCCACGTACTGCTGCGCGCCATGGACGACACCCGCCTGGAGACGTTGCTGGGAGCGCTGCCACGCTCATACCAGGGTGCCAGACTGGTGGTGGACGTGGACCCGCAGGACGTCGGGGCGTTACTGGAGTGAAGGGCTATCATGGCCGCCGGAGTTTCTGATGCTACGTAACAGGCGCGCTTCTCACGATTACGAACTGCTGGAACGCTTCGAGGCCGGCCTCGAGCTCACCGGCAGCGAGGTCAAGTCCTTGCGGCAGGGGGGCGGCTCCATCGCCGAGGCCTACGTGCGCGTGCATGACGGGCAGGCCTTCGTGGAGGGCATGAACATCCCCATCTACCAGGAAGCGAGTTACAACAACCACGAACCCACCCGGCGGCGCCGGCTGCTGCTCAACAAGCGCGAGATCGCCGAGCTCACGAAGGGCCTCGAGCGCAAGGGGCTCACGGTGGTGCCCATCAGCCTCTACTTCAAGGGCGGCTGGGCCAAGCTCGAGGTGGCCCTGGCACGCGGTCGCAAGCAGCACGACAAGCGCCGTGAGGACGCCCGCAAGGACGCCAAACTCGAGATGGACCGCGCTCTTGCCAGGAGCGGGAGGGGCGAGTGACGGCAAGTATCAGCCTCCCCAACCGGCGGTGGGGCTCACCGCGGGGTCGGCGCGTTGCCGGTCCGCTGCGCGTGTGGCTGCTGAGCCTGCTGTGGGCCGTGCTCCTGCCGACAGGGCACGGGCAGGCCAACCTGGTGGTGAACGGCCGCGTCATAACGGGCAACAGCACCTCGCTGGTGCCCGGCAGCAGCTACGCGGCCGGCGCCGCGCTGGCGCAGGCGCTGGGCGCCACCATGGGTGTGGACGCGGGCCGTGCGCTCGTGCTTCTCGAGACGGGTGGGCGTGTGCTGCAGGTTCGGATAGCGGCCGAACCTTCCGCGGCCGGTTCCGGGGACGCCATCTGGCTGGACGGGCGACCGGTTCCAGGCGGCGCCGCCGTGTGGTCAGAGGGCGAACTGTTCCTGCCCGTGAAGCCCGTGGCAGAAGCCCTGGGGGCCAGCGTCACGTACATCAGCGCAGACGACACGGTTCTGGTCGTGCAGCCGCGCGGTCGGCTAACGGCCCTCCAGCGCTACGACGGCCGCACGGAGAGGTTGGAACTCACCATCTCTGCGCCGGTGCGCTATTCGAGCTTCTTCAACGAGCCACTCTCGACACTGCACGTCTATCTCGACCGTACAGACACCGAGGTGCGGCTGGCGCCGGTCGAGGGCGCCGCCTTCACCTACGCCAGCGCTTCAGCCAGTGGCGGCTCCACGGAGGTGCGCATCCAACTGGAGCCGGGCACGCTGTTCGAGCTCTACGCGGTTCCCGATGGGCGCGGCTTCCGGCTGAACGTCACGTTCAGCCGGTCCGGTGGCTTCGCGTCGGAGCGCGCCAACATCGTGCTCGACGCCGGACATGGCGGCGCGGATACCGGGCTCATGTCGGCAGCTTTCGGTAGCGAGGCGACCCTCACTCTGTCGTTCGTGGAGCGGCTGGCCACGGCGCTGCGGGCCAGGGGGATGAGCGTTACCCTCACGCGTGACAGCGACTTCGACGTGCAGGTAGATCAGCGTGCCAGGCTCGGCATCGGCGCCGACCTCTTCGTGTCCGTGCACGTGGCCGAACTGCCGCTGGGAGTGTTCCGCGCCTACTACCTCGGTGACGCCGCCAACGTGGGCAGCCTCGAGATGGCCGTGCGGGAGAACGCCGCGGCGGAACTGCGGAACGCCGGCACGGACGAGTTGCGTCGGCGCCTCCTCCTCGGCCTGGTTACCGACCTGGACGTCGGACGCCGCGCTTCGGAGGCGTTGGCGGGCCGGCTTTTCACCATCGCCGGCTACCGCGCCGACCTCATAACCGGTGCGCCCCTGCAGGTGCTTGGTGGCGCCGCCGGGCGCGGGGTCATGTTGGAGTTCGCGGCCGCTGACCTCGCCTCGGACGGTCTGCCGGAGAGGCTCGCCGAGGCCCTCGACCAGCTCTTGAGCGAGGGCTCGTTCGGGCCGCTGGGGGCGCGTTGAGGCGACGCCTCCTGGCCGCCCTGGCCACGCCGCAGGTGCTGGTGGCGCTGCTGCTCGCCGGTGGCGCGTTGGGGCTTCTACTGAACGTGCCGCGGGTAGAGAGCCCGGCGCCAGTGAGCATCGAGCTGGGCGCAACGGAAGAGGTGTTGAGCGTTCAGGACGCCACCCTCGTGGTGGTCGACGAACTGGGGCTCGAACGCACCACGACGTTGCGGGTGGCGCTGCCGCTGGGCGCCACGGCGCGCCTGCAGGCGGTGCTGGCGCAACTGCGGGAGGCGTCTCAGCTGCAAGGCGTGTGGCCACAGGAGTTGCCCGCGCCGCGCGTGTTCCTGCTCCCAACGGGGCGCGCCTCGGTAGCGGTGATAGACATGCTCGTGCCGCAACCGGTGGGGGTGAGCGTGGAACAGGAGAGCGCCATCCTGCGCTCCATCACCGCCACGGTGCAGCGTAACGGCGTCAGCGAGGTGCGTTTCCTGAGGAACGGGCGGCCCGCAGACACGTTGCTGGGCCACGTGGCTGTGGCGTCCGAGATCTGAGCCTCAAGGGTACATGCGCGTGAGCATGCGGGGGAACGGGATGACCTCGCGCAAGTGATGGCCGCCCGTTACCCACGTCAGGAACCGCTCAAGACCCATGCCGTAGCCCGAGTGCGGGACGGTGCCGTAGCGCCTCAGGTCCAGGTACCATTCGAACGCTTCACGCGGTAGGGCGTGCTCCTCGATGCGCTGCTCGAGAAGAGCCAGGTCGTGGATGCGCTGCGAACCGCCGATAAGCTCGCCGTACCCTTCCGGACCGATGAGGTCGGAGGCCAGCACGCGGGTCGGGTCGCCCGGAACGGGCTCCATGTAGAACGCCTTGGCCACGGTAGGCCACTTCTCCACGAAAACGGGGCGGTCGTACCGGTCGCCCAGCATCGTCTCGTGCGGCGCCCCGAAGTCGTCGCCGAACTGCAGCTCCTCGCCCTGCGTCGCCAGGTAGGCCAGCGCCTCGTCGTAGGTGATGCGCGGGAAGTCGCCTTGCGTGGCTGGCTCCAGCTTCTTCGGGTCGCGGCCGAGCATCTCCAGCTCCATGGCGCGCCGGTCCAGCACGCGGCTCACCAGGTACGCCACCATGTCCTCCTGGAGCTGCATGTTGCCCTCGTGGTCCAGGAAGGCCACTTCGGGCTCCAGCATCCAGAACTCAAGCAGGTGCCGCCTGGTCTTGCTCTTCTCGGCTCTGAACGTGGGGCCGAACGTGTAGACCTTGCCCAGGGCCATCGCCCCGGCTTCGGCGTAGAGCTGCCCGGTCTGCGCCAGGTAAGCCTTGTCCTCGTCGAAGAGGTCGATCTCGAACAGGTTGGTGGTGCCCTCCACCGCGGTGGGCATGAAGAGTGGCGAGTCGAAGCGCACGAAGCCGCGCTCACTGAAGAAGTCGTGGACGCCGCGCTCCACCTCGTCGCGGATGCGCAACACGGCCCACGGTGCCCGGTGGCGCAGGTAGAGGTGCCGGTGGTCGAACAGGAAATCGGTGCCGTGCTCCTTGGGGGTAATCGGGTACTCGCTGGACGCGCCCACCAGTTCCACGTCCGTCACGGCCAGCTCCACGCCGCTGGGGGCCCGCTCGTCCGCCCGGACGGTGCCGTGCACCAGCAGGCTCGACTCCTGGGTGAGGTGCCGCACGCGTTCGAACAGCTCGTCTCCGATGTCGTTCTTGGCTGCTACCCCTTGAACGAAGCCGGAGCCGTCTCGTAGTTGCAGGAAGGCGATCTTCCCGCTGGAACGCAGGTTGGTGAGCCAGCCGGCCACGGTAACGGCCTGACCGACGTGCAGGGGAAGCTGCGCGATGGGGGTGTGACTCATGAAGGGGAGTGTATCAAGCGCGGAGTGCCGGAACTCGCGGGGTGGCGCCGGCGTCAGGGGAGCGCGAGCGCCTGCTGCAGGGCTTCCACGGCACCGCATTCGTCGACGTGGCCCAGGTTGGGGAACTGCGCGAGCAGGTCGGGTGTGGCGTTGGCCATGATGCGGGGGTAGCCCACCTCCAGAAGCATGGGCAGGTCGCCCACGCTGTCGCCTACCGCCATGACCCGGTGCAGGGGTATGCGCATGTGCTCCGCCAGCTGGCGCACGGCGCTGGCCTTGCTAACGCCCTCGCATGTTAGCGACACGAACGCCATGTCCGGCAGCGCCGGGCTCACGGCGTGCGAGAGTTGCACGCCCGGCGGGGTCTGCGCCGCGAGCGCCTCCTCGGTGCCCAGGGGTACCACCCACTGCGCTCTCACCACCGGCTCGGTGGCGGCCACGTCCTCCAGGTCCCTAACGAGTGCCGGCACGCCTATGACACTGGAGTGGCGCTCGCTCATCTCGGTGGTGCGTTCCACGTAAAGCGAGCTGGGTGTGTAGAGCTCGAGCACGGCTCCGGCGTTCCGCGATACCTCGATGATGCGCCTGGTGATGCTCTCCTTCAGGGCCACCACTTTCACCGCGCGCCCGTCGGTGTAGCCCACGTAGGCCCCGTTCTGGAACACGTGAGCGTTGGCCGGCCCCAGCCGCTTGGCGACCTTGAGGGCCACCCCCAGCCCGGGGCGACCGGTGCACACGGCCATCTTCATGCCGGCCGCCAGCGCTTCCTCGGCTGCGGCCCAGAAGCAAGCCTCTACCTGTCCGCTGGAGCCGATGAGGGTGCCGTCCAGGTCGAACACCACCAGGGGGATCATGGTCGGGTCTCAGGCGCAGCGTCCACTGCGGCAGCCAGGGAGATACCTAGTTCGGCGAGTTGATCTGGCGCCACCGGTCCCGGCGCGCCCGTGAGCGGGTCGGCGCCCCGCTGGTTCTTCGGGAACGCGATGGTGTCGCGGATGCTCTGCGTTCCGGCCAGCAGCATGATCAGGCGGTCGAGGCCCCAGGCCACGCCGCCATGCGGTGGGGCGCCGTAGGAGAGGGCGTCCAGGAAGAAGCCGAAGCGACGTTCCGCCTCCTCGGGTGTGAAACCGAGCGCGGCGAACATGCGCTTCTGGACGTCGAGCCGGTGGATGCGGATGCTGCCGCCGCCGACCTCCGTGCCGTTCAGGACCAGGTCGTAGGCGTGCGCCTTCACCCCGCCCGGGTCGGTCTCGAGTAGCGGCAGGTCGGCCTCATGCGGCGCTGTGAACGGGTGGTGCATGTAGGTCCAGGTGCCGGACTCCTCGTCCTGCTCGAGGAGCGGGAAGTCGGTGACCCAGAGGAAGGCCAGATGGTTCTCGTCCACAGCGAGTCCGAGCGCTGCCGGCAGCTTGAGGCGCACGGCGCCGAGCGCCGTTACGGCCGTGCTCCAGGCGTCGGCCACGAGCAGCAGCGTGGCGCCTTCTGTACCGGCGAGGTCGGCGAGCGCGGCGTTCTCCTGGTCAGAGAGGAACTTGGCTGCCGGGCCGCTGAAGCCGTCGGCGGTGCGCCTCAGCCACGCCATGCCCTTGGCACCGAAGCGCTTGGCGTGTTCTTCGAGTTCAGCTAGCACCTTGCGGCTGAGGGCGCCGGCCTGGTCGGCGGGCACGAGGATGCCCTTCACGACCCCGCCCGCCTCCAGCGCGGCCGAGAAGCCTCTGAACTCGCTGTTGGCCAGCACGGTGGAGAGGTCCATGAGCTTGAGACCGAACCTCACGTCGGGCTTGTCCGACCCGTACTCGTCCATGGCCTGCCGGTAGGAGATGCGGGGGAAGGGCGTGGGGACTGCCGCGCCGATGCCGGCCTTCACCACGTGCGCCATGAGCTCCTCGTTGAGGGTGAGCACGTCGTCTTCGCCTACGAAAGACATCTCGATGTCCAGCTGCGTGAAATCGGGTTGGCGATCGGCGCGCAGGTCCTCGTCGCGGAAGCAGCGCGCTACCTGGAAGTAGCGGTCCAAACCGGCCATCATCAGCATCTGCTTGAAGAGCTGGGGCGACTGCGGGAGCGCGTAGAAAGAGCCCGCCTGCTGCCGAGAAGGCACCAGGTAGTCGCGCGCCCCTTCCGGCGTGCTAAGCGTGAGGAGCGGCGTTTCCACTTGCACGAAGCCGCGCGCGTCAAGGAAGTCCCAGATGGCCTTGGTCACCTTGTGGCGGATGAGCAGGGGCCGCAGGGCGGCCGGGCGCTTGAGGTCCAGGTAGCGGTGCTTGAGCCGCAGGTCCTCGTTCACTTCCGACGCGTCTACCGAGCCGTCCACCAGGAAGGGCGGGGTGCGGGCGGGGGAGAGCACCGTGACGGCCTCCGCCAGCACTTCGATGGCGCCGGTAGCGAGGCGGTCGGTAGCTTGCCCCTCCGGCCTCGCGCGCACGTGGCCGTCTACCTGCAGCACGTACTCGGCCCGCACGTCCTCGGCCGCACTGAAGGCTGCCTCGTTGGCGGGTTCCACCACCACTTGCGTCATGCCGTAACGGTCGCGCAGGTCGATGAACAGTAAGCCGCCCAGGTCGCGGCGGCGGTTGACCCAGCCCTGGAGCCTCACCGCCTGACCCACATCTGTGGGCCTTAGGGAGCCGCAGTCGTGGCTTCTCAGCATGGACATGAGGGTATCAGCCGTGCCTTTCCGTGTGTTCGTCCGCGGCCATGCTTTCGGGGGCTGCGCCCTGCGAGAGCTTGCGGACGGTGTCTATCAGTTCGGTCTCACTGGTAGTGCGCTGCTGGCCGGACCGAAGGTCCTTGAGTTGCCACGCGTCGGCTTGACGCTCGGACGCGCCCCGGAGCGCTGCGTAGCGGGCCCGTGCCCTGTCGGCTTCCTTGAGGCCCTTGCCGGGGTTGCGGCGCTGGTAGGCGAACTCTACCCACGCGCCACCGCTGCGGAGCCGCTGGGCCAGGTTCGCGCCTTCCACCACGGCTTCATCGTCGAGTGGCACGAGGAACAGCAGGGGGTTGGCGGCCTCGGCGGTGGCGATCTCCTCCTGCTCCAGAGCGTCGAGGACCCGTTCGATGCCGAACGCCCAGCCGATGGCCGGCGTTGGCGGGCCGCCAAGCATCTGTGCGAGGCCGTCGTAACGGCCGCCGCCGCCGAGGGCGGATTGGGCGCCGATGCCCTGGTAATGCACCTCGAAGGCCGTGCGCCAGTAGTAGTCGAGCCCCCTCACGATGCCGGGGTCCAGGTCGAACGGCACGCCCCAGTCGGTGAGGTATTCCGCGACTTGGTCGAAGTGCGCCTTGGACTCCGGTCCCAGGCGTTCCAGCGGTCTTTCCAGCTCGGCTATCAGTGCCTGGTCGCCGGCGTCCTTGCTGTCGAGGATCCGCATGGGGTTCAGCTCGAGGCGCTCGCGGCTGACCTCGGAGAGCTGAGCTCGCTTCGGTGCGAGTTCGGCGCGGAGGTACTCGTTGTAGGCCGCCCTGTCCGCTGGGTCGCCCACCGAGCCCAGCTTGACGCGGTGCCTGGTGAGGCCGGCCGCCGCGAGGCAGCGGTGCAGGAGCTCGACGGTCTCGGCGTCCGCCAGCGCCGAGGTCAGCCCGATCAGTTCGAAGTCGACCTGATGGAACTGCCGGTAGCGGCCTCGCTGGACGTTCTCGGCCCGGAAGAGCGGGCCGTGCGTCCAGAGCTTCACGGGTGAGGGCCACGTGTGCATGCCGTTCTCGATGTAGGCGCGAACGATGCCGGCCGTGAACTCCGGGCGCAGCGTGATGCGGCGACCGCCGCGGTCCTCGAAGGTGTACATCTCCTTCTGCACGACCAGGTCCGCCGAATCGCCTACCGCCTTCTCGAACACCTCGGCGTGTTCGAAGATCGGAGTGGTGAGGCGGCCGGCGCCGGCGCCTTCGAGCACGCTGGCAGCCGCGTCCACGACGTGGCGCCACCGCGGTTGCTGTTCAGGGAGGATGTCACTCGTGCCTTTGACGGCCTGCAGCTTCATAAGGGCAGAGTATAGCGGTCTCGTGCTTCCGCAACGGTTCAGGGGCCGCCTCTGGAGCGGCCCCTGAACCGAGTTCGGAGAGAAGTAAGGAGGAAGTGTCGGAGTTAGGGAAGGCTGACCGGGAACGATTGGCTGCTGACGCCGTTGGCCACCACCGTCAGCCAGCCGTTGCCGGCCTCTTCGGGCGAGGCGAACTCGATGCGCTGCGGCGCCCAGGAGCTTATGGCCAGACGCTGACCGTGCACGGTATCGGAAGTGCGGGCGAACAGCACGTAGTTGGCGTCGTCGCCGCCGGTGCGTCCGTCGCCGAAGTTACGGCCCTGCACTACCACCGCGCCGCCCTTGATGGTTGGGGTGGTAACGGAGAGTATCTGGACCGGCACCTGGCTGGTTAGGTCGAAAGTCGGCGCGCAGGCGCTGAGCAGCAGGGCTGCTGCACCAATGGCGATGAGGGCGAGACGCTTCACGTATGTCCTCCTACGGTGTGAGCCTACGTTCACTAGGGTACCGCGTCAATAGATTGTTTCATACCGCCCACGCCTCACCTGCGGCCTTTTACACGTCGTGCACGCCTTGCACTCGTGGCCTCGGAGGACGCTGCGACGGCCCCGCGTGGTGCGGCGCGGTCTACGCCGGGCTGCGGTTCGGTAGCATAGCGGGCGTGACCAGTCACTTCTTCGCCTACCTAGCGCGCATGAAGTTCATCCAGCGCTGGGGCCTGATGCGCAACACCAGGCCTGAGAACACCCAGGAGCACAGCCTGCAGGTGGCCATGATCGCTCACGCGCTGGCGGTGATCGGTAACCGGAAGTTCGGCAAGGACCTGGACCCGAACAGGACGGCTCTCCTTGCCGTGTACCACGACGCGGAAGAGGTGATCACCGGCGACGTGCCCACGCCCATCAAGTACTTCAACCCGACCATCAAGGAGGCGCTGTTCGACATAGAGACCGTGGCTCGCACCCGCCTGCTGGCGATGCTGCCCGAGGAGCTGCAGGGCGATTACAACGACCTCTTCTTCCACGAGGAGCAGGACGCGGCAGCATGGCGGGTGGTGAAGCAGGCCGACAAGGTGAGCGCCTACCTGAAATGCATCGAAGAGTCGAAGGCCGGCAACGAGGAGTTCCAGAAGGCCGAGCAGTCCATCCTGAAGGAACTGGAGCGGGACCCCGACCCGGCCCTCGTGTACTTCCTTGAGACCTTCGTGCCCTCCTTCCGGCTCACGCTGGACGAGCTCAACTAAGGTTCCGGGTGTGTGCGTGGACGGCTTCCCGCGTTCGGAAGGCGCTTGGTCTGGCGCGGGGCGGATGAACATGTACCCGAGCGCACAAGCAAAGAGCATGTACGATAGTGCGCAAGGTATGAATATGTACACGAACGCACAAGCATCCGCCATGTGCACACCCGCACAAGCACGAGCGCTAGCGAGGTAGGAGGGAAGATGCCCGAGGTTGCCATCCAAGTCGACGACCTGGTCGAGGAACTCCAGGAGTTGCTGGCAGCTCGTCGGTTCGATCTCCTGCACGAGCACCTGCGGCAGCTGCCCACTCCGGACCTGGCCGAGGTGTTGGAGGCTGCGCCCGACGACGTGGAGGCCGTGCTGTTCCGGCTGCTCGACAAGGAACGCGCCTACGACACGTTCGAGTACTTCTCCGTGGCGGCGCAGGAGCGGCTGCTGGCCGGGCTCGGAGACCGCGAAGTGGCCTCCATCATCAACGAGATGTCGGCGGACGACCGCACCGCGCTGCTCGAAGAGGTGCCCGGCAAGGTCACGCGGCGCCTCCTCAACCTGCTCCAACCGGAGGAGCGCAAGGTGGCGATGGAACTCCTCGCGTATCCGGAGGACTCCATCGGCCGCCTGATGACGCCCGATTACGTGGCCGTGAAGCCGGCCTGGACCATCTCGGAGGCCCTGGAGCACATCCGCAAGTTCGGGCGGGATTCCGAGACGCTCAACGTGGTGTACGTCACCGGGCCCGGTGGCGTGCTGGTGGACGACCTCCGCATGCGCGAGCTGCTGCTGGTAGAGCCGGAAACGCTCATCAGCGACATGATGGACAGCCACGCGGTGGCCCTCAACGCCTGGGACGACCAGGAAGAGGCCGTGGCCATGTTCCGCAAGCACGACCGCTCGGCTCTGCCCGTGGTGGACGGCAGCGGCGTACTAGTGGGCATCGTCACCGTGGACGACGTGCTCGACGTGGCCGAGGAAGAGGCCACCGAGGACATCCATCAGCTCGGTGGTGTGTCGGCCCTCGACGAGCCGTACCTGCAGATCTCGCTGAGTGGTGTCATCCGCAAGCGAGCCTTCTGGCTCGTGGTGCTCTTCATCGGCCAGCTGCTCACCGCCACCGCCATGGGCTTCTTCGAGGACGAGATCGCCAGCGCGGTGGTGCTGGCGCTGTTCCTGCCCCTCATCATCTCGTCCGGCGGTAACTCCGGTTCGCAGGCCGCGGCGCTGGTGACCCGCGCCATGGCGCTAGGCGAGGTCACGGTGCGCGACTGGTGGGAGGTGGCCCGCCGCGAGCTGGCGGCCGGGGTGGTGCTAGGTGGGCTGCTGGGTGTACTCGGTTTCCTGCGCGTTGCCATCTGGGGCGTGGCGTTCGACGCGTACGGGGAGCACTGGCTCATAATCGCCATCACCGTGGCTCTCGCGCTCATCGGGGTGGTGCTGTGGGGCTCCCTGACCGGTTCGCTCCTGCCGATCGTGCTCAAACGCTTCGGCGCGGACCCGGCGGCGTCCAGCACGCCGTTCGTGGCCACCATCGTGGACGTGGTGGGCATCGTGATCTTCTTCCTGCTGGCCAAACTCATACTCACGGGCACGCTGCTCTAGCGCAGGTTCGCCTCGACGGCGGTGCGCACCAGTTCCTTGAACGCCTCGGCGTCCAACTCGTCGCCCTCCCTCAGGTCTATGGCGCGGCGCGTGTTGCCCTGCAAGCTGGCGTTGAAGAGGCCGGTCGGGTCGGGCAGCATGGCCCCGTGGGCGAAGGTGAGCTTCACCTTGTCCGAATAGACCTCACCTGTGCAGACGATGCCGCCGTGCGACCACACCGGTACGCCCGCCGTGTTGGTGGGTTTGGCCCACTTCGTCTCTTCCGTGATGTGCGGGTCGGCTTCGAGGATGAGGGCTCGCACGACCGCCAGCATGGCGCCGCGCCAGTCGTCCAGGGCCTCGATGCGCTTGTCTATCAGTGCGGCTCCGTCCATTGAGGCCAGCATGCAACGGTTCCGGCGAAACCTTGGCACATCCGTCGCATCCTTCGCGGTTGGCTGGGCTTCAGTCCGGTCGTGGGTCCTGCGGTGGCATGTCGTAGGTGACCCAGGCCGTGCGGCTGGCGAGCTTGTCGTACAGGCCCCGAGCCCGGTAGTTGTTCTCAGCGGTGATCCAGCGCACCACGGACCAGCCCCGGGTGTGCGCCTCCTCCGCCAGAGCCCTCAGTAGCGCGCGGGCAGCACCGCTGCCACGCGCCGTAGGGGTCACGAAGAGATCGTCCAGGAAGCCGCCCTTGGTGGCCGAAAGCGGGCGGCTGAACTCGCGGAAGTGGGCCAGCCCGATGGGGCTGCCGCTCTGATCGACCGCCAGGAAGCCCTCCACCTCTTCCGCCGGGTCCTGCAGCCAGGACCACACGCGGGCTCGCATCTCGGCCGTCTGCTCCACCCGGTAGAAACCGGCGTAGCCCTCGTACAGGGCCTCCCAGGCGGCGCGGTGCTGCTCTTCGGGTCTTACGATGCTGATGCTCACTGGGGTCTCCTAGACGAACGCGTTTGACCAATGGTCGTACGGAACCTCGCTCGTTGCAAGCTCCACTCGCCCTGCCCTAGAGACGCCTGGGCAGGGTAGGCCTACACCCGCTCGGCCACCAGCGTCAGGCCGTCCGCCTTGTACACCAGGCGCGCGAATCTGCCGCCTTCGCGTTCGAACTCGAGCCTTGCCCGGTCGAACCTGAGCCCGACCATCTCGCTCGAGACCTTGTGAACCATCAGCTCCTTGGCAGGCGAGCCCTCCACGGTCATGAAGAGCTTCCCTTGAGCGCTCGAGATGGCGATGCTCATGCCCGCCACGGGTGGCTGGTAGAGGCCGACCAGGGCGGCTACCGTTTCGGGTTCGAGTTCGGGCGCCTTGCGTGTGAAGACGATGTTGGGCACCGCGGGTTCTATGGGCACCGATACGGAGTCGATCTCGCCTGTATCGCTGGTCAGGAAGCGGAGTTTCATGCGCAGATCCCAGTCGACCAGGTCCCACTCGAACACGTCGTAGTGATAGTGCGTGAGAGGCGTGTAGGGGAGACTGCCCACCGTGCACGCCTCCAGCTTGTCGTTGGCAAGCCTGATGGAAAGGTCCGGGTAACCGGCACTCGTGAACTCGCCCACGAACTCCTCGAGCGGGCGGCTCGGGGGTGCGCCGGCCACGCGCTCGGCCGCCGAGGTGGTCTTGCTGCGTGCCTGGCCCGCCAGGAGCGGGTCTGCGAGGGAGTGGAACTTGCCGCTCCAGTCGTTGGGCTCGTTACCCAGTGCGCGGTCCAGCGCTTCGTACAGCAGCGCGTCGCGCAGGAACGTGGCCGCCACGTTACAGAGCACCACCACGCCCAGCTTCTCGCTCGGCACGAAGCCGACGATGAGGCTGTGACCTTCCACGTTGCCGCCATGATGCACCAGCGTGCGGCCCCGGTACGGCTCGATCATCCAACCGAGGCCGTAGGTGAGGATGCTGTCGCCGAAGAGGACCTCGCTCACGCCGCTGCTAGGGATGATCGTGTGCGGGCTTTGCATCTCTTTCAGGTTGCCGGTGCTGACCAGGCGGTTACCGCCGGCGATTCCCTCGTTCACGTGCACCTCGAGCCAGCGCGTGAGGTCGGCCAGGGTGGAGAAGAGGGCGCCGGCCGCGCCTGGAGAGAGCTCGGTGTGTGACCCCAGCGGCGCCTCGACGTAGCGCTCGGCCACGCCCTGGTCGTCGCGCTCCACCCGGTAGCCCTTGGCGAGCGGCTGCCCGGGCTCCGGTGGCTCGGGCCTGAAGTTGGAAGAGGCCATGCCGAGCGGCTGGAAGATCCTCTCGCGCACGAACGTCTCCCACTTGACGCCCGTAAGCGTCGCCACCAGGTGGGCCACGCTGTAGTACATGAGGTTGTTGTACTGGAACTTCTCGCGGAAGCTGGCGCTGAACTCGAGGTGTCTGAGCCTCTTCACGAACTCTCCAGGCGGGAGATCGAGCCGCCAGGCGGAGAGGTCGTGGCGCGGCAACCCGGTGCGGTGGCTCAGTATGTCCCTGGCCGCCACGTGCTGGGTGGCGTACTCGTCCTTCAGAACGAACTCGGGCATGTACTCGCGCAGGGGTGTGTCCCAACTCAGCTTGCCCTCGTCCACCAGGAGCGCCAGGCTCATGGCGGCGAACGATTTCGTTACGGACGCCAGCGGGAAGCGCGTGTTCACCGTGAGCGGCAGGTTCGCCTCAAGGTCGCGGTGCCCCAGCACCGTCTGGTGGATGACCTCGGAGCCACGCACCACGGCTACCGCCACTCCGGGGCAGCTCCAGGAGGGCATCTCAGCTTCGATGTATGACCGCAGGCCTTCCAGACCGGGTTCGGCGTTGGGGATCATGCCCTACAACGTATTACAGGTTCGGCCCGCGGGAAGCGCAGACCCTCGCGGCCCGGGTCAGTGGCGCTGAGAAGCGCGGAACGCCTTGCCGCTCAAGGGCTTGCCGAACAGGGGTGCCAGCAGGCAGACGTCGAACGCGCCGACGAGCACGAACAGGGCTCCCACCCCAGCGAGGATGAGATACCAGCCGCCTGCGATGACGCCGGTGACGAGGAGGGCGGCGCCGACGAAGATCCGGACCGACCGACCGGCGGACGAACTGAGGAAGCGGAGTATGCCCATGGAACTCTCCTGTTCGGTGGCGGCGCGGCTCCGGGCCGTGGCGCCACACTGCGGGCGCCATCGGGACGCCTGCCAGTTTTCACGATACCCCTGGGGGTATGAAGCCGATGTCGCATGGCGTCGCCGGAGGCGGGCCGAAGGTCTCCGGCGTGCCTCTGGCGTTGGGGGCCGACACCTCGCAGCGTCCACTCGCTTGGCACGGTGGAGCGCATAACGCGGTAGATTCGCTAGATACCCGGTTCATAGGCGTTCGCCTACATCCGAGACCGGCACGGGAGCATCAGGTTGACAACGAAATCTGCTTCTAAGGAAGGGGCCATGGGGACGACGGTATTGACCGTCATCCTGGCCATCAGCTTCTCGCACTTCCTGAACGACCTGATGCAGGCGCTACTGCCGGCCATCTACCCGATGCTCAAGGACGATTTCGGGCTCACGTTCAAGCAGGTCGGGCTGCTCACCCTCACGTTCCAGTTCACGGCTTCGCTGCTCCAGCCCGTCGTTGGCATCATCGCCGACAAGAGGCCGCTGCCGTACTCGATGGCCTCGGGCATGGCCTCCACCCTGGGTGGCTTGATACTGCTGGCGATAGCGCACGACTTCTGGCTCCTGGTGCTGGCGGCTGCCCTCATCGGCCTGGGTTCCGCCATCTTCCACCCCGAGGCTTCGCGCGTGGCGCGCATGGCGGCGGGCCTGCGGCCCGGTTTCGCGCAGTCGGTGTTCCAGGTGGGCGGCAACTTCGGCTCAGCGCTGGGGCCCATACTGGCCGCGTTCATCGTGCTGCCCTTCGGTCAGCGCAGCATCGTCTGGTTCTCCCTGGTGGCCGTGACGGCCATGGTGGTGCTCTACAGGGTGGGCACCTGGTACAAGGGCCACCTCGTGAGGCTGCTCAGCCGCGCCCGGCCCGCATACGCGGACGCCAGCCGCCGGCGCCTCATCGGCTCCGTCGCCATCCTCGTGATCCTCACCTTCTCGAAGGCCGTGTACTCCGCCAGCCTGGGTAGCTACTACACGTTCTTCCTCATCGAGAAGTTCGGGGTGAGCATCCGCGATTCGCAACTGCTGCTCTTCGTCTACATGGCCGCCGTGGTAGTGGGCACCTACATCGGAGGGCCGCTAGGCGACCGCTTCGGCCGCAAGATGGTCCTCTGGGGCAGCGTGCTGGGAGCACTGCCGTTCACGCTGCTGCTGCCCTGGGCCAACCTGACATGGGCTGTCATCCTCAGCGTGCTCATCGGCATCATCATGTCGTCCGCGTTCCCGACCATAATCGTGTACGCGCAGGAGCTGCTGCCGGGCGGCATCGGCATGGTGTCGGGGCTTCTGTACGGCCTCTCGTTTGGCGTGGGCGGCATCGCGGCTGCTCTGCTGGGCGGCCTCGGTGACAGCCACGGTATCGAGTTCGTGTTCCAGCTCTGCGCCTGGCTGCCGCTGGCTGGGATCTTCGTGGTGTTCCTGCCGGACATTCGCCAATCCAGCGAGCCCAGCGCGGCCTGATGGCGAGGGCAATTCCGCTGGTTGCCTAGGCTCCGTTCGGCCGGCCCAGCGTGGTGTGCTCGTTAACGCCATCTCCCTATAATTCAGGCAATGAGCGTCTTCGTGCGTCTGCTCGGTACCGCGCAGGTCAGCACTGGCCCAGTGACTTACGAGTTGGAGCCAGGCCGCCGAGCCGCTGTCCTGCTGTTCCTTGCCTATCGCAAGGACTGGGTCACCCGAGACGAGCTGCTGTACCTGTTCTGGCCTGATGCGGAGGAACACAGAGCCAGAACGAACCTGCGGCAAGTGGTGAGGTCGCTGAAGGCCTTCCCCTACACCACTGAGCTGGAGGTCGAGCGCACGAGGCTGCGCTGGCTAGTGCGCACCGATCTGGATGACCCCGGGAGCACGGGGCTACTCCTGCAGGGCTTTCGGCTACCCGACGCTGCGGCGTTCGAAGACTGGCTGGACCTAGAACGCGCGTCGCTTCAGGAGGCCGCCAGAAGGGGAGTGCTCCACGAGGCGGAACTGGCGGTGGAGGACGGCAGATCCGACGATGCCCTGAGGGCGCTTCAGAACTGGCTCCTGCAGTACCCCGTAGACGAAGAGGTGGTTCACCGGGTGATGCTGCTGTGCCGGACGACGGGGCAAGCGTCGACGGGCCTAAGGCATTACGAGCTATTCAAGAAGCGCCTGGCGCGCGAGCTGGGGCTGGATCCTTCGCCGGCGGTGATGGCTGCGCACGGTGAGCTGATCGCTTCTCAAGGACGCTCAGGCAACGCCGCCAGCGGCCAGGAAGAGAAGGAACGCGGCTACATGGGAGTGCAGGCACGCTGGGCCGGCACGGCCTGGCGGGCCACCGTGCCCCGGTCCAGCTTCGTGGGTAGGGAGAGCGAGCTGGCGACCGTGTGTGGGGAGCTCTCCGGGGACGACACCGCAGTCGTGCAGTTGATCGGCCCTGGTGGCATGGGCAAGACGCGCCTGGCACTAGAGATCGCGGGCCGGCTCGAAAGCTTCTTCGGCGGCGATATCGTTCACGTTCCTTTGGTAGGAGTGCACGCTCCGGAAGAGGCGGTCGCCGTGCTGGCCCAGGCAGCGGCCGGCGAGGCCGGAGCTGCCGTGGGTCCGGTCAAGCGGGCTGTGGCCGCGCTCTCGGAGCGGCGACCCCTGATAGTGCTAGACAACCTGGAGCAGATCCCAGGCTTCGAGGCCGTACTGGAACAGCTAGAGGCAGAGCTGCCGTTGGCCAGGTGGCTGCTGACGTCCAGGCGAAGGTTGG
>CAZVTS010000017.1:0-36296 GCA_964630175.1 uncultured bacterium
GGATCCCGGTGAGACCCGGTCGCGCCTCGAGTTCCGCATCCCGAGCCGCAGCCTATTCGGTTACCGCAACCAGTTCCTCTCGATGACGCAGGGCGAGGGCGTTCTCAACCACACGTTCGATGGCTACGAGCCGTATGCGGGCGAGGTCGTCACCCGCAACCACGGTTCGCTCGTGTCGATGGAGGCCGGGGAGGCGTTCGCCTACTCGCTGTACAAGCTCGAGGACCGCGGCATCTTCTTCGTCACGCCGGGCACCGAGGTCTACGTGGGCATGATCCTGGGCGCCAACGCGCGCATGGGCGACCTGGACGTGAACGTCTGCAAGAACAAGAAGCTCACGAACGTGCGTGCTTCGGGCTCCGACGAGAACCTCATCCTCACGCCGCCCAAGCGCCTCACCTTGGAGGAGGCCCTCGAGTACTTGGACGACGACGAGCTCCTCGAGGTCACCCCCAAGTCGCTAAGGCTGCGGAAGCGCGTCTTGGATCCCAGCATGCGCAAGCGCGAGAGCAAGAAGGTGCTCTCCCCCAGCTGAGCTAACCCGTGAAGGTCACTAAGCCCGACCGCTGAGACCGAAAGGCGTGAAGGGAGTAGCTCGGGGTCAGGCCGCCGGCGCCTCGAGCAACTCCGGCGTGGTGGCGTGCTCTGTAGCTTCGTCGTCCCAGGCCCCACCCGCAGGTAGGTCCGCCTGCACCAGGCGGACCTCGATCTCCCCGAACGGCTCGTCCTGGGTGGCCGCCACACGGCCCTCGCGCATCAGTTCCATGAGCGCCGCCAGCCCTACCGTACGCACCTGCCAGGCGGAGGAGCCGAGCAGCAACCCGAGCGTGCCGCGCTTGAGTTGCCTGAGGCTGGTGAGGAGGGCGCGCGACACGCTGGCCAAGCTGAGGCGCTCGATGGCCAGCTCGAAGTAGCCGCCCAACCTGTAGCGTCCTGCCAGGCGTGCGAGGTCGCCCGGGGTGGAGTTCACGGGTCGCTCGGCGCGCGGGTATGACGGTCTGGTCGTGCGGGCCGGCAGCAGCAGGCGGCGCTCCTCGCGCCGGCGCTTGAGGAAGTGGATGGCCTCCTCCAGCTCTTCAAGGAGTGCCACGGCTGCCAGGGCCTCCTCCACCAGCGCCTCTTCGTCCTCGGCGGTCTCCCTGGGCGGCCTTGGCAGCAGAAGCCGCACCTTCAGCTCGATCACCTGCGCCAACCTGGGTAACGCCTCGGTGGCCAGATCCAGGTCCGTGGCGGCGTACGCCTCGAAATAAGTCAGGTAGGCGCGCACCAACTGGAACAGGTCTATCTGTGCAGGGGCGAGGGCGTGAGTGCGGAGCGCGTGCGCCAGTTCGCCCAGGGTGCCACTGAAGAGCTCCTGTTCGACGAGGAACTGCGCCGGCTCGTCCACGCCGGGAGCGTACCATGTCGGCCTCTCCTAGCCCGGACTGGGCCGCCCTTCAGTGCTAGCGTGGTGGCATGGAACTTAGTGGCAAGACCGCACTGATAACCGGCGGCACGCGCGGCATCGGCCGCGCCACGGCCACCGCCCTCCTGGACGCCGGCATGAACGTGGTGCTCACCGCACGTAACGGCGAGGAGGCCAACACCTTGGCGCGCGACCTCACCAAGCGTGGCGGCGGCAGAGCCCTCGGGCTCGCCTGCGACGTGCGCGACCTGGGCTCGCAGGAGGGCGTGGTGAACACCCTGCTGGGAGAGTTCGGCAGCCTCGATCTGCTGGTGGCCAACGCGGGCGTGGGCGGGCGCGCCTCGATAGTGGACCTGGAGCCCGCCTTCTGGCACGACGTCATCGACACCAACCTCACCGGGGCGTTCTACAGCGTCAAGGCGGCAGTGCCCGCCCTGATCGCAAGCGCGGGCATGATCATCACGGTGGGTAGCCTCGCGGGCGCCAACTTCTTCGCGGGCGGCGCGGCTTACAACGCCAGCAAGTTCGGGCTACTCGGGTTCACCCAGGCTGTGATGCTAGACCTCAGGGAGCACGGCGTGCGGGTGAGCACGATCCTGCCTGGTTCGGTGGCAACGACGTTCGCCGACCGCACGGTCACTCCCGAAGACGCCTGGAAGCTCGCCCCGGACGACATCGCGGCCACGGTGCTCTACCTCTTCCGCATGCCCGCGCGGGCGCTGCCGAGCAAGGTGGAGATCAGACCGGCGCGCACGGCCCTCCGCTGAGCGCATGTACCCCCTGGCCAGGCGCGCCCTGTTCCAACTGGACGCGGAGCGGGCACACGATCTGGTGCTTGGCGGCTTGGCGGCCGCGGGCGCGAGCGTTCTCGCGCGGCGTGCCCTGGCAGGCAGCTACGCCCTACCGGACCCACGGCTGCAGGTCGAAGCCTTCGGGCTGAGCTTCTCCAACCCGCTAGGTGTGGCGGCCGGGCTGGACAAGCGGGGCGTGGCCGTGCCGGCGTTCGGCGCCATGGGTTTCGGCGCGGTGGAGGTTGGTAGCGTCACGGCCCTCGCGCAGCCCGGCAACCCGAAACCACGCCTCTTCCGGCTACCGGAGGACGAGGCGCTCATCAACCGCATGGGCTTCAACAACGACGGCGCGGCTGTGGTGGCAGAGCGGCTCGGCCGACTGAGGCGGACGCCTGGCGCAGAACCGGCGCTCAGGCTGCCCATCATCGGAGTCAACGTCGGTAAGTCGCGCAGCGTCGAACTGGAGCATGCCGCGGACGATTACCGCAGCTCGCTCACGAGCGTGTGGCCCGTGGCCGATTACCTCGTCATCAACGTCTCTTCGCCCAACACCCCCGGCCTTCGCAGCCTGCAGGAGAGCGAGGGGTTGGCCCGCGTGCTGCAAGCCGCGGCCGAGGTGAGGGCGGGCAGCGAAGCGCCCCACAGACCACTACTCCTCAAGTTGGCCCCGGACTTGGACTCTGAGCAGTTGCGGGAGGCGGTGGCGGTGGCCGAGGCGCACGGCGTGGCGGGCATCGTGGCCACCAACACCACCCTGG
The DNA here is from genome assembly GCA_964630175.1 of uncultured bacterium. Classification (GTDB taxonomy): domain Bacteria; phylum Deinococcota; class Deinococci; order Deinococcales; family Trueperaceae; genus JAAYYF01. Next base: position 2,955 of record CAZVTS010000017.1, read on the forward strand.
ACAGGCCCGGCTTGGGCTCGCGCCATGCGGGCGAGGCTGGCGGGCTCTCCGGCAGGACGCTGGCAGCCAAGGCCCTGCGTGCGCTGGAGCTGCTGCGCGAGAGCACCTCTCTGCCGCTGGTTGCGGCTGGCGGCATCATGAGTGGAGCGGACGCGCTGGAACGCATGCTGGCCGGCGCGGATCTGCTGCAGGTCTACACGGGCTTCATCTACCGCGGCCCGGCGCTCGTGCGCGAGGTGCTTGGCGCCCTCACACGAGAAGTCGAGCGGCGCGGGCTTCCGAGCGTGAGCGACCTGCGCGGCGCCTGAGCGGACCTTCCTTCGAACGCGCAGCCCCCTGCTGCCGCCAACCGGTCTACTCTTCCCCGGACTGCTGCTTCGCCCCCCGAGGGGGCCGCCTGGCCGTCCACGGCACCTCGGGCGTGCCGGCCCGCACGTTCACCAGCCGCGCCAGCGTGAAGAAGAGGTCCGACAGACGGTTGATGAGCGGCACGACCTGAGCGCCCAGTTGCTCCTGGCGCGCCAGCGCCACGGTCTCCCGTTCGGCGCGGCGGATGACCGCGCGTGCCATCTGGAGGGCCCCGGACGCAGCACTACCGCCCGGCAGGATGAACTGCCTGAGTTCGGGTAGTTCCGCCGTGTAGCGGTCGATCATCTCTTCCACCGCCTGCACGTCGTGCTCGTCCACGGGCCGGATGAAGCCGCGCTGGCGCGCGTCCTCGGGGGTGGCCAGGTCTGCGCCCAGGTCGAAGAGGAGGCTCTGCAGAGCGGCCAGGTCCTCGTCCAGTGCGCCCTGCCAGGGCGCGTCCTCCCGTGCCAGTTCGGCTCTTGCGAGGCCCAGGATGGCGTTGGCCTCGTCCACCGTGCCGTAGGCCGCCACCCGGAGGTCGTCCTTCAGCACCCGCCGGCCACCGAACAGCGCGGTGGTGCCCTCGTCGCCCGTACGCGTGTAGATCTTCATGGGCGCAGGATAGCCGCTCCGGTGCCGTAACGCTTCTCCACGTACTCGTCGAGCATGCGGTTGAAGTCGGCCACCAGGTGCTCGCCTTGCAGCGTGGTGACCAGCTTGCCGTCCTGGTAGACGGGCGCTCTTGGCGACTCACCGGTACCGGGAAGGCTGATGCCGATGTCTGCGTGCTTGGATTCGCCGGGCCCGTTGACGACGCAGCCCATCACGGCCACGCGCAGACCCTCCACCCCCGGGTAACGCTCCTTCCAGGCAGGCATCTGCTGTTTGAGGTACGCCTGGATGTCGCGCGCCATCTCCTGGAAGAGTGTGCTGGTTGTGCGTCCACAGCCGGGGCAGGCGGTGACGCTCGGTGCGAAGCGCCTGAGGTCGAGCGCCTGAAGCACTTCCTGCGCGACCTCCACCTCGCGTTCGCGTGGTGCCCCCGGATCGGGCGTAAGGGACACGCGGATCGTGTCGCCTATGCCCTCAGCCAGCAGCGGGGTGAGCGCGGCAGTGCTGGCCACGGCCCCCTTGACGCCCATGCCGGCCTCGGTAAGCCCTAAGTGCAGCGGGTAGTCGCAGCGCGCAGCAAGGCGCCGGTAGACCTCCCACAGGTCGCGCACTGTGCTCACCTTGGCGCTGATCACTATCTTGTCGTGCCCGAGCCCGCGCTCCTCGGCCAGTTCGGCGGAGAGAAGTGCGGAGGCGAGCATGGCCTCCATGAGCACCTCGTGCGCCGACTTGGGTGCAGGCAGGCGGGCGTTGTCGTCCATCATCTGCGTTAGCAGCGCCTGGTCGAGCGAGCCCCAGTTGACGCCGATGCGCACCGGCTTGCCGTTCTCGATGGCCACGTCGATGATGGTCAGGAAGTTCTCGTCGTGCCGCCGGCCAGGGCCGACGTTGCCGGGGTTGATGCGGTACTTGTCGAGCACCTGCGCAGCTTGAGGATGCTGGGTGAGCAGCTTGTGACCGTTGTAGTGAAAATCGCCCACCAGCGGTACGGAGAGGCCGACGGCGTCGAGCCTCTCGCGGATCTCGGGCAGGGCGCGAGCCGCGGCATCGTTGTTCACCGTCACGCGCACTATCTCGCTGCCGGCCCGCGCGAGTTCGGCCACCTGCGCCGCGGTGGCCGCCGCGTCCGCCGTGTCTGTATTGGTCATGGACTGAACCACCACCGGGTGGCCGCTACCCAGGGGTACGTTGCCGACCCAGGTGGTAGGGGTGGTGCGCCTCAGCGAAAGTTCCATCGAGTCCGAGTCTACTACCCGCCAGCCACGCAGCTGGTGCGCCGTGAGCCGCCTGCCGGTTACGGCCGAGTCTCGCGGCGAGGCCAGTGCAGGACGCCACTTCTGGCCTGCCAGGCACGGGTGCTACGATGCCAGCACCATGCTAGTAACGCGAGAGATGCTCGAACGCAACGAGCGCCAGGACCTGGCGCCCTACGCCGCCCTGGCGGCGGAATCCCGCGGCCGTGTCCACAAGGAGGGCGAGAGCGCTCACCGCACCGCCTTCCAGAAGGACCGCGACCGGGTGGTGCATACCAGTGCCTTCCGACGCCTCGAGTACAAGACGCAGGTGTTCGTGAACTACGAGGGCGATTACTACCGCACGCGCCTCACGCACACGCTCGAGGTGGCGCAGGTGGCCACCAGCATCGCGCGGGCGCTCGGTCTCAACGAGGACCTGAGCGAGACGATCGCGCTGGCGCACGATCTCGGTCACCCGCCCTTCGGCCATGCGGGCGAGACGGCGCTGGACACGCTGGCGGCCGCCGTGGGCGGCTTCGACCACAACCGGCAGAGCCTCCGCATCGTCACCGAGCTAGAGCGGCGCTACCCGGGCTTCCCGGGGCTCAACCTCACCTGGGAGACGCTCGAGGGCATCATGAAGCACGAGACCGAGTACGACGTGCCGGACGCGTCATGGGAACCCGACGTTCAGCCCACCCTCGAGGCGCAGGTCGTGAACGTAGCTGACGAGGTTGCCTACAACGCGCACGACCTGGACGACGGGCTGCGCTCGGGCCACCTGAACCCCTTAGACGTGGCGGAGGTGGAGCTCATCGGTGAACTCATGCAGCGGCTCGGTCTCGTACCGGATCGCTTCGACACCTCGCAGCGCTACATCCTCATACGCGAGCTGCTGGGCGACGTGATAACCGACGTGGTCCACGCTACCCATAAGCGCCTGCTCGACCACGGCATCAACTCGCTGGAGGACGTGCGACTTGCACCCACCAAGCTGCTGGGCCCGTCCGAAGAGATGGCGCGCCAACTGGCCGAGCTGAAGTCGTACCTCTACACCAACTTCTACTTCCATCACCGACTCATCCGCATGACCCGCAAAGCGCATCAGGTGCTAGAGCGCATCTACAACGCCTACCTGGAGACCCCGGACATGCTGCCCCCGAACGTGCAGGTGCAGGTGGCGGAACTGGGCTTGGAGCGCGCGCTGACCGATTACCTGGCCGGCATGACGGACCGTTACGCCAACGAGGAGTACCGGCGCCTCTTCGACCCGATGGCGCTCACCTGAGGCTCCGCCCCGGCGTCACGCCGACCCGGCTAACGCCTGGGTTGCGCCGCCGTCTAGTAGCTGGCCCGAGCAGCGCCGATCAGGTTGCCGGTCGCCGGATCCCTCAGCCAGGCCACCTCGTAACCGCCCCTTAGCACCCGCACGAGGACCCAGGGGCTGGTGAGCGCCTGCGTGGTGATGCTGCCGGGCGCCGGGCTGCCGAAGACCACGTCCAGGTAGAGCTCGCCGTTCTCCTGCGTAACCCGCTCGACGCTGACGGAATAACCTCCCGAGCTCCGCGCGCCTACGAACAGCGCCACCACCGTCTCACGCTGGAAGTCCACGCGTGGCACGGGCGGCACGGTGAGCTGGGAGCCGTGGGCGCTGCTCCAGAGCGATAGCAGTTGCGTCTCGTTGGTAACGATCTGGTAGGTGGGTCCGTCGAAGCCCAGCGCCTGGTTGCCGCGGGCCAGCACGTCCCAGGTGAGATCGGTGGGCGAGGGTCGGAACGCGCTGGTGTCGGAGCCGATCTCCCGCTGCACGTAGATGGCGGTACGCCTATGGTCCTCGAGGCCATCGACGCTGTGAGGTGGCAAAGCCTCAACGGGCAGGAACGCCAGCACGGTCGGCGTGCCGGCGGAGCGCACCACGTTCTCGAGCATCGTGGCCTCAGCGGTGTTGAGCTGCCCCAGGCCGCGCAGGCGGTTGAGGAGGGGCCTCGGCACGACCCGTACCTGGTTACCCGCCGCACCTTCCTCAGCCAGCAGCAGGAAGCTCGAGCCGTCGAAGTAGACCACCTGTTGAGTGGGAACGCGCACGTGGAGCTGCATGTCCGTGGTGAGCGGGATGCGGCTGGCAGTCACCGCCGCCTGCCCCAGAGCCGGCGTAGCCACCCTCAAGTAACCTCGGCCATCAACGTTCAGCGCCTCCGGAACGTGATACGCATCGGTCGCGGCGCGGCGACCGGTTTCCGGCCTGCTGAGGGTGACGGTGCCGCCCTCGTAGTCGAACTCCGTGGCGTCTCCATAGAAGTACGTGAGGCGCGCGTCCAGCGTGCCGTAAAGGTAGAGGTCATGCATCCGCACGGTGGGCCCAGGGGCGCAGCCAGTAAGCAGTGCGAAGAGAGCCAGTGGCATGACGAGACGGTGCATTCGAACCTCCGGCCGCATGCTAGCACCACCGACATTGAGAATCGGCTGTGGAACGAAGCGCCGGCCTTGCTATGCTCTTCACGTGACCGGCGGCCCCCGTGTACTGGTTCTATCGGCCTCGATCGGCGGTGGGCACGTCGCCGCCGCCCGGGCGCTCGTAGCAGCGTTCCAGGAGCTAGGCGCTGAGTCCGAACACGTAGACCTCCTCGAGCACACCTCGCTCCCCTTCCGGCGCCTCTACCGCCAGGCGTACTTCGACCTGGTGCGCACTCTGCCGGACCTGGTGGAGTGGATCGGCAGAAGGCTGGATAAGCCCAGTGAGCGCACCACCGTGCAGCGTCGGCTGCGCGCGCGGGCCTTGCGGCTCCTCTCTTACGAGGTGCCACGGATCGTGGACCAGTACCAGCCCGCCGTGGTGGTGCACACTCACTTCCTGGGCGCCCAGATCATCAGCGGCCGCATGCGCCGGCATCGTCTGCTGCCGCAGGCGGTAGTCATCACAGACTTCTTCGCCCACGCCTTCTGGCTCCAGCCGGGGGTGGCGCGCTACTTCGTGGCGTCGGGCGAGGTCAAGGCGCAGCTCCTCAGCGCGGGAGTGGACGAGCACCGCGTGCGCGTTACTGGCATCCCCATCGACCTGCGGTTCAGCGAGCTGGCAGACTCGGCGCCCGCGGCCGACCCTGACATGAAAGAGCACCTTCTGGTGCTGGCCGGCGGCCTTGAAGCGGACCATGTCCGCAAGATCCTCACGCAACTGAAGGAGTTCCGCTGGCCCCTGAAGGTGACCGTGGTGTGTGGCCGCAGTAGCGAGCTGACCAACGTGGCTCAGTCGGTGGTGGCCGAGAGCACTGGTCCCGTGAGGTTCCAGGTGCTCGGCTTCGTCAACAACATGGCTGAACTCATGGGCAGCGCCACACTGGCCGTCACCAAGCCAGGCGGACTCACGTCCAGCGAGGCGCTGGCTGCACGCCTGCCGATGATGCTCGTGAGCCCCTACCCGCTGCAGGAAGAGATCAACGCCAACGTGCTGCTGGAGAACGGCTGCGCAGTGCGGGTGGAGCCCCTCACGACCCTCAGCCACAAGCTGAGGAACCTGCTCGAGGAGGAAGGGCGGCTGGCGGCCATGCGGGAAGCCGCCGCTCGCCTAGCCAAGCCGGACGCTGCCCGCACCGTGGCCCGCACCGTGCTGGACGAACTCACGGCCGGAGCGAACCGGAACCTGGAGAAGCGGTGAGGCGCCGCGCCCAGCTGCGGCGACCGTTCGGCGCACCAGACACGCCACGCCGCGCTCTGTGCGGGATGCTGGTAGCGCTCTTCGTCTGGAGCGCGCCCGCACTCGCCCAACCCGCCGCCGTTATCACCCATGTGGACGTTCTCGTGTTCGGCAGCGAGCCCGAGGGCGTGGCGGCAGCCGTCACGAGTGCCGAGGCGGGGCTGAGCACGCTGCTCATCACGCCTCATGACCGCCTGGGGGGCCTGTTCGTGCTGGGAGAGCTGAACATGCTCGACCTTCGCACGCAGCCGTTCAACTACCAGCGCGGCATCTTCGAACGCTGGTGGCGCCGCGTGGGACACGAGGAGGCCTTCGACGTGCGCCGGGCCGAGCACACTTTCGAGGACATGCTGGCGGAAGCCGGGGTGGAGGTGTGGCGCTCGGTGGGCGCTGTCGAGCCGTTGTTGGCTGGCAGCCGCATCGTTGGCGTACGCCTCCTCGAGTCCGGTTGGGCGGTGCGGGCGAAGCAGGTCATCGACGCCAGCGCCGACGCGGACCTGGCCGCAGCCGCCGGAGCGCCCTTCGATTTCGGCTTCGAGCGGTTCGGGGTGCAGCAGCGCATGGCGGACACGCTCGTTCTGAACGTTGCCGGCGTCAACTGGGCCCAACTCACGCGCGAGGTCAGGGCGAGGGGCAAGGCCTACGCCAACGTCAAGAACACCGTTGCCTGGGGGCACTTCGGCGGTGTACCAGCCGCTTACGCTCCGGCTGTGCCCGGCGTACGGTTGCGCGGGCTGAACTTAGGGCTGCAGGACGACGGGACGGTGCTCATCAACGCCCTGCTGCTCTACGACTTAGATCCACTAGACCCGCTTAGCCGCGCGGCCGGACGCCGGCTCGGTTTGGCGGAAGGGGAGCACATGGTCGCGTACCTGCGCGAACATGTGCCCGGGTTCGGCAACGCGCACCTGGCTGGCGCGGCGGCGGACCTCTACGTTCGCGAGTCTCGGCACCTGCTCGCGCAGTGCGTGCTCACGGCCGGCGACGTGTTCGCCAGCGTGGTCACACCGTTCGACGTGGCCGCCGGCGGTTACCCGCTCGACGCTCAGACGTACACGCCTTTCGATTCGGGCTTCGTGTGGGGCACCCCCGACATCTACGGGGGTCGGCTCTGCATGATGGTCACGCTGCAGGTCGAGAACCTCTGGGTCGTGGGTCGCAGCGCCGGTTACGACCCCATCGCGTTCTCGAGCGCGCGGGTGGTGCCGTTCGGCATGGTCATGGCGGAGGCTGCGGCCGTAGGCGCCGTGCTCGCCGTGGAACTCGGCACTACGGCCAGCGACGTAGCCCTGAGTCCCGACCTGGTGCTCGAAGTGCGTGCGCGGCTGGCGCGCCGCGGTGCCCTTCTGCCGGAGTTGCGGCCGAGGCCGGGCATCGGACCCGTGGGTCACCCGAACTACCTTGCGTTCGTGACGCTGGTCTCCCGCGGTCTGGCCGTGGGCGGTTACGAGAACGAACCGCATCTCGATAACGCGTTCAGCACGGTCGCGTTCGCTTACCTGCTCTCCAACGTGGCCACGCGCTTCTTCTTCCAGGGCTCGCTCGGTGCCGACATCGTGAGCCGCGCCATGGAGCTGGACGCGCTGGAGGCGCCTCTGCAGCCCGAGGTGGCAGCTTCGCTCCTTCGGTTCGCCGCCTGCGAGCTGGCGAGTTGCCCGGTCGCCACCAGCTGGGAAGGACTGAGGGAAGCCGGCCTGGTTACCTTCAGCGAGCCGGCGACGAGCCTCACGCGCGGTCAGGCCTACGAACTGGCCGCTGCGCTGGCGCGCCTGGCGCCCACTCTCCCCGACTGAGCCTTCGCGCCTGGCCGGCGCCGCCTAAACGTCTACGCCGGTGGTCGGCCTGGTGGCCTCTTCGACGAACTGCTGCGCCGTACGGCCCGAGTACCCGTTGCCCCACTCCGCGAAGCGGATCGCCTGTTCCTCAGGTAGGTCGTATATCCCCCTCAAGGCCGCCAGGGCGCGGACCAGCTGGAGGTACTCGCGCTGCCCAGCCGAGGGGAAGGTGATCGTGAGGCCGAAGCGATCGGCCAACGCCAGCTTCTCGTTATGCGTATCCCAGCCGTGAACGTCGTCCTCCGGCGCGGGCCGGTCCGACATGCGCTCCTTCACGAGATGCCGCCGGTTGCTCGTGGCCACGACGATGAGGTTCGCCGGGCGGCGCGCCAGGCTGCCCTCCAGCAGGCTCTTCAGTGGCCGGTACGCCGTCTCCCCCTCGTCGAACGCCAGGTCGTCCACGTAGATGACGTGAGCGGTAGGTTGCCGCCTGAGGGCCTCAACGAGGTCGGCCAAGGTATCGAGATGCGCCGGCGCCACCTCGATGAGCCTCAGCCCGCGCTCCTCGAAGCGCCTCAGCAGGCCACGAACAGCCGTGGACTTGCCGCTGCCACGTGGGCCGTAGAGGAGCGTATGGTGCGCGCCGGCGCCGGCCAGCAGCGCCTCCACGTTGCTCGCCAGCCGCTCCAGCTGCTGCTCCACGCCGAAGAGTTCACCCCAGTCCGGACGATCGGCCTCCGGTAGACCGGTAAGGCGTCCGTCGGCCCACACGAGCGCGCTGTACAGCGCGGTCGGGCCGCTGCCGTACCGCGCGAGGGCGTCCGTGAACTGCTGTACCCGCTCCTTCGGGTCGCCCGCCTGCAGCGCTGACTCGACCGCTTGCACCGCCTCGGCCAGCACGCCCGGTGGCAGGCCATCGGCTAGCTCCCGCAGCGGCGGCAGCTGCTCACCGAGCCGCTCAGAAACCAGGCGCGTGAAGTCCAGAGCAGTCACGTAGTGCACCCGGTCAAGGTCTCGCTCCAGTGCGAAGAGCAGGCCGGCCGGCACGCTGTGCGCCGCGTAGGCGCTCAGCGGCCCACGCTCGTCGAGCAGGGCCAGGGCCGCGGCACGCCTCACGTCGGTGAAGCCGAGCGCCGCCAGATCGGCTAGAAGAGCCGCGTAGGCGGCTCCCAGATCGGCGCCTTCGCGCCGCGTGACCAGAGCCCGCTCCAGTTCTAGCAGCGCGCGCCACCAGGCCGCGCGGGACAGTTCCGGGAAGAGGTAAAGCGCCGGCGCGGCAGCCTTGCCCCCGCGCTCTACGCCACCCAAGCTCGCTTCGGCGCCGACTCCGTGACTCATGCGCCAGAGCCTACCCCGGCGCCGGCTCCAAGGCGACCGAGAGCAGGTCGCGCCCATTCAGCAACTGCTCCATGGCGCGCTCCCCGGCGGCGATGGCGCTCGGCGACCTATGGAAGTCCCACCAGGCGATGCCCGGGTCGACACGCAGCAGTGTCGCGCCGGAGGGCACCCTGACGCCGCGGCTGTAGCTGCTGAGCGAGATGGACACGCCGCGTAGCATCTGGCCCATGGCGCCCGCCCCACTCACGCTGTCCGCGCGGCGCCTGAACGCGCGCCCGGCCGCAGAAACGTTGAAGCGCCTTATGGTGCGCACCACCCTGGAGCGCCTCACGTCCACTCCGGCCTGCACCCCGAGGCGTACCGCGCCCCGGGCCGTCAGTAGCGACGGGAACGGGATGGGTTCCAGGAAGCCGCCATCGATGAGGGTCCGGCCCTCCAGCTGCACCGGAGCGAAGATGCCCGGTAGCGCGCAACTGGCGCGTACGGCCTGGGCGATGGACCCGCTCTCCAGCGTCACGAGCGTGCGGGTCCTCAGGTCGGTGCACGCCACCGCTAGTGGCACCGCCGTCTCGGCGAAGGTTGCTCCGAAGAAGTACTTGCGGTCCAGCCAGTCGGCCAACCGCCGTCCCTCGATGATGGCGCCGCGGTGCAGACCGAAATCGATGGCCTGGCGCCATACCTCTGCCACGTCCTGGGAACGAGTGATGCGCTCGACTTCCAGAGCGTTGCCGCATAGTGCGTACAGCGCAGCGATGATGGCGCCGTAACTGGTGCCCGCCACCAGCCGCGGCGTCAGGCCGTTACGCTCGAGCGCCTTCAGCACGCCGATATGGGCCATGCCCCGTGCGGCGCCGCCCGAGAGCGCAAGCGCGATACCTCGCGTCGCGACGTTTCCCGGCCCCGCCCTACGCTCCACTCGGCCCGTGACTTCAGGACCGTCCGGCCAGTTCGCAGCCATGCTGCAATGCTACTCAAAGGCGACTCTGGCCCGCCTGAGGCCGGTGGTACACTCGACGTCCCATGGCCGCCCTGTACCAACGTGCCCGACCCACCACCTTCGCGGAGGTCGTCGCCCAGGAACACGTCAAGGACGTGCTCTCCTCCGCCATCCGGCAGGGGCGCACGTCGCACGCGTACCTCTTCTCTGGACCGCGGGGCGTGGGCAAGACCACCATGGCGCGCCTCCTCGCCATGGCGGTGAACTGCGAGGCTGAGGCGACGCTGCGGCCCTGCGGCGAGTGCGAGTCGTGCAGGCTGGTCCAGCTCGGTTCGCACCCCGACGTGATGGAACTGGACGCGGCGTCGCACAACTCGGTAGAAGACGTGCGCGATCTGCGGGAGCGCGTAGGCCTGGCCAGCCTGCGGGGCGGCAAGCGTGTGTGGATACTCGACGAGGCACACATGCTCACCAAATCGGCTGCCAACGCGCTGCTGAAGACCCTGGAGGAACCGCCCCCGGGCCTGGTCTTCATACTCGCTACCACCGAGCCTGAACGGCTGCCTCCCACCATCCTCTCGCGCTGCCAGCACTTCCGGTTCCGGCGCCTCACGGACGAACAGATCGCAGGCAAGCTCACCCGCCTAAGCGCCGACGCCGACGTGGAGAGCGAACCGGAGGCCATCGGCTTGGTGGCGCGAGCGGCGGATGGCGGCATGCGAGACGCCGAGTCTCTCCTCGAACGCCTCCTCGTCACGGGTCAGAAGATCACACTGGCGCGGGCCGAGGAGACCTTGGGCCTGCCGCCAGGTGAGCAGCTTCACGCGTTGGCCACGGCGTTGGCTGCGGACGACATGCGGGCGCTGCTAGAGGGTGCTGCCCGGCTCTACCGGGAAGGCTTCGCGCCGCGCACCGTGGCCAAACAGTTCGCTCGCCACCTGCGCGACCTGCTGCACCGACAGCTGGAAGCTGAGCAGCCGAACACCGCCCGAGTTGAGGAGCCCGCTGCCCCCGGGGCCGGTGAGGCTGGGGCGGTGCAGTTGACGGCCGACGCCTTGCTGTTGGCGCTTCACGCGCTGGACGATGAGCAGGAGCGCTTCGTTCGCAACAACGACCTTTACGCTCTGGAGGTCGCGCTCATCAAGACCCGCAACGCTCTCGCGGGCATACGGCCCGTGGCGGACCAGCTCGACGCTCTCCAGGCCTCCCACCAGGCCGCCCCTCCAGCGAAGAGGGTGCCGGCTTCGCCCCCGGCGCGAGCCCCGCAAGCGCCCGCGGCGAGCGCCCCAACCGGCGTCACAGTCGGCACCGCCGAACCAGAGCGACCAGCGGAACCTTTCGAACCCAACCGCCGCGCTTCCCGCCCCAGCGCAGGCGTGGGCGACCAGGCTCCCCGTGCGGTAACGCCTGCCGGTGCCGAGGCTGCTGCCGACGCTACCCCCGGTCCGCGCCGCGCCTTCTCCTGGCATGGCATAAGGGGCAAGGCGAGCCCGCAGCTCAAAGCGTTCCTGATGCCGGCGGCAGCGAGCATGGAGCACAACGTGGTGCAACTGGTCTACCAGGACACCCACGCCTTCCACCACAGCCAGCTCATAGCGCGCCAGGACGAGCTCATGGCGCTCCTCACGAAGGAGCTCGGGCCTGACGTACGGCTCGTCATCGAGGGCCCGGGCGGCGTGCGGACGGGTGGCGGTAGCCCAAAAGCCTGAAGGGGCGCACGAAGGCCCCACCGCGCACGGAAGAACCCGAGGTACCCAAGAGCACACCAGCACCCCCGGTGAGCACGCCCGAACCAGCACCCGCTAGAGAACCGGCGGCTACGGAGTCGAGCGCGCTCATCCCGGAAGACGTCGCGTTCGGCCTGGAGGAGTTGCCTGCCGGGTTCTGGGACACGCCGGCCGAACCCGCGGACACGGCTGCCCTAGGCACCACGGAGGCCGCCAAAGTAACCCCGCCTTCCCTGGTTGCAAGCGGCACGGGAACGCCCCTGAGTTCCGACACCGAACCGGCTCTCGAAGAGCGCTCCGTCCAGGGTGAAGAAGAGCCGGCGGACGACGCGGCGCCGGCCTCCGAACTGGAGCAGGCTTTCGCGCAGCTACAGAGCCTCTTCCCGGGCCGCGTCGTGGAGGTATGGGCGCCGGCGGCGGGTGAAGCGGCAGCCGGCGGCACGCCCGAGCCCCTGGATGACGAAGTTGGGGCCGAGGGCGGGTACGATGATGACGATCAGGACCGGCTGTCGTTCGGACCCGGCGGCGCCTGACAGGGTCGTGGGCGCCCCACCGCTGGCAACCGTCCTAATATCGAGCACCCTACCGGTCGCGGTTCAGGGCCGGTCACCAGGAGAACTCAGATGAACATCCAGAAGCTCATGAAGGAAGCGCAGAAGGCGCAACGCAAGGTAGCCGAGGCGCAGGAGCGCCTGGCAACCATGACCGTGGAGGGCAGCGCCGGCGCGGGCATGGTCACCGCCACGGCCACGGGCGAAGGCACCGTGACGGCCGTACGCATCGACCCCAAAGTCGTCGATCCGGAAGACGTCGAGATGCTCGAAGACCTCGTCACTGCTGCCGTGAACGAGGCGCAACGCCGCGCCAAGGAACTGCAGGAGCAGGAGATGGGTTCGGCCATGGGCGGCCTCGGCGGCATGGGCGGCATGGGCGGGCTCTTCTGACACCAGCGCGTCGGGTAGTAGCGGAGCCTAAGCCGTGAGCGTGAGGTTCCCCCAAGCCCTGCTCACCCTCATCAGGGAGCTGGGGCGCCTACCCGGTGTGGGTCCGAAGAGCGCCCAGCGCCTTGCGTTCCACCTCTTCAACCGGCCGGAGGAAGAGGTGCGCGCCCTGGCGGAGGCCCTGATCGACGCCAAGACCGGGCTCACCACCTGCCCCGTGTGCTTCAACGTAATGAGCAGCGGCGACGCAGCGTGCGCCGTCTGCTCCGACCCGTCACGCGACCGCCAGCTCGTCTGCGTCGTCGAGCAGCCCGCCGACCTGCTGGCCATCGAACGCTCCGGGGAGTTCAGGGGGCTGTACCACGTTCTGCACGGGGCGCTCAGCCCCATGAACGGCGTCGGACCCGACAAGCTCACCATCGCCGGCCTCACGCCGCGCCTCGCGGACGTTACGGAGGTGGTACTGGCAACGTCCACCACCGTCGAGGGTGAGGCCACCGCCATGTACCTGGCGCGGCAGCTGCAGGAGCAGGGCGTGCCGGTGAGCCGCATAGCCTACGGCCTGCCGGTCGGCGGCGATCTGGAGTACGCGGACGAGGTCACTCTCGGCCGCGCCATCCTCAACCGGCGACCGCTCTGAGCCCAGGCAGCGCCGCCCGCCGGTTCGACTCCCGCTGCACGACACTGCCCTCGAACCGCCCCTTGGCGTGACGAGCAGGGCTGCTTGACACGCGAGGGGATGCCCGTATAATGGCCGCGCCATTTAGCTAGGGGGCATCACATTGTCGTCGGATAAAGCCAAGAAGCGTCTGGTCATCGTCGAATCGCCAACGAAGGCGAGGACGATAAGCCGCTTTCTGCCTGCCGGTTTTCAGGTCGAGGCCAGCATGGGTCACGTGCGGGACCTGCCTTCGAACGCCTCGGAGATACCGGCGGAACTCAAAGGTGCCGAGTGGGCTCGCCTCGGCGTGAACGTGGACGAGGGCTTCAAGCCCGTTTACGTGGTGTCGCCCCGCAAGCGGGAGACCGTCAAGAAGCTGAAGAGCGCCCTGAAGCAGGCCGACGAACTCTACATCGCAACGGATGAGGATCGCGAGGGCGAGTCCATCGGCTGGCACCTGGTGGAGCTGCTGGAGCCCAAGGTCCCCATCAAACGCATGGTGTTCCACGAGATCACCGAGGAGGCCATCCTCGCCGCCCTGGAGCGCACCAGGCAGATCGACTCGAGCCTGGTCGACGCGCAGGAGACGAGGCGCGTGCTGGACCGGCTGGTGGGTTACGCCATCAGTCCGCTGCTGTGGCGCAAGATCGCCCCGCGGCTCTCCGCCGGACGCGTCCAGAGCGTGGCCGTGCGGCTCCTCGTGCTGCGGGAGCAGGAGCGCATGCGCTTCGTGTCCGCAGGCTACTTCGACCTCACCGCCCACCTCGCCAAGCAGGCGTCCGGGTTCCAGGCCACGCTCACTCACGTAGGCGGCGTGCGGGTGGCCAGCGGGCGCGATTACGATCCGGCCACCGGCCTGCTGAGGGCGGACCTCGTGCGGGGGCAGGACCTGGTGGAGCTGGGTGAGCCTGACGCGCGTGAGCTGGCACTGTCCGCTCAGGCCGGCGCCTGGCGGCTCGCGGATCTGGAGGAGCGCGAATCCACCCGTACCCCGGCCGCTCCCTTCACCACCTCCACACTGCAACAGGAGGCCAGCCGCAAGCTGGGCCTCTCCGCGCGCGACACCATGCGGGTGGCGCAGTCGCTGTACGAGAACGGCTACATAACGTACATGCGAACCGACTCCACCAGCCTCAGCGAGGAGGCGCTCAAGGCCAGCCGCGCCGCCATCGAGCAGCGCTACGGGGCCGAGTACCTCCATGGCAGCTCGCGCACCTTCAAGCAGAGCACCCGCAACGCCCAGGAGGCGCACGAGGCCATCCGCCCCGCCGGGGTGGACATGAAGACGGCCGACGAGCACGGCCTGCGGGGCACCGAGGCCTCCCTCTACGACCTCATCTGGAAGCGCACGGTGGCCAGCCAGATGGCGAACGCGCGCCTCAAGTTCGTGACTGCGCGCGTGAGCGTGGGAGTGGCGGGTGCCCCGACCGCCGTGAGCGGGCAGCTCGGGCGAGAGCCGGCGGAGCTCACCTTCCGCGCCACCGGTCGCACGGTGTTATTCCCCGGCTTCTTCCGGGCTTACGTGGAAGGCTCGGACGACCCCGACGCCGCGCTGGACGACAAAGACCAGCCGCTGCCACCCCTCACGAAGGGCGACGCGCTGGAGTGCCGCGCCGTCGAAGCGGACGGGCACGAGACGAAGCCGCCCGCGCGCTACACGGACGCGAGCCTCGTGAAGCTGCTGGAAGCCGAAGGCATCGGCCGGCCCAGCACCTACGCCAGCATCATCGAAACGATCCAGGCGCGCGGTTACGTGCGCAAGCAGGGCCAGCAGCTCGTGCCCACGTTCACCGCGTTCGCAACCAACAACCTGCTCGAGAAGCAGTTCGAACGTCTGGTGGACACGGAGTTCACGGCTCAGATGGAAACGGCGCTCGACGACATCGCCGCCGGCGAACGCAACGCCGCCGGTTACCTGCGCGACTTCTACCTTGGCGATGAGGGCATCGTGAAGCGTGTGGACGAAGCGCTCGAGGGCGTGGACGCCCGCGAGATCTCCACCGTGCACAACCAGAAGTGGGAGCCATACGTGGTGCGGGTGGGGCGCTACGGTCCGTACGTGGAGGGGCCGCTGGAGGGCGAGGTCAAGACCACTTCTCTGCCCGCCGAGGTGGCGCCCGGCGACCTCGGCAAAGAAGACCTGGAGCGCTACCTGACCGAAGGCAACATGGGCGACGTGGAGGTAGCCACCTGGCCGGAGACGGGCGAGAAGGTGCTGCTCAAGCGGGGACCGTTCGGACCCTACCTGCAGCTCGGCGAGGCAGCCGCACAGGGCGGCAAGCCAAAACGCGTATCGCTACCTCCCGGCGTGGAGCCGCACGACGTCACGGAGCCGTTGGCGCTGGAGCTCATGGCACTACCGAAGAGCTTGGGCGTCCATCCGGAGAGCGGCGACGTGGTGGAGGTCGGCATAGGCCGTTACGGGCCCTACGTGAAGCATCAGCGCCTGTATGCGTCCGTTCCCAAGGGCGAGTTCCTCCTCGACGTCGAGCTCCCGCGTGCGCTGCAGCTCCTGGCCAGCAAGTCGCAGCGTGGGGGCGCCGCCCTCAAGGAGCTGGGGGAGGACCCGAACACTGGCGAGAGCATCGAGATCCGCTCGGGCCGCTTCGGGCCCTACGTGAAGCGCGGCTCTCTCAACGCTTCGCTGCCGCGCGACCTGCAGCCCGAGGAAGTCTCACTGGAGCAGGCGCTGGACATCCTGGCGGCGCGCGAGGCAGCGGTGGCCGCCAGCGGCGGCGCCAAGGGCAAGCGCGGCGGCGCCAAGAAGGGCGCGAGCAAGAAGACCGCAGGCAAGAAGACCGCTACCAAGAAGGCGAGCGCGAAGAAGGCTCCGGCCGGCCCGAAGGCAACGCCCGCGGAACTGGCGCAGTTCTTCGGCGAACTGGACGCGGAAGCCCGCGCCGTAGTGGCGCTCACGCTTGGCGTGGAAGGCCGCACGGCTCTCTCGCCCGAGCAGGCCGCGGCAGAGCTCGGCATCGAGCCGGCGGAAGCCGCGCGCCTGAACAAGAGCGCCCTCTTCAAGCTGCGTATGGCTTTCGGGCGGGCGCGCAAGGCGGCGGAGGCCGCGAAGGGCGCAGGCTGAGCACCTCCCCGCGGCCGCTCAACCTACCCGCGCTGGCCCGGTCGGCGGGCGGGTCGCGGGTAGCCGTGCCCGGTACCGGGATCGAAGTGCAGGCGCTGAGCGTGCGGCTGGAAGTGCCCACCGCGGTGCCGGCGCTACTGCTTGTTCACGTGGGACAGCTCATCGTGGACCTCCCGGACGGACAGTTCCGCGTGCTGGAGGTGGGAGACAGCCTCATGCTTCCCGCCGGAGCGCCGGTGACCCTGCAGCCCGTTGCAGGCCAGGCGATATTGTCGTGGCACCACCCGCGCTAGACTGACGCCGTGCGGTACTACACCGTCAGCGACGGCATAGTCATAAGGCGACTGGCATTACCTTCGGGCGACGTCGTCGTGACGCTACTCAACCAAGCGGGCAAGTGGCGTGCCGTAGCTCGCAAGGGCACCCTGCCAGGCGGGAACCTGGGTCGCCTCAGCCTCTTTCACGACGTGAGCGTGCAGTTCTACCGCAAGAACGACGACGACCTTGCGCTGCTCACGCAGGTGCAGCTCAACGGCGCCCTGCCCAGGCTCAGCGACCCGGACGTGTATCCCTACGCGCACCTGATAACCGAGCTGGCGGACGCCCTGACGGTGGACGTCCACTTGGGTGAGCGGCTCTACGACTACCTGGCCAGCGGCCTGCGCGGGCTCAACGCCCACCCGGACCCGGAGCACGTGGCGCTGCTGTACGCCTGGCACCTCCTCGCCGTAGCCGGGCTGGCACCCCGCCTCACCACCTGCGTGCGCTGCGGCCGTGACCTGCCGTTGACGGCGTTCGACGTGGCAGGCGGCGGCCTCGCATGCGAGGAGTGCGCCGAACTCTACGAGGCCACTCCCCTCCCCCC
The DNA here is from genome assembly GCA_964630175.1 of uncultured bacterium. Taxonomy (GTDB): domain Bacteria; phylum Deinococcota; class Deinococci; order Deinococcales; family Trueperaceae; genus JAAYYF01. The sequence goes on from CAZVTS010000017.1 coordinate 20,167, forward strand.
GCACGGCCCGCCGGAACTGCGGAACCTGGTGAGCATCCCGCTCGGCCGCGCGCTCGCGCGTCCCCCAGCGGATCGCGCTCTGCACTGGCGCCTGCTGGAGCGGTACACCGCCTATCACGCGCACGAGCTGCGGAGCTTCGGCGCCGTCAGGGCGCTCCGGAGTTCGGTACCCTGTACCGAGGCCGAAGTCCCGCACCATGTTTGACGTCTGGTCCGCGCTGGCGCTCGGGTACCTGCTGGGAAGCCTCCCGACGGCAGCCCTGGCGGCCCGCCTCAAGGGCAAGAACATCTTCGAGGTCGGCTCCGGCAACATGGGCGCCATGAACAGCGCCCGCAACCTCGGCTGGGGCCTAGGTGTAGCGGTGGCGGCGATCGATGTTGGCAAGGGCGCTCTGGCCACCTACCTCGGCCTCCAGATGGCCGAGACCGTGGGCCGAGCGGACGCCGCCGCCCTGGTGGTGGCGTTGGCCGCGGCAGTCGGGGCGGTGCTGGGCCACGCCTACTCGCCGTGGGTGCAGTTCGCAGGAGGCAAGGCCATCGCCACCACGTTCGGGGTCACGCTGCCGTTCGCGCCGCTGCTGGGCCTCTTCTACCTGGGTTTCATCGTTGGGCTCTACCTGCTCATGCGGCGCATGAACCTAGCCGGTCTGCTCGGTGCCCTGCTCCTGCCCGTGATCGCCTTCTTCCTGCTGCAGCGCGAGGGCTGGTACGGCGACGAGCTGTTCACGGTGGCTACCGGCCTACTGCCGATAGGGCTCATAGGAGCGCTCAAGCATTTACAGGCGTGGCGCCGCCAGCGCACCGCCAGGAACGGCGGAACACTCGGCTAGGAGCGGCGTGCGGCCTGCCTGAGCGAAGCGCGCTTCATTGCCAGCGCTCATACGGTTCGCCTCGCTCGCCGTCCAGCAGGTCCTGCACCTCTGCCACCAGGAAGAGGCTGCCCGCCACCGCGATGGTGCCGCCAGGCGGGCACAGTTCAAGCGCACGCGCCAGCGCAGTCGCCGGGTCCTCAAGAGCTGTGGCATCGGCGCCATTTGTCTCAGCCGCCTCGGCGTGACCGCCCGCGCGCCACGCGTCCAGGAGCGCTTGAGGTGCTGCTGAGCGCGGGCTCCGCTCGGCGCGTGTGAACAACACATGTTCGGCCACTCCCGCAAGCGCCGCCAGCACGGCGCCGATGTCCTTGTCGGCCGACATGCCCAGCACCAGCACAGCCACCTGACCCTCCAGTTCCCGGAGGGCACTCGCCAGGGCGGCCGCGGCCTGCTCGTTGTGAGCGCCGTCCAGGACCACCTGCCTGCCCTCATGCTCACGGCGCTCCAGGCGGCCCGGCCAACTGGTGGCGGCCACGACCTCGGTCACCACCCGCGGCTCGACACCAAGCAGGAGCGCCCCGTAAGCGGCCATGGCCACGTTGCCGGCCTGGTGGGCTCCCACCAGTGGCGACGTGAGCCGCAGGGTGCCACTCGCACCAGGGCCCACCGCCTGCGGTGGGATCCGGCCCTCGTCCCATTCCAGGGTGAGCTCGAGACCGTCCCAACCGCTCTTCCGGACGTCCACCCGGAAGTCCCTCCCGAGCACGTGCAGTGGCGCCGCCAGCGCTTCCGCACGTGCTCGCAGCACACTCAGAGCTTCTCCCTTGGCGCCCGTCACCAGGGGCACGGCGCGCCGCACTATCCCCGCCTTCTCGGCCGCGATCTCCGCAACCGTCTCCCCCAGGATCGCGGTGTGGTCCAGTGCCACGCCGGTGACGATCGTCAGGTCGGGCGCCACCACGTTCGTGGCGTCCAGGCGCCCACCGAGCCCGACCTCCAGCACAGCAACGTCCGCGCCCGCCGCCGCGAACCTCAGCAAGCTGGCCGCGGTGATCACTTCGAAGAAGGTCGCTTCCAGAGCGGTGGCCGCCGGCCTCACAGCCGCCACCAGCTCGTCCATCTCCCGGTCCGCGGCGGCCACGCCGTTCACGCGAGCTCGCTCCCCTACGCGCTGGAGATGGGGGCTCGTGAAGAGCCCGGTAACGGCACCCGTGGCCTGCAGACAAGCGGCCAGTACGCGCGCCACGCTGCCCTTGCCGTTGGTGCCCCCCACGAGCACGGTGCTGAGCTCACGCTCAGGCGAACCCAGGCGCCTCAGCAGTTCGCGCATGGTCTCCAGGCCGGTCCTGATGCCGAAACGCTGCAGCGCGAAGAGCCACTGCAGGTTCGGATAAGGCTGCTGCTCAGGTGCGCTCATCGGCACTCCTCAGAGCGGCCAGGGCGCCGCTCAACTCGGCCGTGGGTGCTTCGGCGTGATGGTGTTCCACCAGACGCGCCACGGCCTCGTCGCCGCCGGCCTGGCGGATGAGGGCGGCACCGTAAGCCGGGTGATGCATGCGCGCCTGCCGCGCTCCCGCCAGCCCGCGCAGCCGCGGTTCGGGCGCTACCGCGAGCTCAGGCAGGAGGTGTGTAAGCACGCGCCACAGCACGAACTGCGGGGTGCCCAGCTTGCCGACGTCGTGCAGGAGCGCGGCGCGAACGAGTTCCGGCGCAGCGGTGGGGTCGGACGAGAGCAGGCGGCGCGCCACCTCCACACCGTGCGCGCGTTCCTGTGGAGGGAGCTGCAGGAACAGCTCCGCTTCACCGGACGTGAGGGTACTGAGCGCCCAGTCGTCGTCCGGCCGGGCCAGGGCGGGCAGCGCCGCCATCAACGTGCGGCGCGCAGCGTTGGCCACCCAGTGCGCCCGCTTGCTCATCACGCGCCAGTGTACTACCGGGTCCCGTGGCGCCTTCAGGCGGTATGCTCGCGAAGGCCGCCCCATCCAGGGCTCGCACGGCCGCCTGGCGGCCCGCCTCAGCTTGGAGACGATGGAGAGACTACACCCCCAACGTAGGTACACCGCCCTGGCCCGGGCACTCGCCGTAATCGTGGCGGTGCTCGCGCTGGCTGCGGTCCCCGCGGTCGCCCAGCAGGCAGTCCCCCCGGCGGCAACGCCCAGCGCCGCCACGTCGGCCGCGCGGGCCGTGGTAGATCAGGCGGCCGAGAACGCGGACGCAGCGGTGCGCGAGTGGCTCGCGCGCGCCCCCAACACCATCCTCCCCACCGCCGGCATGAGCGCAGAGGAACTCTGCCGTCTGCTGCCCACCATGTTCGGCAGCGCTGCGGCGCCGCCTGCGGGCACCGAGGTGCGCATCGAGGACCGGGTGGAGAGGGCGTCCGACGACCCGGCGGTGCGGGTCTTCACCTACGCGGCCGTGCGCCCGGTGGACCGCCTGGACGTGGTGGAAGTGCGGCTCAGGCACGCTGGCGCCGAAGCCACGGAGGGTGGCGCAGGCGAGGGTACGGCGTCCGCTACGGACGACTGGGTGGTGGAGTACGTGGGTTTCCGCTCCACGCTCGAACCTAGCGGGGTGCGGGCGTGGCTGCAGACCCCGGTCGCCTGGTGGCTGTTCTCGGCGTTCTCGCTGCTGATGTTCGTGCAACTCATCACCAGAGGCTCACAGCTGAGGCGTTGGCTCAGGGCCGGGGCGGCCGTCATCAAGCAGCATCGCCGCCTGGTCACCGTCACGCTGGTGGTGCTCTACGGCCTGTTCGGGGTGGGCGCGCTGATGGGCAGCGCGCTGCCAGAAGAGTGCGAAGAGGCCGTGCTGGAGCTGATAACCTCCGCCGTCACCACCTTGGGCGCCACGGACGCTTACGGCAGTGGCAACATCGCCCGGGCGGCCGTCACCACCTTCTATCAGAACTTCGTGGTGGTCACCCTGTCGGTCACGTTCTCCCTGGCGGCCATGTTCGGGGTGCCGGCCTACCTGTTCGCAGGGCTGTCCTTCTTCGCGCAGGGCATCCCGTTCGGGCTCCTCGGCGGCGCGGGCCCCGTGGAGATGGTGTTGGTACTCATCCTTCTGGTGCTGGAGCTCACGGCTTATTTCCTCGTGGTGGCGGGGGGTGGCATGCTGTTGGCCACGCTCTTCTCGCCGGGCGAGAACCGGTTCTTCCGGGCCTACCGGAAGCTGCTGCTGATGGTGCCGATCGCCATGGTGCTGCTCCTCATCGGCGCCTGGTACGAGCCGCTCATCCTCCTCCTGGGCGGCTGACGAGCGCCTCACAACGCAGCCCAGGTGGAGCACGCCGACAACTCGGCGACGTGCGCGTGCGCTAGGCGGGCCTCAGGAGCCCCACAGCCGCCTGATGCCGGGCGCCACGTCGAGCAGCGAGTCGGCGCCCTCGAAGGCCGTGGCCCTTTCGCCGAGCACCAGTAGCGGCACGCGGTTCATGGTGTGCCCCTTCGTGGTCATGTCTTCGATGTTCCCGTGATCGGAAGTGATCACGAGCGAGAAGCTCTTACCAGCACCCTGCTGCAGTAGCGCTCCGACCAGGGTGTCCAGTCGTTCCAGCAGCTGCACCGCCTCCGCGCCGTTCCTGGCGTGGCCCAGGGCGTCCGTGAGCCACAGGTCGAAGAAGGTGAACGCCGCACCCCGCGTGAGGTCGGCCAGCACCTCCGCCGCCAGCTCGGGCGGCTGCGGTCCCGTTCCCGGGCTCATCGTGGCGAACCTCAGGCCGCTCAGGTCCGCGGCCACGGCCTCGTGCGCCCTGTAACGCTCCATGTCGCGCAGCTCCACGTGCGCGCTGCGAGCCGCCACCACCGGCGCGTTCGGCTTGAAGCGCCGCGTGTCTATGACCGCGAAGTAGTCGTCCGGGTAGGCGTTGGCCAGCACCGCGCCGCCCCTGGCGCCAGCCTCGTGGAACAGGGTGCCACCCTGCAGGAGCCTGGTGAGGGTGGGGCCGGGCCACGGTCCATAGTGCCGCTGCATGGCCTCGGCGCCGTTCAGGCCCGTGAGCAGGGTGGTCTGCCCGGTGGCGGACTGCGGCAGCCCTTCCACGCCCAAGGTGGCGTCCAGCGGGCGGAACAGCACACCCGGAGCAGCAGCGGGTACCCGTGAGCTCGTGAGCGGTCCACCCACGAGCTCACCTATCACCGGCATGTGGGCGTGGGTCAGTGGGTTCGCTGCCGCGGCCGGGCCTGATTCGGCGCCCAGGCCGACACCGTCAAGGAACACGAAGAGCACGGGCTCGGGCGCAGGCTCCGAACGGTGCGCGCCCTCGGGCCCGCTGCCGGAGTCCGGAACGCTGGCGGTGGCTCGGCGGTCCGTCAGCCGACCCCCATGGCGTCTCTCACGCGCTGCATGGTGACGCTGGCGACCTCACGCGCGCGCCTGGCCCCGTCCGCCAGGATGCGGTCAAGCTCCGCGGCGTCCGAGAGGTACTCGTTGTAGCGCTGCTGCACGGGCGTGAGCGCTTCCATCACCGAGGCCACGACCGCCTTCTTGAGGTGGCCGTAGCCGGCGCCCTCGAACTCGGCCTCGATGGCCGCCATGTCCTGGCCCGTGAGGGCCTGGTGAATGGTGAGCAGGTTGCGCACCCCTGGCGAGGCGTGGTCGAAGCGCACCTCCCGGCCGGAGTCGGTGACGGCGGACATGATGGATTTCTTGATGCGCTTCTCGTCGTCGAGCAGGCCGATGGCGTGCCCGTCGCGCTTGGCCGCAACGCTCTTGCTCATCTTGGCCTCGGGGTCGTCGAGGCCCATGATGCGGGCGCCGACCTTCGGGATGACGGCCTTGGGGAGCACGAAGGTGGGTCCGAAGAGGTTGTTGAAGCGCGCCGCCACGTCGCGGGTGAGTTCGATGTGCTGCACCTGGTCGTCGCCCACCGGCACGCGGTTCGTGTCGTAAAGCAGGATGTCCGACGCCATCAGCACGGGGTAGTCGAGCAGGCCGGCGCCCACGCTCTCGCGCTCCTCCGACTTGGACTTGAACTGGGTCATGCGGTAGAGCCACCCGAGCGGCGTGACGCAGTTGAGGAGCCAGGTGAGCTCGGTGTGCTCGGGCACGTGCGACTGCACGAACACGATGCTGCGCTGCGGGTCGATACCGACCGCCAGGTAGAGCGCCGCCACGCTGCGCACGGCCGCCTTGAGCTGTTTGGGGTCGATCTCCTCGGGGATGGTGAGCGCGTGCAGGTCTACCACGCAGAAGATGTTCTCCCCCTCGTGCTGCTGCTCCACCCACTGCCGCAGTGCACCGACGTAGTTGCCGATGTGCGGGGTGCTGGTGGGTTGAACGCCGGAGAACACGCGTGGCAGCTTGCCACCGCCGGCGCCCGGCACAGGCTGGCCGGTGGGTGAAGGGTCGTTACTCGTCGTCATGGTCGCCAAGTATAAGGGGCACCGGGTCGTTCCCGGCCGGTAGCGCGGAACGGCGCGCCTGCCTGCCGGCGCGTCAGCGCAGCTCGAGCACGAGTAACGCCAGGCCCGGGACCTCGAGTACCGCGTCGTTTAACCCTTGCCTGGGGTCGGCGGGCTCGAGAGGAGTGTGGACGGCCCTCACCTCGCTCGGCTGCAGGCCGAGCTCCCCCAAGCTCACCTCCTGCGCCCGCGTGCCGAGGTTGGCGAGCAGCAGCACACGCTGTCCGTCCGAGCTGCGGCTGCCGGCCAGCACCGCACGGGCGCCGGTGTTCAGCAGCTCGAAGCCGCCGGTTCGTAGGGCCGGCAGGGCGCCCCGCAGCGCTATCAGTCGCCGATAGGCGCGCCAGATGGAGGCTGGATCCGCCTGCTGAGAGGCCACGCTCACCCCGGTCGGCACCTCGCCAGGGTCCGTCCACGGGCTGCCCGTGGTGAAGCCGAAGCGGCCGTCCGCGTTGAGCTCCGTCCAGCGCATCGGGGTGCGCTTCTCCAGGTCGCCGCCGCCGGGTCCGTCCGGCATGCCGATCTCGTCGCCGTAATACAGGAAAGGCGTTCCAGGCAACGTGAGGAGCAGGCCGGCGGCCAGCTTCATGCGCTGCTCGTCACGCCGCGGGAACGAGAGGAGCGTGGCGGGCCTGGTCTGGTCATGATTTGAGATGAAGGTGCCCCTGACTGCGCCCTCCGGGTACAGCTTCTCCGCCTGGGCCACCACGTCACCCAAGTCCGCTGCGGAGCGCACCTGGATGGCGGCCAGCAGCACGCGCCACAGGGGGTAGTCGAACGACATGTCCAGGTCGGCGGCCTCGTGGTAGCGGATTATGGCGGGCATCTCCGTCCACGTCTCCCCCACCAGGAACGCGTGCGGCGCCTCCTCGTGCAGGAACGCCTCGAAGCCCTTCACCCACTCGTAGGTCTCCGGCGTGTTGGAGATCTGCCCCGCGTCCGACTCCACCATGTGCTGGATGGCGTCCACCCTGAAACCGTCCACACCAAGGTCGAGCCAGAAGCGCGCGATCTCCTTGAACTCCTCGATCACAGCGGGGTTGCGGTGGTTGAGGTCGGGCATGCCAGCCGAGAAGAGCCCAAGGTAGTACTCGCCCGTTCCAGCGGGCGAAGCATGCCAGGCGGAGCCGCCCCGCACGCCGCGCCAGTCAGGTGGCTCTTCCGACCAGACGTAGTAGTCGCGGTAGTTCGGATCGCCGGCCGCCGCGGCTAAGAACCACGGGTGCCGGCTCGAGGAGTGGTTCGGCACGAAGTCGATGATCACGGCGATATCGAGCGCGTGCGCGGCCAGCAGCAGTTCGCGCATGTCGTCCAGCGTGCCGTACTCCGGGTTCACGTCCGTGTAATCGGTGACGTCGTAGCCGTGGTACGAGGGGCTCGGGTGGATGGGCATGAGCCAGATGCCGCTCACGCCCAGGTCGGCCAGGTAGGGCAGCCGCCTGATGACGCCCTGCAGGTCGCCCACGCCGTCGCCATCGGCATCCTGGAAGCTCCTGACGAACACCTCGTACCACACGCGCTGCTGCCAGGCCTGCCCGGCGGCGGCCACGCTGCTAAGAAGGGTGAGGGCCGCCATCATCATGAGGACCGACCACACGAACCGCCCAGGCGCCGCCCGGACGGGGCGTGGGGTGGTCACTCCGCCTCTCCGGGGAAGGTCAGCCCGACCCAAGTCGATGGGTTGGTGGGTTCGCCGTGCACCCGCATCTCCCAGTGCAGGTGTGGACCTGTGGAGAGGCCTTCACTGCCCACCTCGCCGATGACCTCGCCCTGCTCCACGTACTGACCCTCCACCACCCCGATATGCGACTGATGGAAGTAGTAGCTCATGACACCTGCGCCGTGATCGATGGCCACGAAGCCGCCCTTGATCGGGTACTGGCCGGCGATGACGACACGGCCGGCGTTGGTGGCGTGCACCGGCGTACCGAAGGGCGCCGCCATGTCGAGCCCGTAATGGAAAGACACGGGCCCACCCTGGGCGTAGCGGCGCGCGTCGCCGAAGCCACTGGTGTTCACCCCGCTTATCGGCAGCGTGAACGGCAGCTCCCACAGCTGCTCCGCCTCCGCCTGAGCCCACGCCGCAGCCACGACCGTCGCTTCGAGTTCGCGCGCCTCCGGCGTGACCAGCGAGAGGGTGGCCGCGCTTAGCTGCAGCTGCTCCACTGCCACCGGCAGGGGTGTGAGCACCACTTCCCTCTCGGCCACGAATGAGCGGCCGAACTCGTCGAGGAGCGTCACCTCGAGCAGTTGCGTGGTCGGGTCCACCGTCATGGTGGTGGCGGCCAGACCCTGGATAACCGAACCAGCGCCAGCGCCCCCGACAACGCGCGTGGGCACCGTCACGCCGTCAAGGGTGACCAGCACGTCCACTACGGCCGCGTTCAGTGCCGGGTCGCTGCTTCCGGCCCCTACTTGCACACGCACTCCGAGGGGGTCGCCGGCGGTGAGATGCTCCGGCGCCTGGACAAGTGGCCGCAGCGCCGGTACGCCGGTGATGACGACGGCTTCCTCCGTGAAGTTGCCTGCAGCGTCCGTGGCCACGATCGTGGCAGCGTGAACGCCCGCCACGGCAGGCAAGGCGAAGACGTGCTCCTGCGCCACCTCTTCCACCGTCGCGCCGGCGTACTCGACGACGAAGGTGGCGGGTTCGTTGGCGCTCACGAACAGCTGGATGGGTTCACCCTCGGCCAGCCTGGCCACGTGTTCTATGTAGAGGAGCGGCGGCTCCGTGTCCCTCAGGGCGGCCACCACGAACAGGCCGCCGAGCATGATCACGCCCACCGCCAGGAGCGCGAGCAGCGTCCTGCGCAGGCGCACGCTCAGCCCTTCTGGCTGGTGACGAACGGCAGGTTGCGCAGGCGGTTGCCCACGTCCAGCCCGTAGCCGTAGACGAAGGCGTCGTCGATGGTGAACCCCACGTAATCCACAGGTACCTCTACCAGCCGCCGGGACGGTTTGGAAAGCAGAGTAGCCACCCGCACCGAGGCGGGGTGGCGGCCTCGCAGGTACCCCACGAGGTACTGCATGGTGAGGCCGGTATCTATGATGTCCTCCACGATGATCACGTGGCGGCCCTTCAGGCTCTGCTCCAGGTCTTTAAGGAGCCGCACCTCACCGCTGGACTCGGTGCGCGAGCCGTAACTGGTGACGGACAGGAAATCCACCGTGAGCGGCAGGTCGATGGTGCGCACGAGGTCTGCCATGAACATGAACGCGCCGTTGAGCACGCAGATGAGGTGGAGTTCCTCGCCCTGGTAGTCGCGCGTTATCTGGGCACCGAGTTCCGCCACGCGCAGCGCGATGGTGGCGGCGTCCAGTTGAACGGCGCCGTCGCCGGGTTCGAAGATGGTGGTTTCAGACATCGGTTGCGCCCTTCGATCATGCCTGCGCACGAGGCGCTTCAGTGAATGAGTAGTGCACTCAGCTGCGACGGCACGCCGCCACGGTGCCGGGGCTGGTCAGCCCGGATTATACCCGAGGCGCGTCAGCTCCCTCGCGCTGACCTCGCGGTAAGCGCCGGGCGGCAGGTCCCCGAGTTTCAGCTCTCCAACCCGCGTGCGCACGAGCCGTTCCACGGTGCGGTCCACCGCCTTGAAGAGGCGCCTGACCTCCCGCTTGCGTCCTTCCCTCAGCACCACCACCGCGCCGCCCGGAGCGGGTCTGGCGCTCGCCACCTGCGCCGGGCCGTCCTCCAGTTCGACGCCGTCGAGCAGGCGTTTCAGCACGCTGCCGTCCACGCGCCCCTCCTTGCACCACACGCGGTACTCCTTCTCCACGCCGTAGCGGGGGTGGGTGAGGCGCAGCGTGAGGTCGCCGTCCGTGGTGAGCAGCAGGAGGCCTTCCGTGTCCCTGTCCAGCCGGCCCACCGGGTGGAGCCCCGGGATGGGTGGCAGCAGGTCGAGTACCGTCTGCCGACCCCGCTCGTCGTGCGCCGTGGTGACGTAACCGGGCGGTTTATGCAGCAGGTAGGTAACGCGGTGGTCCTGCAGCTGAAGCTGCTTGCCGTCCACCAGCACGTCGTCGCCAGGCAGCGCCCGCTGACCCAGTTCGGCCTTGCGTCCGTTAACCGTCACGCGGCCCGCCAGTATCAACTCCTCGGCTTTCCTGCGGCTGGCTCTCCCGGAGCGCGAGATGAGGCGCTGGAGGCGCTCGCCAGGCAGGGAGCTCTCCGCCCCCGGCGCCGGCTCGGCCTTGGGCGCAGGCCGCCGCCGCGCGCCGCTGCCCTTCTGGGTTCCGGAGGCGGCAGGCTTCGCGGCGCGGCCGGGGGAACGGCCGGACGGGCGGGGAGGGGGTTTCCTGGTCATGACGCACCATCATAGTCGCAAGCTAAGTGGCAAACCGGCCGGCTGGCCGAGGAGGCCGAACGACGCCCCCGAAGCGCCGGAGCGGGACTCGGCCGGGTAGCATTCCCGTATGAGCAACAGTCCCTCCCCCTTCCCTGGCCCTTACGGTGACGCGGTCGGCTCACCGGAAGACGTGCTGCGCCAGGTGATCGAGGAACATATCCCGTTCAACCGGCACTTAGGCGTCACCCTCGAGCGGCTCAACAAGCCGGAGTTGGAGGTGGAGGTGGCGCTGAACCTGCGCCCGGAGCACATCGGCAACTCGGTCAGGCAGATGCCTCACGGCGGCGTGCTCGCCACACTGGTGGACGCGGCGTCCGGCACCGCCGCTGCACTGACGCTGGACGACATCCTGCAGGCTCCGTCGCTCGCCACCGTGGACATGCGGGTGGATTACCTGAAGCCGGCGCGCGGCAAGCGGCTCACGGCCGTGGGCCGCGTCATGCGTAGCGGCCGCAGCGTGGTGGTGGTGCGCACGGACGTGTTCGACGACGACGGCACCCTGGTGGTGCTGGGCACGAGTACGTTCGCGGTGGACCGCAGCCCGGCCGGGGAGTGACGCCCGCCGGAGCCGTGCGTCGGTGATGGCAAGTCGGGGCTCCGCAGCCTCGCTGCGCGCAGCCAGTACCGCCGGTCTGATAGCGTCGTTGACATGATCCATCCATTGCATGAGAAGTACGCGAACCTGCTGGTGGAGTACTGCCTGGCGGTGCAGCCCGGTGAGCAGGTACTGCTGGACGTGGCAACGGGCGCGGCACCGCTGGCGCGGGCGCTCAACCGCGCCGTGTTGGCCGCCGGGGCCGAGCCGCACCTGCGGCTCACGTACCCGGAGCAGGCGGCGGACGTGCTGGAGCTCGCGGGCGACGCGCTGCTGGATTCCGAACCGCGTGTGCAACTGGCCGAGATGCAGCTGGTGGACGCCTACGTTCGAGTGGGGGCGCCGGACAACTCTCGGTTCCTGCAGGGGGCCGACACGACCAAGCTCGCCAGGCTTACGCGGCGCATGCAGGAGGTGACCCGGACACGGCTGGCGAAGCGCTGGGTGGTGACGCTCTTCCCCACCCCCGCCTCGGCCCAGGAATCGGGCATGAGCACGGGCGATTACGAGCGCTTCGTCTACGGCTCCATGTTCCTGTTCGACGACGATCCGGCCGCCAGGTGGCGCGAACTGGGCGCGCGTCAGCAGGCGCTGGTGGAGCGCCTGGAGCGGGCCGACGAGGTGCACATCGAGGGGCCGGGCACGGACCTGCGCATGAGCGTCAAGGGCCGCCACTGGGCCAACTCGGATGGCAAGCGCAACATGCCTTCCGGCGAGGTGTTCACCGGGCCCATCGAGAGCAGCGCCGAGGGCATCATCACGTTCGACATCCCGTCCAGCGTGGACGGGGCATTGGTGGAGGGCGTGCAGCTACGTTTCGAGAACGGTCGCGTGGTGCACGCCACCGCCCGCCGCGGCCAGGAACTGCTCGACGAGAAGCTGGCCACCGACGAGGGGGCGCGCTTCCTGGGCGAACTCGGCATCGGCACCAACCCACATATCGACCGCCCCACCCTCAAGACCCTCTACGACGAGAAGATCCTGGGAACCATCCACCTGGCGCTGGGGCGTTCGTACGTGGAAACGGGCGGCCTCAACGAGAGCGCCATCCATTGGGACCTGGTGTGCGACCTGAGGAGAGAGGGGCGGGTGCTGCTGGACGGTGAGCCGTTACTCGAGAACGGTCGCCTGCTCCACTGACCAGCGAGCAGAGTGGGCGCTCCCTCAGCGCGCCGTCCAGCCCAAGTCGAGCGTGAGCACGCTGCCGGTGATGGCCCACGCTTCCGGCGAAGCCAGGTAGGCCACAGTTCCGGCCACGTCGGTGGGTTCGAGCATCTTCTTGATGGCGAGGCCCGCCAGGAACACCTGCTGCTCCACCTCGTCCTCGGCCAGTCCACGTGTGCGGGCCTGGTCCTTGATCTGGTCCGCCACCAGCTTGGTGCGCACGTAGGCAGGCGCCACCACGTTGCAGGTTATGCCGTGCTCCCCGCCCTCGAGCGCGCTCACGCGTGCCAGGCCCACCAGACCATGCTTGGCAGCCACGTAGGCGGCCTTGAAGGGGCTCGCCCGCAGGCTGTGGACGCTGCCCACGTGCACGATGCGACCATGCCCCGAGCGCCTGAGCGCCGGCCAGGCGTGCTTGGTGAGCAGGAACGGCGCCGTGAGCATGAGGCGGAGAATGAACTCCCAGCGCTCCTCGGGGAACACCTCGATGGCGTCGATATGCTGCACGCCCGCGTTGCACACGAGCACGTCCAGGCTGCCGAAGCGCTCCAGCGTTCGCTCCACCGCCAAGCCGCAACCCTCCGCGGTGCTCAGGTCCGCGGCCACGAAGTGCCCGCCGGCCTCCGCGGCGCGGGCGCGACCCGCCTCCTCGTTCACGTCCACGAACGCCACTTCGTAGCCGTCCGCCGCCAGTCGCTGCGCACACGCCAACCCGATACCGGCCGCCGCGCCCGTCACCAGCGCCACGCGCTGCTTCGTGCCTGCTGAACTCTCCATCGCGCCTCCACCGCGGCCGGGCCGAACCGTCGCCCACGTTCCTGAAGCCACGCCGCGTCATGCGTGGCGTAACGATAACCGGGGGCGGCGACCGGAGGCAGCCCGGGAGTGCCGCAGCAGGCGCGTGTTGCCTCGGCTGCTGCTGCTTGCGCCTCGCCCCTCCCATTAGGTACACTCTCACCTTGCTGGCCGTGAGTGCGGCCACGGGCCGAAGTGGCGGAATCGGTAGACGCGCATGATTCAGGGTCATGTGTCCGCAAGGACATGGGGGTTCAAGTCCCCCCTTCGGCACCAGAACGAACCCACCGGGTTCACCTCCAGTAACAGGCAGGGGCCCCGACCAGCGAGTCGGGGCCCCTCCTGATTTAGCGTCGCTTCCACGAGCTCAGCTCAGCTGTTCGGCACCTTCGAGTTCCTCCAGCTCACCTAAGCGCCTGAGCACCTCCACCACTTCGCTCAGGAGGGCGAGGCGGTTACGCCTCAGTTGGGCGTCGTCCACCATCACGAGCACGTTGTCCAGGAAGTCGTCCAGCGGGCCCTTGAGGCCCACGACGCGCGCGGTGGCGCCCTCCACGCCCGTGAGCGTGCGCTCCGGAGCGTCCCGCAGGTCCCACGGCGACAGCTGTTGGACGGCCGCCTCCAGCAGTTGCTGAACGCCCTTCCGGGCGTCGTCGAGGGCGGCGAAGAGCGGTTGCTCCGCGGGCTCTCGGAAGAGTGCCTCGTTCACCTCGGCGCTCTCGTCCGCCTTGGCAGCAAGGTTGGCGGCGCGCTTGTAGAGCGCCATGAGATCGGCCGCCTCTGGCGAAGCGAGCAGGGTGTTCAGCAGTTCCACGCGCCTGGCGGCGCCCGTGACGCTTCTGGAGCCACGCGTGGCGGCCCGCACCACGGGTACCGAGGCGCGCTCCTGAAGCAGCACGGCAACGCGGTCCCACACGAACTCCTCCACCGCCTGCCGCACCTCCGTCCCTACCTCCACCTGGCCTCCGTCGTACGGCCTCGCGGCAGCGGTCACCAGGTCCTCGAGCGGCGCTTTCCAGCCGCGTGACGACACCACCCGCGCCACCGCCAGCGCGTCGCGCCTGAGGCCGAAGGGGTCGGCGGAGCCCGTGGGGCGCCGGCCGAGGGCGAAGAAGCCCACCAGCTTGTCCAGGCGATCGGCCACTGCCAGCACCGCGCCGGCGGCAGTGTCAGGCACGTCGTCGTCGTGCGTTCTGGGCAACACGCCGCCAAGCAGCGCGTCCGCGGTGGCCGCGGACTGCCCTTCGGCCAACGCGTAAGCGCGCGCCATGACCCCTTCTAGCTCGGGGAACTCGTACACCATGTCCGTAGCCAGGTCGGCGCGGAAGATGGGCAGAGCGCGGCGCACCGCTTCCGCGTCGTCGCCTTCGACGCCCAGCACTCCGAGCAGCAGCTCGGCCGTCACGCCGACCCTCTCGATCTTGTCGGCCATGGAGCCGAGCTCCTTCTGGAACGCTATGCCCGTTAGCCCCCAGGCGTGCTGAGAAAGGCTCTTACGCAGATCGGACTGCCAGAAGAAGCGCGCGTCGTAGAGGCGGCCGGCGAGCACCTGCTCGTAACCCTGGCGCACCACGGCTTCGTCGGCCACGCGGCTGTTCGACACTCCCACGAACCTGGCCGCCAGACCACCGGCGAGAGTGCGCGTCGGGAAGAAGCGCTGGTGGGTGATCATCACGGTGGCCAGCACCTCCTCCGGGAGCTCCAGGTAGGCGTCCTCGAACGTTCCTAGGATCGGGAAGGGCCACTCCACCAGGTCCGTCACCTCGTCCAGCAGGTCCGCGTCGTGGAACGGCGCGAGCCCCGCACCTGTCACCGTCTGCGCCACGCCTTCGGCCGTCAACTCGCGGCGTCTGGCGCGGTCGGCGAGCACCCAGGCTCCCTCCAGCGTGCTGAGGTAAGAACCGGGATGGCTCACCCGCAGCTCGGCGGGCGCCAAGAACCTGTGACCGCGCGTGGTGGCGCCCGAGCGGACGCCGGCAGCTTCCAGCTCGATCACTTCGCCGCCCAGCAGGGCGAGCAGCCAAGCCACCGGCCTAATGAACGGGGTGGGCTCGCTGCCCCAGCGCATCTTCCTGGGGGCGGGCAGGTCCCGCACCACCTGCGCCAGGAGCTCGGGTAGCAGGTCCGCGGTCCTCACGCCGCCGCGTTGCACGCTGACGTAGAGGTAGGCGCCCTTCTCCGTTTCGCGCCTCTCTAGCGCGGTGAGGGCCACCCCGTTCTTCTCGGCGAACGCGATGGCGGCGCGCGTGGGGGCGCCGGCTTCGTCGAACGCCACCGACGCGGGCGGGCCGCGGAGCTCCTCGGTACGCAGCGCGCTGGCGGTCGACAGCCCCCGCGCTATCACGGCGAGCCGCCGCGGTGAGCCGTAGGCGGACACCTCGGTAGCGGGCACGTCGGCCGCCGCCAGCCGCTCGTTCAGCAGCGCGGCCAGCGCCTCGCTGCCCTCTTTCACGTACCAGCTGGGTAGCTCTTCGGTGCCGATCTCGAACAGCAGATCGCTCCGGTCTTCGGCCCGGTCAGTGGCGGCAGCCATGTCAGTTGCCCCCGTTCTCGCCGGCAGCTTCCAGCTCGCCGATGCTCTGCATGTAGGTTCGGGCGGTGGTCTCCGCCATGCGCCTCACGCGCTGCACGTAGCCCTGACGCTCCGCGTGCGAGAGCACGCCGCGGGCGTCCAGCAGGTTGAACGCGTGGGAACACTTGAGCACGAACTCGTAGCCCGGGTAGACGAGCCCCTCGTTGAGGAGCCGGTTGGCCTCCACCTCGAAGCGGTCGAAGAGGTCGCGTTGCAGGGCCTCGTCGGACTTCTCGAAGTTGTACTTCGAGTGCTGCACTTCGAACTCCCGGCGGAGCTCGCCGAGCGTGACGCCCGGCGCGTACTCCACGTCGAAGGCGTGACGCTTGTTCTGAAGGTACATGGCGAGGCGCTCCAGCCCGTAGGTGAGCTCGACGGACACCGGGCGGCAGTCGAAGCCGCCGACCTGCTGGAAGTAGGTGAACTGCGTGATCTCCATGC